>NZ_JBEYVW010000011.1:0-83045 GCF_040644175.1 Streptomyces sp. NPDC047017 | reverse complement strand
CGAGACGCCGGCCGAGACGCCGGCCGAGACGCCGGCCGAGACGCCGGCCGAGACGCCGGCCGAGACGCCGGCCGAGACGCCGGCCGAGACGCCGGCCGAGACGCCGGACGACGCGCCGGCCGTCGTACGGCCAGAGCCGGCACCCGGCGCGGGAACGCCGCCGCACACGCTGGTCCTGACCGGTGACCCGGCGGGCGCCGCGGCGGCGCTCGACACCTGGTCACGCCGCGGCCGCGTCACGGCGGTCCCCGCCGCCACCCCGCCCGCCCGGCTGCTGGCCGTACTCGAACGGACGGCGGCCACCGAGGCGGTGCTGCCCCTCGCGTCGGTGCGCGCCCTGCCGGCCGCGCCCACCGCCGCGCTGACCGACCTGTCCGCGCTCACCCGCGTCCTGTGTGCCGAACCGGGCGCCGGGCCGGAGGACAGCACGGCCTGGCAGGCCCTGGGACCGGTGCTGGAACAGGCGGCACCGCGCCCCGGCGGGAGCCGGCCCGCCACCGGGAGCCTCGCGGACACGGCCGCCGCGGCGGCCGACGCGGCCCTGCGCGGACTCGACCTGCACGCCTCGGTCGAGGCCGCCCACGAGGTGGCCAGGGCCGCCCTGCACAGCATGCTGCACACGCTCCAGCGGGCCGGCTGCCACACCCGCCCCGGCGACCGCCACACCCCGGAGCAGATCACCGCCGCGGTGCGGCCCGCCCCGGATCACCAGCGCCTGCTGCACCGCTGGCTGACCGTACTGACCGACGAGGAACTGCTCGTCGCGGACACCTCCGGTGCCCTGAGCCGTGCGGCGGGCACGGAGGCGTACGCCGACCTGGACGCGGTGTGGCGAGCGGCCCGGCGGCGCTGGCGGGACGCCCACGGCTCCGACGCGACCGTCCGCTACGCCCGCGCCTCGGCGGGCGAACTCCTCGCCCTGCTGCGGGCCGAGCGGTCCGCCGCCGAGCTGCTCTTCCCGCGCGGGGAGACGGACACCGCCCGTTCGCTGTACCGGGAGAGCGCCACCGCCCGCTACCAGCATTACGCCGCCGCCGCGCTGGTCACCGGGCACCTGCGCGGCACCGCAGGCGCCCGGCGCGTCCTTGAGGCGGGGGGCGGCACGGCGACGACCACCGAAGTGGTCCTGCCGGAGGTGGAACGGCTCCCGGGCCCGCCCGTGGAGTACCTGTTCACCGACGTGTCGCCGTTCTTCCTCGACCACGCCTGCGCCCGGTTCGGCGACCGCCTGCGCTACGGCCTGCTGGACGTCGACCAGGACCCCGCGGGACAAGGCCACGCTGCCGGGTCCTTCGACGTGGTGGTGGCCGGCGGGGTCCTCAACGCGGCGGTCGACACCGACCTCTCCGTGCGCTCACTGGCCCGGCTGCTCACGCCGGGCGGCCTGCTGGTGCTCACCGAACCCACCCGGGAGGAGTACTGGGTGCTCGCCTCGCAGGGCTTCCTGCTGCCGGCCCCCCGCGACGCCCGCGCGGCCACCGGGACCAGCTTCCTGACCCACGCCCAGTGGCGGACCGTCCTCGACGGCGCCGGCCTCCTCCCCGTCGCCGACCTGCCCGCCGACGGCCACCCGCTCCACCCGCTGGGCCACCGCGTCCTCGCGGCCCGCCGCTCCCTCACCTGAACCACCGGCCGCCGCCCTTCGCGGCGGCCGGCCCGACACGAAACCGAGGAACACCCATGTGCGGAATCACCGGCTGGGTGGCGTTCGACCAGAACCTCACCCAGCGGGGCGACACGGTCGACGCCATGACGGCCACCCTCGCCGACCGCGGCCCCGACGCGAGCGGTGTGCGCCTGTACCGGCACGCGGCCCTGGGCCACCGGCGCCTCGCCGTCATCGACCTGCCGGGCGGCGCCCAGCCGATGACGGCGGACACCCCCGAGGGCCACGTCACCCTCGCCTACTCCGGCGAGGTCTACAACCACCCGGAGCTGCGCGCCGAACTCCGCCGCCGCGGCCACCGGTTCACCACCCGCAGCGACACCGAGACCGTGCTGCGCGGCTACCTGGAGTGGGGGGAGGCCGTCGCCGAGCGCCTCACCGGCATGTACGCCTTCGCCCTGTGGGACGAGCGCCGGCAGCGCATGGTCCTCGTCCGCGACCGCATGGGCGTCAAGCCCCTCTACTACCACCGCACCCCCGACGGCCTCCTGTTCGGCTCCGAGCCGAAGGCCGTGCTCGCCAATCCGGCCTTCCCGCGCCGCGTCGACACCTCCTGCCTGCGCGAACTCGTCGGCTTCACCAAGGCGCCCGGCTGGTCGCTGTGGAAGGACCTGTACGAGGTCGAGCCCGGCACCGTGCTCACCGTCGACCGCGCCGGGATACGGGAGCACACCTACTGGCGGCTGGAGACCACCGAACACACCGACGACGCCGCGACGAGCGTCGAGCGGGTCGCCGCCCTCCTCGGCGACATCGTGCCCGAGCAGCTGGTCTCCGACGTCCCCCAGTGCGTGCTGCTCTCCGGCGGCCTCGACTCCAGCGCCGTCACCGCGCTCGCCGCCCGGCACCAGCGGGCCGCGGGCGAGAAGCCGCGCACCTTCTCCGTGGACTTCGCCGGCTACGAGGAGAACTTCCGGCCCGACGAGTTCCGCGACACCCCCGACGCCCCGTTCGTCCGGGAGGTCGCCGCCCACGTCGGCGCGGACCACCACGACGTGGTCCTCGACTCCCGCGCGCTCACCGACCCGGCACTGCGGCGCGCGGTGGTGGCCGCCAGGGACATGCCCATCGGGCTCGGTGACATCGACAGCTCCATGCTGCTGCTGTTCCGCGCCATCCGGGAGCAGTCCACCGTCGCCCTGTCGGGCGAGTTCGCCGACGAACTCTTCGGCGGATACGTCTGGTTCCACCACCCGGCCGCCCGCGACGCCGACACTTTCCCCTGGCTGGCGTTCCAGAACACCTACACCGCCGACCGCACCGAGCCGCTCCGCCCCGGACTGCGCGCCGCCCTCGACATCGGCGCCTACGTCGCCGACGAGTACGCGACGGCTGTCGCCAAGGTCGAACACCTGCCCGGCGAAGACCTCTTCGAACGCCGGATGCGCACCAGCAGCCACCTGCACATCACCCGGCTCGTGCGGGCCATGCTCGACCGCAAGGACCGCATGTCCATGGCGGCCGGTCTGGAGGTCCGCGTCCCGTTCGCCGACCACCGTCTGGTCTCCTACGTCTACAACACGCCCTGGGCGCTGAAGACCCTCGACGGGCGGGAGAAGGGCCTGCTGCGGCAGGCCGTCGCCCACCTGCTGCCCGCCTCCGTCACCGAGCGCGTCAAGAGTCCCTACCCCTCCACCCAGGACACGGCCTACGCGGCCGCCCTCCAGGAGCAGACCCGCCAGGTCCTCGCCGACCCCGGTCACCCCGTGTTCGCCGTCTTCGACCCCGCCTGGGCGCGGCGCACCGCCGCCGCCGACCCGGCCACCGTGACCGGCGCCCCGCGCACCGGCCTCGAACGCCTCCTCGACTTCCACGTGTGGGCCGACCTGTACCGCCCCGAACTGGACCTGCCGTGACCCCCCTCGCCCCCGCCCGCCCGTACCACCCCACCGGAGGACCCCAGTGACCGCCCCGCTCCCCACCGCCCAGACCCCCACCGTCCCGCTCCCGCTCGGCGAAGACTTCATCCAGGACGCCCACACCGTCGCCGCCGGCCTGCGCGCCGCCTCCCCCGTCCGCTTCGTGGTACTGCCCGGCGGCTTCCCCGTCTGGCTGGTCAGCGGCCACGAAGAGGCCCGCACCGCCGTCACCGACCCCCGCTTCAGCAGCGACGGCGTCTACGACCGGCTGGAGCGGCTGCGCCTGGGCGGCGGCGAGGACACCGAGAGTCACTTCGCCCCCGAACTGGCCAAGAACCTCCTCAACCTCGACCCGCCGGACCACACCCGGCTGCGCTCCCTGATCACCAAGGTGTTCACCCCCGGCGCCGTCGCCCCGCTGCGCCCGCGGATCGAGGCCATCGCCGACGAACTCCTCGACGCCATGGAGAAAACGGGCCCGCACAGCGAACTCCTCGCCGACTACGCCCTGCCCCTGCCCATCCGCGTCATCTGCGAAGTCCTCGGCATCCCCTTCGAGGACCGCGACCGGTTCACCGCCTGGACGCACACCATGGTCGCCGCCGTCACCCCCGAGGAGATCGGCGCCGCCTCGACGCACATGGCGGCCTACCTCGGCGACCTCGTCGAGGCCAAGCGGCGCGACCCCGGCGAGGACCTGCTCACCCGCCTCGTCCACGCCGGCGACGGCGGCGACCGCCTCTCCCGCGACGAGCTGACCGCCACCGCCGTCGTACTGCTCACCGGTGGCTTCGAGACCACCGTCAACCTCATCAGCAGCGGCGTGCTCGCCCTGCTGCGCCACCCCGGACAGCTCGCCCTGCTCAAGGCACGCCCCGAGCTGATGCCGCAGGCGGTGGAGGAGTTCCTGCGCTACGAGACCCCCAACAACCTCTCCAGCCCGCGCTACGCCACCGAGGACGTCGAACTCGGCGGCGTCACCGTCCCCGCGGGCCACTTCGTGATGGTGTCCTGGCTCGCCGCCAACCGCGACGGCCGGTTCACCGATCCCGACCGGCTCGACATCACCCGCCCGGCCGGCGGCCACCTCGCCTTCGGCCACGGCATCCACTACTGCGTCGGCGCGGCCCTCGCCCGCCTGGAAGGGGAGATCGCCTTCAGCCGGCTCCTCGCCCGCTTCCCCGGCCTCGAACTGGCCGTGGACGAATCCACGCTGCGCTGGCGCTTCTCCACCGCCATGCACGGCCTGGAGGCGCTTCCCCTGCGCCTGACCCCCGCCGTCGGCTGACCCGCCCGCCTGACCACCCATCGAGGACCCATCGTGCCCCTGCTCGACGGATTCACCCCCTGGCCCGAACCGGCCGCCGCCCGCTACCGCGCCGAGGGCCACTGGACCGGCACCACCCTCGGCTCCGTCCTGCGCGACAGTGCCCGCCGCACGCCCGGACACATCGCCGTGGTGACGGACGGACGGCGCCTGAGCTACGCCGAACTCGACCGGGCCGCCGACCGGGTGGCGGCCGGGCTGCGCGCCCACGGCCTCAAACCCGGCAACCGCCTCCTGGTCCACCTCCCCAACGGCCTGCCCTTCGTCCTGACGCTGTTCGGCTGCTTCCGCGCCGGCGTCGTCCCGGTGCTCGCCCTGCCCGCCCACCGGGAGAGCGAACTCGTCCACCTCGCCCGCCTGTCCGGCGCCGCTGCCTGCGTCATGGAGGGCGGCGACCCGGAACAGGCCCGGCTCGCCCGGGCGGTGCGCACCGCCGCGCACACCGTCCGCCACGTCTTCACCACCGGCTCCGGCGCGCCCGGCACGCCCTTCGACACGCTCACGTCCGCCGAGCCGGACCCGGGCACCCCCGACGACGCGCGCCCCCAGGACGTCGCCGTGCTCCTGCTCTCCGGCGGCACCACCGGCCTGCCCAAGCTGATCCCGCGCACCCACGACGACTACGCCTACAACCTGCGGGCCGGCGCCCGCGTCGCCGGACTCGACGCGCACACCATCACCCTGCTCGCCCTGCCCGCCGCCCACAACTTCGCCCTGGCCTGCCCCGGCCTCCTGGGCACCCTGCACACCGGCGGCACCACCGTGCTGGCCCCCGCACCGGACCCGGACACCGCCTTCGGCCTCATCGCCCGCGAACGCGTCACCACCGTCGCCCTCGTCCCCCCGCTCGTCCTCGCCTGGCTGGACGCCGCCGAACTCCTCGCCCCCGACCTCACCAGCCTCACCCTCCTCCAAGTGGGCGGCGCCCGGCTCAAGGAGGAGACCGCCCGGCGGATACGCCCGGTCCTCGGCTGCGGCCTGCAACAGGTCTACGGCATGGCCGAGGGCCTGCTGAACCTCACCCGCCTCGACGACCCCGACGAGACCGTGTGCACCACCCAGGGCCGCCCCCTCTCCGCCGCCGACGAGGTCCGCGTGGTCGCCCCCGACGGCACCGACGTCCCCGACGGCGAGACCGGCGAACTGTGGACGCGCGGCCCCTACACCCTGCGCGGCTACTTCCGCGCCGAACGGCACAACGCCACCGCCTTCACCCCCGACGGCTTCTACCGCTCGGGCGACCTGGTACGCCGGCTGCCCGGCGGCAACCTCGTGGTGGAAGGCCGGCTGAAGGACGTCATCAACCGGGGCGGCGACAAGGTCCCGGTCGAGGAGGTCGAGAACCACCTCCTCGCCCACCCCCGGGTGCACGACGTGGCCCTGGTCGGCTACGCCGACCCCGACATGGGCGAACGCACCTGCGCCTTCGTCGTCCCCCGCGGCCAGGCACCCACCCGGCGCGACCTCGTCGGACACCTCACCGCCCGCGGCGTCGCCGCCTTCAAGCACCCCGACCGGGTCCGCACCCTCGACAGCTTCCCCCGCACCGGCGCGGGCAAGGTCGACCGAGGCGCCCTGGCCCGCACGCTCGACACCGTCGCGGAGGCCCTGTGACCACCCCTGCCCCGTACCCGTTCGACACCGCGGACGGCCTGGACCTCGCCGACGCCTACCGCGTCGCCCAGCGCACCCCCGGCCTGCTGCGCGTCCGACTGCCCTACGGCGAACCGGCGTGGCTCGTCACCCGCCACCACGACGCCCGTGCCGTGCTCGCCGACGCCCGCTTCTCCCGCGCCGACGCCCACCGGGACGCGCCGCGCACCACCCCGGTCAGCCCCATCGGCCTGGTCGCCACCGACCCGCCCGACCACACCCGGCTGCGCCGCCCGGCCGCCCGCGCCTTCACCGCCCGCCGGGCGGAGGCGCTGCGCCCCCGCGTCCGCGAGATCACCGAGGACGCCGTCCGGCGGATGATCGCCGAAGGGTCCCCCGCCGACCTGATGGAACACGTCGCGCTGCCCGTGCCGATCGCGGTCATCTGCGAACTCCTCGGCGTCCCCGCCGAGGACCGGGACCGCTTCCGCGGCTGGAGCGACACCGTCCTGTCCACCAGCGGGGCGACCCCGCAGGACTTCATGGCCGCCACCGCCGCGCTCAAGGCGTACATGGGCGACCTGCTCGACCGCCGGCGCGCCGAGCCCGCCGACGACCTGATGACCGCGCTGCTGCGGGCCCGCGACGAGGAGGCCCCGGACGACCGGGCCTTGGCGGAAGAACTCGTCGAACTGTGCGTCGCGATCCTGCTCGGCGGCTACGAGACCACCGCATCCCAGTTCGCCAACTTCACCTGGGTCCTGCTCACCCAGCGCCCCGGTGCCCTCGCCGAACTGGCCGACCGGCCCGAACGCGCCCGCGACTGGGTGGAGGAACTGCTGCGCTACGTCCCCCTGGCGGCGTCCGCCTCACTGCCGCGCTACGCCCTGGAGGACGTCGAGGTGGGCGGGGCCAAGGTGCGCGCGGGCGAGCCCGTACTCGTGGCGATCGGCGCCGCCAACCGCGACGCGCTGCGCTTCCCCCGCCCCGACGTCCTCGATCCCGGCCGCGACACCTCCGGACACCTCGCCTTCGGCCACGGCATCCACCACTGCGCCGGCGCCGCGCTGGCCCGGGTCGAACTCCAGGAGGGACTGACCGCGCTGGCCCGGCTGCTGCCCGGTCTGCGTACGGCCGGCGACGCGACGTGGAAGTCGGCCGCCTTCCTCCGCGGCCCGGCCACCCTGCCGGTGCGCTGGTGACACCGGCCGGCCCACCGTAACCCCCTCCGCCCGTACCACCGGGCCACCACGGACACCGGCCCGGCGGCCGTCCCCGCCGGGCCTGCCCCGTACCCCCGCCAGACAGAAGGAAGACCCGTGCTGACCGACCCCACCGACCCGGCCACCGCCGAGACGACGGATCAGGAGGCCCTGCGCACCCGGCTCGCAGCCGTCCTCGACCTGCCGCCCGGGGCCGTCCGCGACGACGACAACCTCATCGCGCTCGGCCTGGACTCCATCACCCTGATGAAGCTGGCGGCCCGCTGGCGCCGCGCCGGCGCCGACATCACCTTCGGCGCCCTCGCCGCCGCCCCGACACCCGCCGCCTGGCACGCCCTGCTCGCACGACCGGGCACGGACACCCGCACCGCCCCGGAGCCCGTCACCGCGCCCGAGGCCGACGACACGGCGGCGGGCCCCTTCCCGCTGGCCCTGATGCAGCACGCCTACTGGGCCGGACGCTCCCCGGGCCAACGACTGGGAGGCGTGGCCGCGCACTTCTACCACGAGTTCGACGGCACCGGAGTGGACCCCGACCGGCTCCAGGCAGCGGTACGTTCCGTCCTCGCCCGCCACGACATGCTCCGGGTCCGCGTCCTCGACGACGGCACCCAGGAAGTCCTGGACACCGCACCCTGGCCCGGCCTGCACGTCACCGACCTGCGCCACGAGAACCCCGAGAACCCCGAGACCGCCGAGGCCGCGCTCGACCGCATCCGCGCCGCGCTCTCCCACCGCACGCTGGACATCGGCTCGGGCGAGGTCTTCGACGTCCGGCTCACTCTGCTGCCGGACGGCCGTACCCGCACCCACGTCAACCTCGACATGATCGCCGCCGACGCGCTCAGCCTGCGCGTACTGCTCGCCGACCTCGCCGCCGCCTACAGCGCGGGCGGCGAACTGCCGCGCGCCAAGCCCGGATACTCCTTCCGCCGCTATCTGTCCGACCGCGCGTCCCACCGCGCCGGCCCCGGCCGTGCCGCGCACGCAGAGGACCGCGCCTGGTGGCGCGACCGCCTCGACACCCTGCCCGGGGCGCCGGAGCTGCCCGCCGCCGGACACGACGCCGACGCCACGACCGTCATCCGCAGGCACCGCGTCCTCGGCCCCGAGCGGACCGCCGCCTTCGGAGCACGGGCCCGGGCCCACGGACTGACCCCCGCGCTCGCGCTCACCGCCGTCTTCGCAGAGGTCCTCACCGCCTGGAGCACCGAGCCCTCCTTCCTGCTCAACCTCCCCCTGTTCGACCGTGAACCGCTGCACCCGGACATCGACGACCTGGTGGGCGACTTCACCTCCTCGGTCCTGCTGGCCTGGGACGGAACCACACCGGGTGGCTTCGCCGGCCGGGCCGGCCGGCTCCAGGAACAGTTCCACGCCGACGCCGCGCACGCCCGGCACTCCGGCGTGGAGGTACTGCGCGACCTCGGCCGCCACCGCGGCGCCCAGACCCTCGCCCCCGTGGTCCACACCAGCGCCCTCGGCCTCGGCCCGCTCTTCCCCGCAACGGTCACCCGCGCCTTCGGCGAGCCGGTGTGGATCATCTCGCAGGGCCCGCAGGTCTGGCTCGACGCCCAGATCACCGAACTCGACGGCGGACTGCTGGTCAACTGGGACGCCCGCGAAGCCGCGTTCGCCTCCGGTGTCCTGGACGCCATGTTCCACGCGTACACCACCCTCCTGGACCGGCTCACCGACGACGAACGCGCCTGGACGGCCCCGGTGGGTGACCTGCTGCCCGCCGGGCAGCGGCAGACCCGGCAGGCCGTGAACGGCACGGGCCGCCCGCCCGGCGGCGGACCGCGCCTGCACGACGAGTTCTTCCACCACGCCGCCACGACCCCGGACGCCCCCGCGCTCCTGTGGGGGGACGCCGCCGGGCAGCACACCTACGGCGACCTCGCCGCCCGTGCCCTCGCCGTCGCCGGCCACCTGCACGCTCACGGCGTGCGCCCCGGCGATCTGGTCGCCGTGAGCCTGCCCAAGGGCCCCGACCAGGCCGTCGCCGTCCTCGGCGTCCTCGCGGCAGGCGCCGCCTACCTCCCCGTCGCCGTCGACCAGCCGCCCGCACGCCGCACCCGCGTCCTGGAGGCCGCGGGCGCCCGCCTCCTCCTGGACCGCCTGGACACGGCCCTCACCGCCCAACCGCTGCCCGCTCCGGTGCCGGGCGCACCCGGCGACCTCGCCTACGTTCTGTACACCTCCGGCTCGACGGGCGAACCGAAGGGGGTCGAAGTCACGCACACGGCCGCGATGTGTACCGTGGCCGACCTCCGGGAACGCCTCGGACTCGGCCCCGCCGACCGCACCCTGGCGCTGTCCGCGCTGGAGTTCGACCTCTCCGTCTTCGACCTGTTCGCCCCGCTGAGCACCGGCGGAGCCGTGGTCTGCGTACAGGAGCCCGAACGCCGTGACGCCGACGCGTGGCTGCGCCTGGCGCACACGCACCGGGCGACCGTCCTGAACTGCGTGCCCGCCCTGCTCGACATGCTGCTCACCGTCGCCGAGGCCGAAGCGGGGGCCGCGGGCGCCGCGCCCCGGCCGCTGCCGCTGAGGGCGGTCCTGCTGGGCGGCGACCGCGTCACCGCGGACCTCGCCGGACGTCTCGCCCGCCAGGCGCCCGACTGCCGTTTCGCCGGGCTCGGCGGCACCACCGAGACGGCCATCCACTCCACCTGGCAGGACGTCGTCCTCCCCGTCCCCGGCGACTGGGGCATCGTCCCCTACGGCCGGCCGCTCACCGGCGTCCGCTGCCGGGTCGTGGACGCGCTGGGCCGGGACCGCCCGGACTGGGTGCCGGGCGAGCTGTGGATCGGCGGCGGGGGAGTGGCCCGCGGCTACCGCGGCGACCCCGGCCGCACCGCCGAACGCTTCGTCGACCACGACGGCCTGCGCTGGTACCGGACCGGGGACCGCGCCCGCTACCGTCCCGACGGCACCCTGGACTTCCTCGGCCGCACCGATCACCAGGTCAAGGTGCGCGGGCACCGCGTCGAACTGGGGGAGATCGAGGCGGCGTTGACGACCCACCCCGAAGTGGCCAAGGCCGTCGCGGTGCTGCTGCCGAACCACCGGCCGGCGGCTGCCGTCGTCCCGGCCCCCGGACGGCTGCCGTCGCCCGCGCACCTGAAGGAACACCTCGGCGCCCTCCTGCCGCCCCCCATGGTCCCCGACGCCACCGTGGTGCTCACCTCGCTTCCCCTGACGCGCAACGGCAAGACCGACCGCGCCGCCGTCGCCGCTCGCGTGAGCGAACTGGCCGCCTCCGGCACGGGGCGGGCCGCGCCACAGCGCCACGAACCGCCCCGCACCGAGGCCGAACGACTCGTCGCCGCCCTCTGGAAGGACGTCCTGCGCATGTCCGGGACGGGCCCCGGCCGCACCGACGACTTCTTCGCCCTGGGCGGCGACTCACTGGTGGCCACCCGGCTCCTCACCCGGCTCCGCGCGGAAGGCGCCCAGGGGGCCGCCCTCAGCGCCCTGTTCGCCCACCCGGTCCTGGCCGACTTCGCCGACACCCTCCACCTGGGCCCGGCCCGGCCCCTCCCCCCGCCGCCCGCGCCCGACCCCGAGCACCGGCACGACCCCTTCCCGCCCACCGACGTCCAGCTCGCCTACTGGCTCGGGCGCGGCGAGGAATTCCCCCTGGGCGGGGTCGGCTGCCACTTCTACCGCGAGTACGACATCCCGGGCCTCGACGTGGCACGGCTGGAGGAGGCCGTCAACCGCCTCGTCGCCCGGCACGAGATGCTGCGCGCCGTCTTCGACGCCGACGGCAACCAGCGCGTCCTGACCGACGTGCCCCGCTTCACCGTCCGGGCCGGCGACGCCGGACCCGATCCCGACGCGGACCGTGCCGCCCTGCGCGACACCTGGTCGCACCATGTCTTCGACCCCGGCCGGTGGCCGCTGTTCAGCGTCGCCGCCGTACGCGACGGCGAGCGCACGCGACTCGCCGTCGGCATGGACAACCTCATCCTGGACGCGCTGAGCATCCTCACCTTCTACTCCGAGCTGTCCGCGCTGTACACCGACCCGGAGGCCGGACTGCCGCCGGTGGACGTCTCCTTCCGGGACCACGTGCTCGCGGGCCGCGCGGACCCGGAAGAACTCGCGGCGGCCGAACGCCACTGGGAGAAGCGGCTCGACACCCTCCCCGCCGCACCACGGCTGCCGCTCGCCCGTGACCCGGCCGAGATCGCCCGGCCGCGCTTCGCGCGGCGCACCGCGGTCCTCGACGCCGGCGCCCGCCGCGCGCTGGAGGAACGCGCCCGCGCCCACGGCGTCACCCCGTCCGCCGTCCTGCTGACGGCGTACTGCGAGGTGCTCTCCCTGTGGAGTTCCGAACGGGATCTCACCGTCAACCTGACGCTGTTCGACCGGCGCGAGGCCCATCCGCACATCGCCCGCGTCCTGGGCGACTTCACCTCCCTGGTCCTGGTCGGCCACGAGCACCGCCCGGACGAAACCTGGCTGACGGGCGCCCGCCGCACCCAGCGCGAGCTGTGGCAGGCCCTCGACCACCGCTGCCTGTCCGCCGTCCAGGTGCTGCGCCGGCTCGCCCGCCGCACCGGCCAGGCCGACGTGACCATGCCGGTCGTCTTCACCAGCGCCCTCGGCCTGGACGCCGGCGACGACGAGGCCGGAGTCTTCACCGATCAGGTGTACGGCATCACCCAGACCCCGCAGGTGTGGCTGGACCACCAGGCCGTCGAGCGGCGCACGCCCGACGGAACGGTCGTCGACCTGCACTGGGACGCGGTGGAGGAACTGTTCCCCGAAGGTGTCCTGGACGCCATGTTCTCGGCGTACACGGCACACCTGCACGCCCTGCTGGCGGCCGACTGGAACGCCCCCCGCCCGGTCGCCCTGCCGCCGGCGCAGCGTGCCCTGCGCGACCGCGCCAACGACACCGCCGCACCCCGGCGGGAGACCTGCCTGCACGCGCCCTTCTTCCGCCACGCCGCCGCCCGCCCGGACGCCCCGGCGGTGCTCATGGACGGCCCGGACCGGTGCGTGACCTACGGCGAGCTGTCCCTGCGGGCCCGCCGCGTCGCCGCCCTGCTGGCCGCGCACGACGTGGCCCCGGGCGAACCGGTCGCCGTCTGCCTGCCCAAGGGCCCGGACCAGATCGCCGCGGTCCTCGGCGTTCTCGCCGCGGGAGCCGCCTACGTCCCCGTCGGCGTCGACCAGCCACGCGTCCGCCGCGACCGCGTTCTCGCCGGAGCGGGCATCCGCCTGGCCCTGACCGGGGACACCGCCGACGACTGGCCGGCCCTCTGCCTGCCCCTGGGCGAGGCCGACCGCCACGAGCCCGTCACCGCCCCGGCCGTCGCCGCACCGGACCAGCCGGCGTACGTCATCTTCACCTCCGGGTCCACCGGTGACCCCAAGGGCGTGGAGATCACCCACGGCGCCGCCGCCAACACCATCGAGGACATCAACGACCGCTACGGGGCAGGCGCGGACGACCGCGTCCTGGCCGTGTCCGCCCTCGACTTCGACCTCTCGGTGTACGACGTCTTCGGACTGCTGTCGGCCGGCGGCGCGCTGGTCGTCGTCGCGGAGGAGGAACGCCGCGACGCCCAGCGGTGGGCCGACCTCTGCGTCCGGCACGGGGTGACGCTGTGGAACACGGTCCCGGCACTGCTCGACATGCTGCTGACGGTCGCCGAGCACGAGCCCGGCCGGGTGCCCGGCACCCTGCGGCTGGCCCTGCTGTCCGGCGACTGGATCGGCCTCGACCTGCCGGGCCGCCTGTCCGCCCTGCTCCCCTCCTGCCGCCTCGTCGGCCTGGGCGGTGCCACGGAGGCGGCGATCTGGTCCAACGCCCACGACGTCGAGGGACCGCTCCCGGGCTGGCCGTCGATCCCGTACGGCAGGCCGCTGCGCAACCAGAACTACCGGGTCGTCGATCCGCGCGGCGGCCAGGACCGGCCCGACTGGGTGCCCGGCGAACTGTGGATCGGCGGAGCCGGACTGGCCCGTGGCTACCGCGGCTCCCCGGATCTCACCGCCGCGCGCTTCGTCACGTCCGGCGGGCGCCGCTGGTACCGCACCGGCGACCGGGGCCGGTACCGGCCCGGCGGGGTGCTGGAGTTCCTCGGCCGCACCGACGACCAGGTGAAGGTCCGCGGGCACCGCATCGAGCTGGGGGAGATCGAGGCCGCCCTGTCCGCGCACCCGGGGGTGACCCGCTGCGCCGTCGCTGTCTCGGGCGCCGGTGCCGCACGCGAACTCGTGGCCGCTGTCGTCCCCGCCGGCACGTACGACGGTACGGCGCTCACCGCGGCGCTGCCGCGCTGGCTGGCCGAGAGGCTGCCGGACGCGATGGTGCCGCGCCGGCTGGCCGTGCTGCCGTCGCTCCCGCTGACCGCCAACGGCAAGGTGGACCGCCGGGGAGTCGTCACCGCTGTGGCCGCGGCCTCGGACCGGCGTTCCGGTGAGGACGCGCCGGCCCGAGAACTCGACCCGGTCGAGCAGTCGGTCGCGCGGCTCTGGGAGAGCGTCCTCGGAGTCGCGGTACGCGAGCCCGAGGACAACTTCTTCACCCTGGGCGGCGACAGCGTCAAGGCGGTCCGGCTCGTCGAGCGAGCCGCCGGGGAACTGCGCGTACGGCTGCCCCTGGGACGCTTCTTCGCCCACCCGACCGTCAGCGCCTTCGCGGACCTCGCCCGCACGGGGGACACCTCGGCGCCCGGCCGGCCGGCGGGCATGGAGGAAGGGGTCCTCTAGGCCCTGCCGTCACATTCCCGTCGTCGCCCGGAGGACGGCATCGCGGCGTCTGGTGCGTGCTCTCGCCGTGCCGGGCGTCGCGGGGCAGGCGGGAATTCGACGACACTAGGACCGGGAAGGGGGTACTCCGAGGGCGAGGAGGGCGGTGTCGTCGTCGAGGCCGTCCCCGAAGCCCTCCAGCAAGCCACGCAGCTCGGAGACGACTTCGGGGGCCGACGCGGGCGCGTGGGCGGTGGCGAAGGCGAGCAGGGCTTCTTCGCCGTACAAGCTGGCGCGGCTGGGGCCGGTGCGGGCCTCGGTGAGGCCGTCGGTGTAGAGGACCATCGTGTCGCCGGGGCCGAGGGTGGTCTCGGCGGTGGTGAAGGGCGCGGCAGGCAGGACTCCGACGAGGAATCCGCCCGGGGTGGGCAGGAAGCCGGCACGCCCGCCGGCTCGCAGGACGAGAGCCGGCGGATGCCCACCCGAGGCCAGACGGATGGCGACCTGACCGGTCTCGGGGTCCGGCTCGATGGTGCCGAAGATGGCTGTGCAGTAGCGCGGGTCACCGTCCGCGGCGTACCGATCCCGCAGGACGGCGTTCAACGTCTCCAGCGCCGCGGCGGGTTCGGGGTCGTGGAGGGCGGCGGCACGCAGGGTGTAGCGGGCCAGGGAGGTCAGCGCCGCCGCCTGGGGCCCTTTGCCGCACACGTCGCCGATGAAGAACGCCCACCGGCCGCCGTCCAGCGCGAACACGTCGTAGAAGTCGCCGCCCAACTGGTCGGGATAGGCGGTGTGGTAGTAGGTGGCCGTCTCCATGCCGGGCATGACGGGCAGCGTGCTGGGCACGAGCGACTTCTGCAGGACGGCCAGTGCGTCGGTCAGCCTGGCCCGGTCCGTCTCGGCCTGCCGGCGTGTCTCCGCGATCTGGGCGTACGCCTCCTCCGCCGCCGCGCGTGCCTCCTGCGCGTCGCGCTGCCGGCGCAGGAGTTCTTCCTCGTAGGCGCGCCGGTCGGTCGCGTCGAGGACGGTGGTGCGGATCAGCAGGGGCTCACCACCGCTGCCGTGCTTGATGACGGACGAGACCAGTACGGGAAGTCGCCCGCCGGGGGACCTCATCTCCAGGGCGATGCCCCGCAGCCGGCCCTGCATGCGCAGCAGCGGCGCGAAGTGGGTCTCGTGGTAGAGCTTGCCGCCGACCGTGAGCAGGTCGGCGAACCGCATGCGTCCGACGACGTGCTCGCGTTCCAGGCCGAGCCACTGCAGCAGGGTTGCGTTGATCTTGGCGACGGTGCCGTCCATCAGCGTGGACAGGTAGCCGCAGGGCGCCGACTCGTACAGGTCTTCCGCGCTGTCTTCCAGCAGTGCGGTGAAAGCGGTGTCGGTGTGGGTCTCGCTGTCCGGTGGTTCCGGCTGCTCGCCCGACCGGCACATCACGGCAGGGCCTTGAGGAAGCCGAGGACGGCTTCGGCGGTGGCTTCGGGCGCGCTCAGCTGGGGGCAGTGGCCGGTGGCGTTCAGCGTGACCAGGCGGGAGGAGGGGATCGCGGCATGCACGTAGGCGCCGACCTCGCGCGGCGCGATGACGTCCTGAGTGCATTCCAGGACCAGCGTCGGCACCGTCACGCTCTCGAGGTCGTCCCGGCTGTCGGACAGGAAGGTGGTACGGGCGAAGACCCGGGCCATGTCGGGGTCCGTGGCGCAGAAGCTGTTGGTCAGTTCCTGCCCGAGTTCCGGCCGGTCCGGGTTGCCCATGATGACGGGGGCCATCGCGGAGGACCAGCCCAGGTAGTTGGATTCCAGCGAGGCGAGCAACTCGTCGATGTCCTGGGTGCTGAAGCCGCCGCGGTAGCCCTCGTCGTCGATGTAGCAGGGTGAGGGAGCCACCATCACCAGCGCCCCGATGCGTTCCGGCGCGGTCCGCGCGGCCAGTACGCCGACCATGGCGCTGACCGAGTGCCCGACGAACACCGCCTCGCGCAGGTCCAGTTCCCGGCAGATGTCCACCACGTCCTGCGCGTAGCCGTCCAGCGACGAGTACCGCTCCTCGTCCCAGGCGGACAGATCGGAGCCGCCGGAGCCCACGTAGTCGAACAGGACCAGCCGGTAGCGCTCCGCCAGGGCGGGCACGAGGAGGCGCCACATGTTCTGGTCACAGCCGAAGCCGTGCGCCAGCACCACCACCCGCCCCTCGGCGGGCCCGGTGACCAGGACGTTGTTCCTGCGGCGGACATCCATGCCGACGTTCCTTCCATGCTCCATGTGCTTGAACTTGCCCGGCCGGGGCCCGGGATCATCGGGATCACCTGATGGCCCGGGCCGGCCGCTCTCGCCGGTACGGCGCCGCCGGCGGACCCGGCGGCATCACGCTCCGGGTTCGAGCCCGCGCACCGTGGCCAGATCGGCCAGGCCCGAAATGCTCATCACCGGAGCCAGCAGGGTGGTGACGATTAGTTCGAGCCGGTCGGCGTGCGCGAAGAGCACGCTGAGGCCCGCGCTGTCCAGGTACTCCACCGCCGTCAGATCCAGCACGAGGGGCCCGGGGTGGCCGTCGAGCGCTTCGGCGAGCAGGCCGACGTTGCTCATGTCGACCTCACCGGTGACCGTGAGCTGCCGGGTGCCGTCGTCACGGCGGCCGGGTTCCAGGGTGAGCGGAGTGGTCATCAGGCGATCCTCGTATGCATGTCGACGGTGGTGCCGGTGGTCGTGGGCGTGATGGTGACCTGCTGCATCAGGGAACGCATCAAGTTCACCCCGCGCCCCCGGTGCGTGTTGAGCTCCGGCTGCGGGTGCTTCCACCGGCCGGTGTCGGTGACGGTGAGGCGCAGATCGTGCACCAGGGCTTCGGCGCGCAGGCGGACGGTGTCGCCGGGCGCGTCGCGGTGGCCGTGCTCGATGGCGTTCGCGCAGGCCTCGCCGACGGCGACCAGGATGTTCTGCACGGTGTTCGGCGGCAGCTCGCACTGGGCCAGCCAGCTGCGCAGCGCCTTGCGGACCGGGGCGAGCTGGGCGGACTCCGCGGGGAAGGACACCTCCAGGGGCGCGGGGTGGCGGTACAGGAGGAGGGCGACGTCGTCGTCGTACCCGTCCGCGGGGGCCAGTTGGGTCATGACCTGGGTGGCCAGGTCGTCGACAGCGGCGTCGCGGCCGTTCTGCACGGCTTCGCTGGCCTGGCCGATGCCCGCGTCCAGCGGACGCCGCCGGCGCTCGACGAGACCGTCGGTGTAGAGCAGCAGGGTGCCGCGCGCGGGCATGACGCACTCGTCCTCCGGGCGCTGCCGTCCCGGGCGGACGGCCAGCGGGAGTGAACGCCCGCCCTCCAGGAGCGTCGTGGAGCCGTCCGGGTGGGTGAGGATGCCCGGCGGATGCCCGGCGCTGGAATACGTCAGGCGGCCGGTCTCCGGGTCGAGGACGGCGCAGAAGACGGTGGTGCACATCGCGCCCGGGACGGTCGCGGCGAAGTGGTCCAGGGCCATCAGCGTCTGGCTGGGACTGGCGTCCTGCAGCAGCAGGGCGCGGCACGCGCTGCGCAGTTGTCCCATGACGCTGGCGGCTTCCAGACCACGGCCCACGCAGTCGCCGACGACGATGCCGATACGGCCGTCGGGCAGGGTGATGGTGTCGTACCAGTCGCCGCCGACCTCCAGGGGCTGGGTGGCGGGCTCGTAGCGGACGGCGAACCCGTCCGGCAGCCGGGACGGGCCGAGGATGGCGCGTTGCAGAGCGAGGGCGGTCTCGCGCTGCTGGTCGATCTGGTGGGCGCGGGTCAGGCCCTGGGCGAGGTGACCGGCCAGCAGCGAGAGCAGCAGCTGGTCCTCTTCGGTGAAGGGACGGCGTTCGCCCAGGTCGATCCAGACGACCATCGGTCCGGCCGGGTGCTCGATGCGGACGACGGCTCCGGTGTCGCCGGGGACCGCCGTGAGCACGGGCCGTTGCCGCATGTCCGCGATGGCGCGCCGGCGCTCGGCCGGAAGCTGCTGCCAGGCGGTGGCGTCGGTGGCGGTGAGCGAGGGTTCGTCGCCGCCCTCGAAGACGGCTGCCAGCACGCACCGGGCCCGCCACAGCTCCTGAAGCCGGTCCAGGGCGCCGGAGAGGGCTTCCGGAAGGCTCGTGGCCTGGGACAGGCCGGTGCTCAGGGACGCGAGCGCGCTCTCGCGCTGCACGGCGTAGTGCTCGGCCGTCACGTCCCGGAAGGTGCCGACCGTGACCCGGCGCCCGCTGTCGGGGTCCTGGACATGGGCGAAGGTGGCCGTCACCCACAGCCGGTGACCGTCGCGATGGGACACGGGAATGGTGTAGGAGCCCTTGGATTCGCCGAGGAGCCGCTCGAAGGCCTCGGCGACCTGCCGGTGCGCTTCGGGATCGGTGGCGGCGTCCGGCCACCACGGATGGACCGGAGCGTAGGGAAGGTCTTCCGGCCCGTAGCCGAGGATGCCGGTGAAGGCCGCGTTGACCTCGACGACGGCCCCGTCCTCGTCGCAGACGAAGAAGGCTTCCTGCAGCGAGTCCACCAGGGCGGTGCGCCAGCGGGCGTGGTGGCCGCGCAACCGTGCCAGCTCGACGTTGCCCCGTACCCGGGCGAGCAGTTCGGCCGCGGCGAACGGCTTCACGAGGTAGTCGTCGGCACCCGCGTGCAGTCCCTCGATGGACGCCTCCTGCCCGGCCCGCGCGGACAGCAGCAGCACCGGCACGGAGACCGTGCGCGGGTCGCCGCGCAGTGCCCCGACCAGTTGCAGTCCGTCCAGCCGGGGCATCATCACGTCGCTGACCACGAGGTCGGGCGCGTTGCCGCGGATGGCGTCCAGCGCTTCCTGCCCGTCGGTGACGGCGTCGACCCGGTATCCGGCACCGGTCAGGATGCGGGTGAGGTATTCGCGCATGTCCGCGTTGTCGTCCGCGATCAGCACCCTCGCGGACGACGGGGCGTCCGCTCCACGGGACATCACGGACCCGTCGTCCGGGAGCCGCTCCGGGCCGGCCCGGCGGTCGGCCCGGTCCGAGGGCAGCCAGCGCAGGGCCTCTTGCAGATAGGGGTCGGCGATGGTGGAGACCGCCGTGCTGCCCTGGCCGCCGGCGACCGCCGCCGCGGGCAGGTGACCCGTGCCGAGCGGCAGCCGGATGGTGAAGGAGGTGCCCTGGGACTCGGCGGACTCGGCGGTGATGGTGCCGCCGTGCAGGCCGACGAGTTCCTTCACGAGGGCGAGACCGATGCCGCTGCCTTCGTTGGAGCGCGAGCGGGCGTTCTCGATGCGATGGAATCGTTCGAACAGGCGCGGCATCTCCGCGGGGGAGACGCCGATGCCCGTGTCGGCGACCCGGACCACCGCCCAGCCGTCCTCCCGCCGCACGGTGACACGGATGGAACCCGCGAAGGTGAACTTCAGCGCGTTGCTGAGCAGGTTGAGGACCACCTTCTCCCACATGTCCCGGTCGACGTGGACCGGCTCGTCCATGGGCGGGCAGTCGATGTCGAAGCCGAGGCCCGCCTTCTCGACGGCGGAGCGGAACACGCTGGCCAGTTCGCTGGTCGCGGCGGCCAGGTCGACCGGTTCGTAGGTGGCCTGCATCCGGCCGGCCTCGATCCGGGAGAAGTCCAGCAGCGTGTTGACCAGCTTGCTCAGCCGCAGCCCGTTGCGGTGCATGAGGTCGAGTTCCTGGCGCACCCCCGGGTCGTCCTGGCCGAGCCGGCCGCGCAGTTCCTCCAGCGGGCCCATGATCAGGGCCAGCGGGGTGCGGAACTCGTGGCTGATGTTCGAGAAGAACGTCGTCTTGGCGCGGTCCAGCTCCGCCAGTTCCTCCGCACGCTGCTGCTGGGCCTGGTAGGTCCGGGCGCTGCTGATGCCCGACGCCAGGTGGCCGGCGGTCAACTCGACGAAGCCCCGGTAGCCGTCGTCGAGGACGCGGTACCGGTTCAGGGCGGCCACCAGGAACCCGTAGGGCGTGTTGCCCTGCTGGAGCAGCGGCACGATCAGGGCCTGGGTGGGTGGCTTGTCCCAACTCCCGGACGGCAGGGCGTCGAACGCGGAGCCTTCCAGCGGGACCAGCACGGACTCCCCGTGGGCCGCGGCGGCCGTGGGCCACACCGTCTGCGGCTCGTCCGTGCGCAGCACCGAGGGGGCCGCCGGATGGCCGCCGGGGATACCGGTGGCGGTCGCCAGCCGGGCGGAGCCGTCGTCCTCGAAGAGGTAGGTCAGGGTGAAGGGGAGGTCCTTGGTGTTGCGGCTCAGCTGCTGTCCGGCGAAGGACAGCATTTCCCGTCCGGTACGGATGACGCTGGGGTCGGAACCCAGGTCGCGCAGGGTGGCCATCCGCCGCTCACCGATGACGCGTTCGGTGTCCTCGCTGACCACGCACAGCATGCCGACCACGGCACCGGAATCGTCCCGCAGCGGACTGTAGGAGAAGGTGTGGTAACTCTCCTCCGTGTAACCGGAACGCTCCAGGAACAGCAACAGCGCTTCGTCCCAGGTCGCTTCACCCGTGTCCAGGACCCGGTCGATGCGGGGCCCGATGTCGTCCCAGATCTCCGCCCACACCTCGGCGGCCGGCCGGCCCAGTGCCCAGGGGTACTTGCGTCCCAGGGTGTCGCGCCGGTAGGCGGCGTTGCAGAAGAAAGTGAGGTCCGGCCCCCACGCCATCCACATCGGGAACCGGGACGACAGCAGAATGCTGACCGCCGTCCGCAGACTCTGCGGCCAGCCGGACGGCGGACCCAGCGGAGTCGCCGCCCAGTCGACCAGCGCGAGGTCGGGGCCGACCTCGCTGTCGGCGCAGAACACGTCAGCCCAGGCCGCTGTGGGTGCCTGCTGCTGGGCGTCCTCTGAGTGCGACATGCCGCGGCCTTTCCGTTCGTCCGAACGCCTGTCAAACGCTGCCCTGCGGGCCGGCCTGTCCGTGGGCCGGCCCGTCACGACCGCTCGCCCCCGTGTCGCACGGGCGGGTCCGACCTGTGTCCATGAGCGAACCCGCACCCTGCACGACGCCGTACGACGGGTGAGCGCGTCCGCTCCGCCCGTCCGGGCGTCGTCGTCACCGCCCCGGCTCACTCGGATGACCGGGAGGGACGTACTGTGGTGAAGACCGGGCTCCGCTGCCTGAAGCTCCGCTGCTGTCCTCCGCGAGAGGTACGACTACGTAGGATAAACCAGTTGATCCGGGAACCCGACACGCAGGCCCCCGGGGTGCCCGGCCCGGCAGAGCACAGCAGCGGAGGACACGAGCCGATGACAGGGCACCCTCACGGCGTTGCCGCTCGTCCGCTCGTCCCACAGGTCGTCCCACAGGAGAAAAGGTGACCGACGCAGAACGCCCTTTGCTGATCTCTCAGGAGTCGCACCCCAGCGGTCGGCTGCTGCTGCGAGTGAGCGGTGACCTCGATCACCACACCTCGTCACATCTCAACCAGGCAGTGGCCGGCATGACCTTCACTCCTGCGGCAGACGTGATCGTCGATCTGACAGAGCTGGAATACTGCGACTCCACGGGCCTGACCGCGCTCATCAGCACCTACCAGCGCGCCCAGGCCGCCGGCGCCACCCTGTGCATGGCCGGACTCAACTCCGGCCTGGAACGGATCGTGCGCATCACGGGACTCGACCAGGTCTTCGTCATCTACCCCACGGTTGAAGAGGCGCTGGCCGGACTCCGGTCATGACCGCCGGGGCCACTGCCTCCGGCCCGCGGCAGCCGTAGGGCGACAGGCGCCCACGCCACGGCGCCGGGCCCCTCCGGGAAGCCCGGCAGCCGCGTCGACAGGACGAGCCTAGCTACTCGGCTCTGTGATCATCTTGAGCATGGCCCGGGCCGTGTTGTTCTCGGAGTCGATCCCGTGGACCTCCGCGCCGTCGAACGTGACGGGCTCGGCACCGCGGGCGAACACGGCCTGTTCGTACGCGGTGAGCGCGGCCTCCACATCGTCGGGGTACGCGGCGAGGGCCTTCCCGAGGTCGGCACCGTCGAGCATGGCCAGATTGGCGCCTTCGCCGTTCGGGGCGGCGAGGTGGGCGGCGTCACCGAGCAGGGTCACGCCCGGCACCCGCTCCCACCGGTGCCCGGCCGGCAAGGCGTAGTGGGGGCGCAGGACGGGGGCGATGTCGGTGTCCGCGATCAGCGCGGTGAGCTCCGGCGCCCAGCCGTCGAACTCCCGGGCGATCCGCGCGGCCGCGGCGGAGGCGTCGGTGAAATCGACGGCGGCGAACCAGTCCAGCGGCCTGGACAACGCCACGTAGGCGTGCAGGGTGTCACCGCTCTCCCGGTGAGCGAAGATCTCCTTGCCGGGAGAGGGGGCGATCATCGAGCCGCCGCCCACCACCTTCGCGGCGGCCGGGTGCCGGGTGTCGGCGTCGTACAGGTAAGTCTCGACGAACGAGGTGCCGACGTACTCGGGTGCGGCGCCGGAGAGCAGCGGCCGTACCCGCGACCACGCGCCGTCCGCGCCGACCAGCAGGTTCGTGACGACGGTGCCGCCGTCGGCGAACGTCACCTCGTGGCGGCCCCCGCCCAGGGCGCGGGTGCCGCTGACCTTGCGGCCCCACCGGACGGCTGCGGCCGGGAGCGAGTCGAGCAGGATGCGGCGCAGTTCCCCGCGCTGTACCTCGGGGCGTCCGCCCGTGCCGTCGTCGGCCATCTCGTGCAGGACGGTCCCGTCCTGCTCGACGAGCCGCATCGTCTGGCGGCCTTCGACGACTATCGCGTGGAACTCGTCCATGAGGCCGGCCGCCTTGAGCGCGAGCTGTCCGTTGTAGTCGTGGATGTCGAGCATCCCGCCCTGTGCGCGGGCGGTCGGGGAGGACTCGGCCTCGTGGACCACGGCCGGGATGCCGTGCACGTGCAGGACGCGGGCCAGTGTGAGTCCGCCGAGCCCGGCGCCGATGATCGTGACGGGGGTGCGCATGGTGACTCCTCGGGGTCGGGACCGCCGGTCTCCGGCAGCTTTCCTGAAACCGTGTCAGGACCGGCCTACAGAACGCCGACGCCGGACCGGCTGTCCCCGACAGACGACCGACACCCACCCGACAGGGCACTGAGCCGATTCCCCTATCGACCATGCTCATGATGCGCGCATTGCTGCCGCACCTCCCGCGATCGCCCGGACAGGCCCGCACTCCAGGCACAGGAAGGCGTGGGCGAGCCATCGGAGGTTCGGGAGCGCGGAACACGCAGCCCCCGATCCACGACGGCGCGCCCACGCCGTGCGGAGAGACGGCGCGCCCACGCTGTGCGCAGAACCACCGCACCGGAGTCAGTGGAAGACCGTGCCCGCCGTGGCGGTTGCGGTGGCGGGGGCGTGGCGGGCGTCCTCGGTGTCGCTCGCCCAGGCCACATGACCGTCCGGGCGGACGAGGGCCGCGCGGACGGCCGACCAGGCGGGGCGCGGGGTGGCGAGCCGCGCGCTGTGGAAGACCACGTCCGTACGGGGGCCGACGGCTTCGGCTCCGGACTCGCCGGTGAGGTCCAGCAGCACGTGGCGTCCGTCGCGCAGCAGCTCGAACAGTCGTACTCCGCTGGTGAACCGAAGGTCCGGCGCCCGCTGTCCGGTCAGCGGGTGCGCGTCCGGCTCCCGCGGAGGATAGGCGACCGACAGCCCCGACAGCCGCTCCGCCAGCGTCAGGCTGAACTCCGGGACGGTGGTGATGAGCTGTCCGAGCAGCGCACGCAGCGCATGGCCCTCGTTGGAGTACGTCGTCATCAGCCCGGCCTGCGCCTGGGTGTGCATCAGCAGCTCGGTGCCCACGGGGTGGCGTTCCGCGTGGTAGGTGTCGAGCAGTTCGTCCGGGGCCGAGCCGTGGAAGACGGCGGCCAGTCTCCAGCCCAGGGCGGTCGCGTCCTGGATGCCGACGTTCAGCCCCGGCCCGCCCGCGGGAAAGTGCATGTGCGCCGCGTCCCCGGCCAGCAGCACCCGGCCGCTGCGGTACTGGGCCGCCTGCCGGGCGGCGTTGCCGAACCGCGAGAGCCAGCGCGGATCGCGCATCCCGAAGTCGGTGCCCGCGATGCGGGTGACCGTGGCGCGCAGTTCCTCGAAGGTCAGCTCGCCGGGATGGTCCGGCCGCAGGCTCACCGGATCGTTGCCGACGATCCGGCTGACGCCGCCCGGGAGCGGGAAGACCATCAGGTTGCCGTGCGGCCCCGAGAACGAGGGTGTCCCGGGCGGCGCGTCGAGGACCACGTCCCCGAGCCAGGCCCACAGTGTCGCCGGTGTGCCGGGGAAATCTATGCCCGCGGCCTGGCGCACGGTGCTGCGGGTGCCGTCGCAGCCCACCACGTACGCCGCCCGCGTCAGCTCGCTGCCGTGCGGCCCCTCGACGGTCACGTCGACGTGGTCCGTTCCCGGCCGGAGCCCGGTGACCCGGTGCTCGCGCAGCACTTCGGCACCGGCGCTCGTCGCGTGCGCGGCGAGCAGCTCCTCGGTACGCGCCTGGGGGAGCGCGAGGGTGAACGGGAACGGTGTGTCCAGCGGAGCGAAGTCCATCCGCTCGCGGAGCGCGGCGAAGTGACCGCTGGGGATGCGGACCCCGTCCCTGAGGAACGGCTCGACCACGCCCCGGCAGTCCAGCACCTCCAGGGTCCGCGGATGCACGGTCAGGGCCCGCGAGTGCGGGTCGGGGTGCTCGCGTGTCTCCAGGACCGTCACCGGCACGTCCCGCAACCGCAGCTCGGCCGCGAGCCACAGCCCCACGGGGCCCGCCCCGACGATGACGACACGGTCCTCAGTACCGCTCCCGCCGCTCTCGTCCGCCCTGCTCGTCCCGCCCATCCGGTCAGTTCGTGTCATTTGAGGCGTTCGCTCCCTATGCGTCATGGCCCCTCCTTCGGAGCAGCCACCGACCTCGTCTTGGTCAGTGACCAATCGACTGCTTCCAGTAGACTAGGTCAGTGACCAAGAATCAAGCAAGCGGGGACGACGGCAGCCGGGCGAAGCTCGGTCCCGAAGCGGTGGTGAGGGCGGCGCTCGGACTGCTCGACGAGCGGGGCGCGGACGCGGTCTCCGTGCGCGGCACCGCCGACCGGCTCGGCGTCCGCATGAACACGGTGCTGTGGCACGCCAAGACCAAGTCGCGGCTGCTGGAACTGATGGCGGACGCGATCGCCGCCGAAGTGCCGCTGGACGACCTGCCCGGCGACTGGCGCGAGCGGGTGCGCGAACTCGCCCACCGCTACCGGGCCACCCTGCTGGCCCACCGCGACGGCGCCGCGCTGGTGACCGGCACCTACGCCGCCGAGCCCGGGACGCTGAGGTTCGCCGACACGCTGCTGGAGGCACTCCTCGCCGGCGGACTGGGGGAGCGGGAGGCGGCCTGGGCGTTCTGGACCGTGCTGTACCTGACCCTGGGCCTCACCCAGGAAGAACAGGCACTGAGAGGGGAGACCGAGCACACCCTGGCGCCGGCGCTGACGGCCGGCGGCTATCCCTCGCTCGCACGCGTGGCGCCGTACATGGAGGACATCGACTTCGCCGAACGCTTCGACTTCGGCCTGTCACTCATTCTCGACTCACTCACGCACAGGTGAGAGGAGGCCGGCCCGGACGCCGTCTTGACGGTGTCGCGCGGCAGTGGGCCGCACGCACCGAGGAGGCGGCCCCCATGGGGGCCGCCTCCTCGGTGCGTGCAAGTGGTGTCAGCGCGAGCGCCCCGTCAGCAGTCGGTAGAGCAGCAGCACGATCACGGAACCCACGATCGCGGCGATCCAGGTCGAGAGGCTGAAGAAGCCGTTGATCGAGTGGACGCCGAAGATCACCTTGCCGAGCCAGCCGCCGAGCAGGCCACCCACGATGCCGATCAGCATGGTCACCAGGCAGCCGCCCGGGTCCTTGCCGGGGGTCAGGGCCTTCGCGATGGCGCCCGCGATGAGGCCGATCAGGATCCAGGCGATGATGCCCACGAGGTGTTCCTTCCGTTGTGCTGTGGTGACGCCGAGAACCCGGGGGTGGGGTTCCGACGTACTCACGGATATCCCCCACGGAGCGGGATATGTCGACCAAGGGTCCCCATTTCTGCCCGGCCTTCGATACCGAGGCGGCCGTCCGGTGTGCCGTGACCGGGGACACCGCTGTCGCGCCCGCCAGGTGCGGCTGCCGGGGCGTTCTCCTCGGACCTGCGTCCGACACCGCCGAATGGCCGCGCCCCGGCACCATCACCACGGTCGGCGGCACCGCGCACCCTCGCGGAGGCCGGGCGGCCGCCCCCTACACTGTGTGGGCGTACGGACGTAGGCGGTGAAGCGGGCGGGACGGGAGAGAACGGTGTCGGGCAGCGTCGGTGGATTCGAGGACCCGTCCGTGGAAGTTCTCACCGAGGCCGCGGCCGCCTTCGGACTGTTCGCCTCCGCGGCCCGGCTGCACATCATGTGGGTGCTGTCGCAGCACGAGAGTGATGTCACGCATCTCGCCGACCGGGTGGGTGGTGCGCTGCCCGCGGTCAGTCAGCACCTGGCGAAGCTCAAGCTGGCCGGTCTCGTCGGTGCCCGCCGTGAGGGCCGACGGCAGGTCTACTACGTCGCCGACCCGGACGTCGTGACGGTGGTGCGGGTGATGGTCGGACAGCTGACCGAGCGCTCCTCGCCCGCCCAGGCGCCGGTGCGCCGGCTGCGTGGGATCGGTGGCTGAGGACGCGGCCGCTGCCGGGGAGCGTGCCGGGACGCTGCGGCCGATGGCTGTGCCGGCGTCCGGCGAGGAGTCCCGTCCAGGAACTTCCGTGCCGACCGTGCTGGAGGTGTTGCGCCGGCTGGACAGCGGCCCGCGGGGTCTGACGGAGGCGCAGGCCGAGGAACGGCTGACCCGGCTGGGTGAGAACACTCTTCCCTCCCACCGCGAGGCTTCCTGGCCACGGCTGCTCGTACGCAGCCTGCGGGACCCCTTCACCGCGGTGCTGGGCTGCCTGGGGCTGGTGTCGGCAGCCGTCTCCGCCTGGGCGACCGCCGCGGTGATCCTGCTGCTCGTCGTGGTGAGCTGCGTGCTGCGCGCCGCCGGGGAGCACCGGGCGGACCGTTCGGCGGCCGCGCTGCGCGAACTGGTCGCCACGACCGCCACCGTTCTCCGGCGCCCCGCCGAGAACGCCGTACCGGAGGCCCGCGAACTCCCCGTGGCCGACCTGGTGCCCGGGGACGTGATCCGGCTGGGCCCGGGCGATCTGGTGCCGACGGACGTACGCCTGCTGCGCGCGAGCGGCCTGACCGTGCACCAGTCCGCGCTGACCGGGGAGTCCGCGCCCGTCACGAAGTCCGCCGGCGACCTGCCCCGCGCCGCCGCCGACGGGCCGTTCGACCAGCCGCAGCTCTGCTTCCAGGGCAGCAGCGTGGTCTCCGGCAGTGCCACCGCGGTCGTCACCGCGACCGGCGCGCACGCCCGGTTCGCCGCCGTGCGCGGCCGCGCGGCGGACCGGCCCGGCGCGAGCGCCTTCGACCGGTCCGTCCACGGCATCTCCTGGATCCTCATCCGGTTCATGCTGCTGACTCCGCCGCTGGTGCTGATGGCGAACACGGCGCTGCGGGACCGCGGTCTGGAGACGCTGCCGTTCGCCGTGGCGGTCGCGGTCGGGCTCACCCCGGAGATGCTGCCGGTCCTGGTCACCCTGTGCCTGTCCCGGGGAGCCGCGCTGCTGGCCCGCGACCACGCGGTGATCGTCAAACGGCTGCCCGCGCTGCACGACATCGGCACCATGGACGTCCTGTGCCTGGACAAGACCGGCACCCTGACCCAGGACCGGGCGGTCGTCGACCGCGCACTCGGCCCGGACGGCCGAGACGAACCCGGTGTCCTGCACTGGGCCGCCGTGAACGCCTGGTGGACTCTCCACCTCGTCGACCTGCCACGCCCCGACGCCCTCGACGAAGCGATCCTGGCCGCCGCGGACGAGGACGCGCTCATGGCGTACGACGGTGTGGCGGCCGTGCCCTTCGACCCGGCACGCCGCCTGGCGACCGCGCTGATCAGAACGCCCGGGCGGCTCGGCGCGCACACCCTGGTCGTCAAGGGAGACGTCGAAGCGGTCCTGGACCGCTGCGCACTCGCCGGCCAGGAGCGGGACCGCGTACGCGAGCTGGCCGCCCGGCAGGCCGGCGGAGGTGTGCGCGTCCTGGCGGTCGCGACGGCCGAGCGCCCCGCCGCGGCGCGCGACCACGCACTCTCCGACGCACGCGGGCTCACCCTCCGCGGCCTGCTGACCCTGCGGGACGCGCTCGCGCCCACCGCGGCGGACGCGCTCAAGGTCCTGGCGGGCCAGGGCGTCGGCGTCAAAGTGCTCACCGGCGACCACCCGGCGACGGCCGCGCGCGCCTGCCTCGACCTCGGCATCCCGACCGGGGGCCGTGCGGGCGCCGTGCTCACCGGCGACCGTATCGACACCCTCACCGACGCCGAACTCACCGAAGCGGCACGCCGTACGACCCTCTTCGCGCGCTGCACCCCGGCACACAAGGCCCGGGTCACCCGGGCACTGCGCGGGGCCGGGCACACGGTCGGCTTCCTCGGCGACGGCGTCAACGACCTGCCGGCGCTGTGCGCCGCCGACGTCGGCATCGCCCCGCGGGCAGCCGCCGACGTGTCCCGGGAGGCCGCGGACGTGGTGCTCGCGGAGAAGGACCTCACCGCGATCGCCCACGCCGTCGCCGCGGGCCGGCACGCGGGCGGCAACATCGCCACGTACCTGCGCGTCACACTCTCCTCCAACCTCGGCAACGTCATCGCGATGCTGGGCGCCGGCCTGCTGCTGCCCTTCCTCCCGATGCTCCCGGCACAGGTCCTGATCCAGAACATGTGCTTCGACGCGGCCCAGCTGTCCTTCGCCCACGACCGCCCCCACCCGGCCGTGCTACGGCGTCCGGCCGTGCTCGACCCCCGTGCCCTGCTGCGGTTCATCATCGGTTTCGGCGCGCTCAACGCCGTCGCGGACCTGGCCACCTTCGGTGTTCTCGCGCTCTTCCTGTACGGGCCGGGAACCGGCGACGACGAATCGGCGTTCCACTCAGGGTGGTTCACCGAGAACCTGCTCACCCAGGCCCTGGTGATGCTGCTGCTGCGCGCCGGCCGCCGGGGTGCCGAGCGCCGCACGGCGGGCCCGGTCACGTGGGCGGCCCTGGCACTCGCCGCCATCGGCCTGATCCTGCCCCTTTCCCCGTGGGGCCCCGTGCTCGGCCTGACCGCCCTGCCGGGCCTGTACTACCTGTTGCTCGGCGGCGTACTGGTCCTCTACACCGCGGGCCTGGTGGCTGTTCGTACGCGCCATGGGCGACGAGGCGACGGTGGACCCGGCCCGTCCGCACGGGCCGGTGCCGCCCGTGCGGATCTCTTTGCTACATTGCGCAACTAAGCAATTGAAGCGGGGTGTCTGCATCGCCCGCCGCGTACCACGGATGGGCCGGCCGGACGGGCCCGAAGGTTCAGGGGAGTAGGACGATGAGCGACCCGCGGGACGGCCGCAGGGGCCAGGCCACGCGCAGGGACACCCTCCGGGTGCCCGGACAACGCGGGGCCGCATCCGACAGAGCGCCCCGGGCGGCCGGCCGCGCCGAGGGGAGGGCGTCGGTCTCCCGCGCGCGGGACGGGCGCGGTGTGTCACGGGGCAGGTCACGCCCGCTGAGCCGCGGCAAGCGGCTGCTGCGGACCGCCGGAATCGGCCTGACGCTCCTGCTGCTGGTCACGGCCGGTGTCGGCTTCTGGTTCTACCAGCACCTGAACGACAACATCCACAGCGTCTCGCTCGACGGCAAGGGCGGTACGGAGGAGGCGGACGCCTTCGGCCGCACTCCGATCAACATCCTGGTGATCGGCTCGGACGGCCGGACCAGCGCAGAGGACTGCGAGCTGGGCGGCGGCTGCGCGAGGAGCGGTGTCCAGACCGGGGAAGGCAACGCGGACGTGGAGATGGTGGTGCACATATCCGCCGACCGCTCCAACGCCACGGTGATGAGCATTCCCCGTGACACCATGACCCGGATCCCGGCCTGCACCGACAAGGGGACCGGCCAGTCCACGGCCGGCTACCTCGGCCAGGTCAACAGCGCGCTGCAGTACGGCCCGGCCTGCCAGGTGGCCACCGTGCACCAGCTCACCGGCATCCCCATCGACCACTTCGTCAAGCTGGACTTCTCCGGGGTCGTCAAGATGTCCGACGCGGTCGGTGGCGTCTCCGTGTGTGTCAGTGACAACGTCTACGACACCTACTCGCACCTGAAACTGTCCCAGGGCAGCCACACGCTCAAGGGCGTCGCGGCGCTGGAGTTCGTCCGCTCCCGGCACGGCTTCGGTGACGGCAGCGACCTGGGCCGCACCAGCACCCAGCACCTCTTCCTCGGCGCGATGATGCGCAAGTTCAAGAGCGCGGGCACGCTCACCGACCCGACCGCGGTCTACGGCCTCGCGGACGCCGCCACGAAGGCGCTGACCGTGGACGACGGCCTCGGCAGCGTCAGCAAGCTGATCGGGCTCGCCTCCGACGTGAACAAGGTCCCGGCGCAGCGGATGACCTTCACCACCATGCAGACGGCCCCGGACCCGGCCAACCGGGACCGGGTGGTGGTGGGCTCCGGCGCCACCTCCCTCTTCGCCGCCATGGCGGGCGACCACTCGCTGACGACCAGCTCGGGCGAGAAGACCGCGGCGGCCTCCGCGACCGCGCGGCCCACGGCGACGACTCCGGCCGTGCCCCCGTCCCGGATCGCGGTGACGGTCGAGAACGGGACCACCGTCACCGGTCGCGCCTCCACCGTCGCGGCCGCCCTCACAGCCCAGGGCTTCAGCCCCGCCACGACCACGGCGAACGCCCCCCGTCACGCCACCACCACGACGCTCGTGTACGGCGCCGGGCAGGAGGCCCGCGCGCGGACGGCCGCCGACGCCCTCGGGCTGCCGGCCGGGCGGCTGCGGCAAGGCCCGGGCAACGGGCTGATCCTGGTCATCGGAAGCGACTGGACGAGCGGCACCAAGTACCCCGGCGGCTCGTCCTCCTCCGCTCCGGGGCCCGCCGACGCGAAAGCCGCGGTCGCGGGCGCCCACGCCCAGACCGCCGACCAGGACAAGGACTGCGCCCAGGTGAGCCCCTACAAGTCGGTCAGCCTCGACGGCGTCCCCATGACACCGGCCCAGGCGTACGCGGCGGCACGCGGCAAGCCGGACTCCGACGCCTGAAACAGGCGCACGGGCCGTGGAAGCACGCGCAACGGCAGTCACAGAAATGCACTCCGTTCCCTCTGATCCCAGGCCCAGTAAAGGGATTCCATGCGGGAGAATTCACCGCCCCGCGCCGTCGTGGACGTGGTACGGTAAACCGCTGGCGCTCAAGAACCGGTACGACAGGTGCCGAAAACATCGAGACATCGGTGAACTGTTTTCGGACATCGTAGAGATCTTTTGACGCGTTTCAGGCTCTATGGCTCTGCGATGGCGAGAATGGGCAATGGCTCGCGCACGTTCGATGGCCGCGAGATCAAGGAGTGGCGCATATGCGTACTTGTCCTGCGCGCAAGGTTCCGATCAAGATTGCCGCGACGCACCCTATGGCCTGGCGTTTTAATCTCCTACTTCTTCCCTGTCTCGATGGGCACCGGGCCTGACAACCTTGTCACCCGGCTGAATCCTTCCGATCTGTTCGCACCTGTTCGATTATTTCAGTCGTTCTGACGAGTCGAATGAATCGAGCGCGAGAGCCGGCGTATATTCGCGGAGTTCCGCAGTGGGGTTCCTTCGGCGTTCCCTCGATACCCAATGAAAGGTGACGTATGGCCGACAGTGTCCAGAATTCCGGCGCGAAGCACACCGACTACGAGACCTTCATGGCCTCCGTGATCTCCCTCGACGGAAAGTCACTGATCGAGGATCTCCACAAGGCCCAGGCCGAGTTCCCCGAGCTGATCACCGCCTTCACCTATCTGAGCATCCACGCGGCGGCCTCGGTCATCGCCGGCAACACCTTCCGTCGCGGCAACCTGCTCGCGGACTGCGGGCCCGCCGTGGCCGAACTCGCGATCACCGCGGCGAACTCCGTCGTCAGGAGCCCCGATCTCGCCAAGAGCGCGATCTCGCGGATCAACGCCCACTACATCCAGGCCGCCATGGAGAAATCCATGGAGGAGGGCCGTGTCATCGCCCCCACGGTGGTGAAGACCTCCGAGTTCTAGGTCAGCGGGCTTGCGCCACAACGGAATGACTGAGGTGACTGTTGCCGTGAACGCGATCAATCTCGTAGACCTGGCAAGGCTGTTCCAGGCGGCCGTCTCGTCCGAACCCGGCAGCCCGCCGGGACTGCCCGACACGGTCCCGGCGGCCGAGCGCACGCGGATCGAGGAAGTCCTCGCGGCGCTGCTCGCCAGCCCGGAGGACGAGCGCATGCTGCGGCTCCCGATGACCGACACCGACATGGTCGACTTCGAGATCCCGGAGGAGGTCGGACGCCGATGAACGCTCCCGTCCGCGATGACGCCCTATGGAACCTGGCCGAACACGCCGCTTCCTACCCGGCGTTCGACGGCCATCCCGCCATCAAGGCCGAGTTCGTCCGGTCCTTACGCAAGCGCACCCGCCTGTGGGAGCCGTTGCTGAGCCTGCTCGCCACCGAGTTCGGCCACCGGCCCTCCGACGCCTCCGCGCGGGTCCTGAGCGGCTGGTTCACGATGGTGCACCTCTCGGCGCCGATCGATCAGCTGGTGGACCGCGATCCGATGTCGGACCACTGGCGCGAACTCGGCGGTGCCGGAGCCATCGAGCTGGTACTGGCACTGAAGGACCAGGTCCTGCGCGCCCCCTTGCAGGCACTCGACCCGCAGGCCGACGCCCGGACGGTCCACGCGGTGTCCCGGGCGACCGTCGAGCTGGGCTCGGCGTGCCTGACGGCGTCGATCGGCGAGTACCTCGACGTCGTGGGCTATTCCGAACTGCGTTCCAGGCCGCCCTACCCGGTACAGACCGCCACCCGTGTCGCGTTGTTCTACGAACAGCTCGTCGGCTGGAAGTCGTCGGTGATCTACGAGTGCCTGCTGCGCTGCGCGGCCCTGACGATGGAGGCGCCGGACGAGGCGGTCGACGCCCTCGCCATCTTCGGCCACCACATCGGATTCGCGGTGCAGGTGCTCGACGACGCCGGGGGAGTGTGGGGCGGGGGTGACGACCTGGAGAAGGACCCCATCAAGGTGACCTCCCCCCTCGCCTACGCCCTCGCGCTCGACCACCCTGGCCGCGACGAGCTGGTCGACCTGCTGCACACCGCGGCCGCCGAGCGGGACGTGGCCAGAACGCGGGAGATCCTCGACGACATCCAGGCCCGCGCCTTCCTCGAATTCCTGATCCGGGACCGGATCTCCCGGGCCGTGGGCGCGCTGGCCGAGGTGGCGCCCAAGCTCACCGGCCCCCTGGAGCGCTGGGCGGACGCCTACTTCCGCCGGACGGCGGAGACCGGCCGGTGACCGAGGCCGCCGCACCGGCCGCGCCCGCCGGCCGGGCGCGTCCGGCGGCCATGCCGGGGCTTCCGTACTTCGGCGGCATCGTCCGGATGCGGAAGGACCCGATCGCCTACCTGGGCGAAGCCAGCCGCCAGGGCCCGGTCGTGCGGTTGGGACGGCTCGGCAGAAGGTCGTTCTACCAGGTCAACGACCCGGATCTGGTGCGGTCGGTGATGACCGCGCCGCGCGCGGACGTCGGCATGACCCGCACCAGCGACGTCCTGGGCGCCCTGTTCGGCGAGTCGGTGTTCACGATGCAGGACGAAGCCTGGCGCAAACGGCGCGACGAGTTGCAGCCCGCGTTCAGGACCTCGAACCTGCCCGAGCTGTTCGACTCCGCGGCGGGCGAGATCGCGCTGACCGTCGCGCGCTTCGAACCGATCGCCGACGCCCGCGGATCGGTCGACTGCAGCGCCGCGATGCTGGACCTCCTCCAGCGCATGATCGTACGGATGATGTTCGGCGTGGCGGTCCCGGAGACCGCCGAGCAGCTGACCCGGGCCTTCGACTACGGGCTGGAGTACCGCCAGCGTCGGCGCTGGGCCCTGGCCGGCCTGCCGCGCTGGTTCCCGACCCCGGCGAACCGGATGTTCGACGAGGGAGTCGCCCGGCTGAACGCCAGCATCGCCGAGATCATCGAGGACTACCGCGCCAAGCCCCCGGAGCGGGCCGGCCTGCTCAAGATGCTGATGGAGTGCCGCGACGAGGAGACAGGCGCCGGCTGGACCGACGACGAACTGCTCGCCGAGGTGAAGACGACCTTCGTCGCCGGCTGGCTGACGACCACGACCGCGGCGACCTGGCTGTTCGACCTCCTCGGCCGCCACCCCGAGATCGCGGCCCGGGTGGAGGCCGAACTCGACTCCCTGCCGTCCGACCGCCCACTCGTGTACGACGACCTGCACGCGCTGGAATACGTGGAGGACACGATCCTGGAGGCGATGCGGCTCTTCCCGCCCGGCTGGCTGCTGAGCAGACGGGTGCGGCGGACCTTCACCCTGGGGGGCCACCGGCTGCGCCGCAACGCGGTCCTGCTGGTGTCGCCGTACGCGCTGCACCGCGACCCGGCCCACTGGAACGAGCCGGACCGGTTCGATCCCGGCCGCTTCCGGGACAGCACCCACGGTGAGGCGCACAAGGCCGCGTTCCTGCCGTTCGGATACGGGCCGCGGGTCTGCATCGGCCGCGGTGTGGCGATGATGGAGCTGAAGCTGGTCGTGGCGACCCTGCTGCGGCGCTTCCGGTTCACGCTCACCGACACCGCTCCCGCGAAACTGCAGCCCGTGTCCTTCCTGCGGCGCGCCGAACCACTCGTTCTCGCCATCGCACCTCGCTGAGCAACCACCGCAACCCTCACCGCTACTCATCGTGACGAGGTACAGATATGAGAAAGGTCTCGCTGGACTCGCCCGCGTCGGAGCTGAGCGAATCGGCAGGCGGCCGGGCAGTCATCGACACCGCGTACGAGCGGGAAGTCGCCCGGATGTACGACGAGAAGCAGGACGATTTCAACCTGCTGCTCGGCAAGGAGACGAACCTCGTCCACCACCACTTCGGGATCGGGGACTTCGACCGGTCGCCCGGCGCGCTGCAGAGCGAGTCCGAGGTGCAGCGCCGGCTGCACGAACTGGAGAACGCGCAGACCGAGCGGCTGCTCGACCTGCTCGGCGACCTGGGGCCCGAACACCGCGTCTTCGACGGCGGCTCGGGCCGGGGCGGCACGGCCTTCATGGCCCACGACCGCCTGGGCTGCTTCGTCGACGGCGCCACGATCTCCCGGTACCAGCGGGAGTTCGCCGAGCGCAGCGCCCGCGAGCGGGGCTGCGACGCCAAGGTCCGCTTCCACTTCATGAACATGCTGCGCACCGGTCTGCCGGCCGCGTCCGTCGACGCCGCCCTGACCAACGAGGTCACCATGTACGTCAGCGACCTCACCGCGCTCTTCCGGGAGTTCGCCCGGATCGTCAAGCCGGGCGGACGCTATGTCTTCGCGACGTGGGCGGTCGACGAGAGCGGTTCGGCGGGCGAGGTCATCTCCGCGATCGACCGCCACTACGCCTGCACCATGCACACCCGCGGGGCCTACCTGCGCGCACTGCTGGACTCGGGATTCGTGCCCTACCACGTCGCCCAGATGGACGACGACGCGCTGCCGTACTGGGAGCTGCGCCGGCGCAGCGAGCACAGCGACACGATCGAGAAGCTGTTCATCGACGGGTACAAGGCCTCCACGATCGCGTACCTCATGGTCGCCGCGGAACGGGTCGGGCCGTGACCCCCGACGCGTTACTCGGCCAGTTCGACCAGGAGCTGTTCGCGTTCCTGCATCGCGAGCAGCCGCGGTCCGAGACGTTCCGCCGGATGGTCAGCGACCACATGGCCTGGCGCTCGTGGGACGACGGTGAGCCGGCGACGGCGAACGCCCGGGGCAAACGGGTGCGGCCGCTGCTGGCACTGCTGACCGCGCGGGCGATCGTCGGTGACCACCGCAGGGCGATACCGGCGGCGATCGCGGTGCAGCTCGTGCACGACTTCAGCATCATTCTCGACGACATCATGGACCGCGACCGCACGCGCCGGAATCGCCCGGCGCTCTGGGTCAGCTACGGCACCGGGCACGCGATGACGGCGGCGGCCGGTATCTACGTCGTCGGACTCGACGCGCTGCAGGACTACCTGGACGGGACCTGGCCCGACGTCCAGGCGCGGGACCTGTCGAGGACGCTGCTGGACTCGTGCCTGGAGATGGCCGACTCCCAGCACATCGACCTGGACTGGGAGAAGCGGCTCGACATGACGCTCGACCAGGTCAGAGAGGTGGCTCTCGGCCGCTCCTGCCTGATCAGATGCGGGGTCGAACTCGCGGCGGCCGTCAGTACCCCCGATCGCGAGGTCCGCCTCGCCTTCCGTGAGTTCGGCGCGCTGGTGGCCACGGCGTTCTCGGTCATCGACGACTTCCGCGGGCTCTGGGGCAGCGAGGAACGCAACGGCAAGCCACTGCGCAGCGACCTCCGCCGGCACAAGAAGACGTACCCGATCGTCGTCGGCCACCAGCGGTCCGCGCCCGCCGGGCGCAGCCGCCTGCAGGCCCTGCTCACCGGCCCCGAGCCGGGTGACACCGAGATCGCGGCGATCATGGAACTGCTGGACGAAGCCGACGCCGCGACCGCCACCCTGCGGGAAGTCGCACGCCTGTCCGCCCAGGCCGTCGAGCTTCTGCGCCGGCCGCCGCTGGCCCGCTTCGCCGTCTCCGAACTCATCGAGCTGACCGAGAGCCTGTTCGGCGGGCTCGCCGGCTCCTCTCCTGCCCTGTCGCAAGGAGGACTGACCACATGACGCACTCACCGGCCGACGGAACCGAGCCGGCCGCGCCGCCGTTCGCGACCCTGCCACCGCTCACGTCGGCACGGCTGCCCGAACTCGCCCCCCGGATCAAGGAGGCATGGCTGCGCCATCCGGTCCTGGTGTTCCACCAGTGCGAACTGACACCCGCGGACCTCGTCGAGTTCGGCGCGCTGTTCGGCACTCCGGTACCGGTACCCACCCAGGAGGACATCGTCGACACCACCGGGCTGCCGCCCGAGGTCATGATCATCTCGAACATCGTCGAGGACGGCCGGCGCGTCGGTCATCTGGGCGGCGGCGAACTCGGGTGGCACACCGACATGTGCTACGTCTCCGAGCCCGCGCTCGCCAGCGCGCTGCACGCCATCGAGACGCCCGAGGCACACGGCGACACCTGGTTCCTCGACATGTCGGCTGTCTTCGACCGCCTGCCCGCCGCACTGCGCGAGCGGACGGCGGCACTGTCCTGCAAGCACGACGACAGCCGCACGGCGGCGGGCGACCTGCGGTACGGCCGCGACCCGGTCCTCGACATCACCACCTCCTCGGGCGCCGTCCACCCGTTCGTACGCGTCCGGCCCGAGAGCGGGCGAAAAGCCCTGTACCTGGGACGACGCCTGAACTCCTACGTGCCAGGACTGCCGCTGGCCGAGTCCGAGGCACTGCTGGACGAGTTGTGGGGGTACTGCGAGGACCCCGCGCTGTCCTGGCCGCACCGCTGGCAGCCGGGCGACCTGGTGGTCTGGGACAACCGCGTCATGATGCATCGCCGCGACGCGATCCCGGACGGGTCACGCCGGCTGATGCGCCGGATCCAGGTGAGGTGACCGTGAACGCCACTTCCGTGCCCGGGAACACCTCGGCCCTGGAACCCGACCTGGTCCTCGACACCCTCTCGGCCCGCGGCTACCACGAGATGGCCGCGGTACCGTGCAGCTACCTCAAACCGCTGCTGGAGCGCGCCGCACGACGGCCGGATGTCGTCTACTTCCCGGCGACCTGCGAGGGCGAGGCGGTGTCGGTCGCCGCGGGCGCCTGGTTCGCCGGCCGGCGCGTGGTGATCGCCATGCAGAACTCCGGTCTCGGGGACGCCCTCAACCCGCTCGCTTCCCTGTGCCTGCCCTACGGCGTACCGGTGCTCCTGCTGGTGTCGGTCCGCGGCGAGCCGGGGACGCGGGACGAACCCCATCACGACGTGATGGGACGCACGACGTCCCGCATCCTGACCGACGTCGGGATCGCCCACGCGTGGCTGCCGACCGACCCCGCCGGGTTCGCCCGTGCGATCGAGGAGGCCGAGCGGACCATGGACGCCTCGCGCCGGCCGTACTGCCTGCTGGTCAGGAAGGGCGCCTTCCGGGAAGGGGCGGCGACCGTGCCGCCCGAACAGCGGGTGCCGGACCAGGCGACCCCGGCCGGCGAAACGCTGAGCAGGGCGGAAGCGATCAGGTGGCTGCGCGAGCGGATGCCCAACGAGCAGGTGGTCGTCACGACGACCGGGCTGACCAGCCGTGAGCTGTTCGCCACCGGGGACCGCCCGACCCACCTCTACCTCAGCGGCTCCATGGGGTGCGCCGCGGCGGTCGGCCTCGGCATCGCCCGGTCGGGCCCGCGGCCGGTGGCGGTGTTCGACGGCGACGGAGCCTCCCTGATGCGGTTCGGCACCCTGGTCAGCGTGGCGGCGTCGACGCCGGACTTCCTCCACGTCATCTTCAACAACGGCTGCTACGACTCCACCGGCGGCCAGCCCATCCAGGGCTCCGTGCCGTTCGCCGCCACCGCCGAACTGCTCGGTTACGCCGCGACGGCGTACTGCGCCTCACCGGCGGAACTCCAGCCGGCGTACGACAAGCTGATGGCGCAGCCAGGGCCCCGGCTGCTCGAAGTCAAGGTCACGACCGATCCGGTGCCCGCGCCCCGGGTCCAGCTGGCCCTTCCGGACATCGCCACGCGGCTGCGCGCCCTGCTCGGCTCGCCCGCCACGACGGTACCGGCCTCATGACCGCCACCAGCCGGACGTCGACCAGGACAGCCATGCTCAGGCACCTGTTGCAGCGCTCGGAGCTGAGCTTCCTGATGGAGGCCCACAACGGCCTGTCGGCCAAGCTCGTCGAGCAGGCCGGGTTCGAGGGCATCTGGGCCAGCGGTCTGTCGATCGCGGCGGCGCTGGGAGTACGCGACAGCAACGAGGCGAGTTGGACCCAGGTCCTGGAGGTCGCCGAGTTCATGAGCGACGCGACCAGGATTCCGATCCTGCTCGACGGCGACACGGGCTACGGCAATTTCAATTCGGTGCGGCGGCTCGTGCACAAGCTCGAACAGCGCGGGATCGCCGGAGTGTGCATCGAGGACAAGCTGTTCCCGAAGTCGAACAGTTTCGTCCGCGGCGGCACCCAACCGCTCGCGGACGCGGCGGAGTTCGCGGGAAAGATCCAGGCCGCGAAGGCATCACAACGCGACCCGGACTTCGTCGTCGTGGCCCGGACCGAGGCGCTCATCGCGGGCCAGGGCCTCGCCGAGGCACTGCGCCGGGCCGAGGCGTACCGGTGCGCCGGCGCCGACGCGATCCTGATCCACTCGGCCCGGTCCGACGCGAACGAGATCCAGTCCTTCATGGCGGAGTGGGGCGACCGCCTCCCGGTCGTCATCGTGCCCACGACGTACTACCGGACGCCCACCGAGGTCTTCGCCGAGGAGGGGATCTCCACCGTCATCTGGGCCAACCACCTCATGCGCTCCGCGCTGCGGGCCATGCAGCTGACCGCCGCGAAGATCTTCGCCGAACAGCATCTGCGGAACGTCGAGGACACGGTAGCGTCGTTGGCCGAGGTCTTCGCACTGCAAGGGGAGGACGAACTCGCGGAGGCGGAACAACGCTGGCTGCCCCAGCGGAACGCCCCGAGGCCCTGAGCGGCGCGAGCACACCGGACAGCACGGCTGTCCACCGATGGCCGTCGGCCCGCGGCCCCGCGTTTCGCCCGTACAGACCCATCGCGATCTGAGATCTTTGAGCCCGGATCACGGCCGGAGACCCCCCACCCGGCCCCCCATCGGGCATCGATGTCCCCGAGAGGACACAGGACTTTGAGCACACCAGTCCCCGCCGCGGCCGACCAGCCCTTCCGGACGCAAGAGGACATCGGCCGCGAGCCCCGCCACACCGTGGTCCTCGTCGTCGTGCTGGCCGCCGTGCTGCTGGTCTCGATGGACAACTCCATCCTCAACGTGGCGCTGAAGACCCTCGCCGAGCCGGCGCCCGTCGGCCTCGGCGCCGACCACAGCCAACTCCAGTGGGCCGTCGACGCCTACACGCTCGCCTACGCGGGCCTGCTGCTGGTCTCCGGCCTGCTCGGCGACCGGATCGGCCACAAGAAGCTGCTCATCGCGGGCGTCGCCCTGTTCGGGGTCTCCTCCGCCCTGTCGGCCTACGCGCGGACACCGGACCAGCTGACCTGCCTGCGCGCGGTCATGGGCGTGGCCGGATCGCTCATCATGCCCGCGACCCTGGCCATCATCTCCGCCGTCTTCCCCGGCGAGAAGCGCACCAAGGCCCTGGGCATCTGGACCGCCGTGGTCGGCGTGGCCGTCGCCCTCGGGCCGATCATCGGCGGCGCGCTGCTCCAGCGCTTCTGGTGGGGATCGGTGTTCCTCATCAACGTGCCGGTCGTGGTCGTGGCCCTGGCCGCGATGGTCCGGGCCGTTCCGGACACCCATCGGTCCGGCGGGGCCCAGGCCCGCCGCATGGACCTGACCGGCATCGCGCTGTCGGGCCTCGGCCTGCTCGGCGTGGTCTACGGAGTGATCCGGGCCGGCGAGCTGAACGACTGGACCGGCCGCGACGCCGGACTGCCGCTCGCCGCGGGACTGGTGCTGCTCGTCGCCTTCGTCCTGTGGGAGCGGCGCGTCGCCCAGCCGGCCCTGGACCTCCGCTACTTCCGCGAGCGCGGCTTCGCGGCGGCGGCGACCTCACTCGCCGTGCTCTACTTCGCGCTGGTCGGCGGCACCTTCGTGATCACCTTCTACCTGCAGAGCGTGCGGGGCTACGGCCCCCTGGTCACCGGGGTGTGCGTGCTGCCGCTCGCCGCCTCGCTGATCATCTTCGCGCCACGGGCACCGAAGCTCGTCACCAGATTCGGCGTGCGCGCCGTGTGCACCTTCGGCCTGGCGACCATGGCGGCCGGGCTGCTGGGGCTGGCGACAGTGGGCCGGTCCACCCCGATCTGGCTGTTCGAGACCTGTCTGTTCGTGTTCGGCACCGGGACCGCCTTCGTGCATCCGCCCTCGACCGCGACGGTGGTCTCCGCACTGCCGGCCGACGAGTCGGGCGCGGCCTCGGCGGTGAACAACACCTTCCGCCAGGTCGGCGGCTCGCTCGGGGCCGCCGTGCTCGGCTCCGTGCTCAACGCCGCCTACCGCGCCCGGCTCGATCCGGCGCTCGGCGGCCTGGACGCCGACCTGGCCCAGCGGGCCCGCGGGTCCGTCGCGGCGACGCTCCAGGTCGCCCAGGACCTGGCGGCGCACGGCCACGGCGCGATCTCGTACCCCATCGCCCGGGCGGCGTACGACGGCTTCACCCACGCCATGCGCACCACCTGGCTCACCGCGTCGGTGGTCGTACTCCTCACCGCCGTCTTCGTGTGCGCGGTCATGCCGGGGCGGCGCCCCCTACAGCCGGGCACCGAGGAACGTGAGGACCTCGCGCCGGCGCCGACGGGCGGGTGACACCGCCGCGCCCGGTGCGCAGGGCGACCGCTCACAGGCCCTGACGGTGGACGGCGCGAGGTCCGATTCGTCGAAAGCCTTCCGGCTGATCGCCCGGCCCATCACCTGACATGGTCAGCGATGTTCGCGTGATTCTTGCTGACCGCGGGTAAGGTTCCGGGCAATTTGTTCACGGGCCCGCCCGTGTGTTGCTTGGCCGGGGCGGCAAGGGGTATCACGAGGTACGAGCACCGAGAGGCCTCGCCACTGCGCCACCCTCGTATGATCTCCGCCGAAAGAAGTTGATCTCCCCTCATGCCACACGTCTGCGAAGCGGGCGGAGAGCATGCGCAAGTGTGCTCCGAATGTTGCCTGAAGTGCGACCTGCGATCTACCCTCCGGGAGATCTCCGACACTTTGAGCAGGATCGAAGAGAAATGCGATGGCGGACGCGGAGATTACGGGAGTCTCCCGCACATTCCCTCTCCGGCGGCGCAGTCCACGAAGCGGCACGACGACGCATGGGTGTTGGTACGGCAGCTCACCGCCCGGGAGAGGCAAGCGGTCGGATTGCTCGTCACCGGCGCCTCCAACCGGATCATCGCGAAGAGGATGGGTCTCTCCGAGCGCACGGTCAAGAACCACCTGCAGTCCGCCTACCGGAAATTACAGGTGCACAGTCGCTCGGAGGCGATCCTGAAACTGGTGGGCTGGGCCGACCGGAACCCGGTGGACCCCACACCGCCGGCCGCCAGTGAGGCGGCACTCGATGACCTCCAGGGCGGGCCCAGCCGACGGTGACGGCCGGCTCGTTGGCGAGGGAGGCGATGCCGTCCCCGGCAGCAGGCCGGCCGGGGACGGCAGTTCCCAGGCGGTGCCGGAACCGCGGGTCAGGAGAGGAACGCCGCGGTGGTCCAGATGTCGCCGATCGCCTCCTCGATGCACCGGGAGTGGAAGACGGCCTCGTCGGGGTCGTCGCCGCGGTCCAGGCCCTCCTGGGCTACTTCCAGGGCGAGTTCGCGCAGCGCGTCGTCGCCCGGGTCGTCGTAGTAGGAGAGGAACTCGTCCGGAACCACGGAACCGGTCTCGCGGACACTGTGGGCCACGGCCGTGCCACCGGCGAAGTACACCGTCATGTCGGTGTGCAGGCAGAGCGCGGCGGCTGCCTGGCTGCCCGTCAGTGCCACCCAGGCCAGGGCCCCGCTGAAGGCGTGGGCACCGCGCTCGGCGGGCCGGCGCGTCAGGTCGGCGTCCGTCATCCCCAGGGACCGCGCCACCTCGTGCAGCTTGGGCGTCGCGCCGTGGACGAGGCTGATGACGCTGAGCCAGAGTTCGGCGGCGCGGTGCCCGGGGAAGCGGGACAGCAGGGTGCCGTAGGCGGCGAGTTCCGCGCCGTGGGACTGAGCTTCTATGGCGGTCAGCCGCCGCAGGTACCCGGTGACGTCTCCGCCCCGGTCGACGGCCTCCACGAGGCGGTTGCCCACGGGGTGGACGAACCGCAGCCGTTCGATCTCCGCGACCGCCCGCTTGACCTCGGCGTTCTGTCGTGCGTTCATGGCGTCTCCTCTCGCTTCCGTTCTCTTCCGTTCTGCGGCCGCCGTCACGTGGTCCGGTGGTGCGCGTCCGGCCGGTCCGGCGGGGTCTGTGCCCGGGGCGGCGGCAGGTAGCCGACGTCCCGGAGATGGCGGAGGCTGCCGTCGATCAGCCTCGCGTCGACCGGTGGGCACTCCAGTGCGCTCCCGGCCGTCGCGCGCTCGGTGTTGGCCCGGTCGAACCGGGGGAATGTCCCGGCGAAGTGCAGCTCCTCGACCGACATCCCGGCGCCGCGGGCCGGCTCGGTGAACAGGCCGATGTACGGGGCCATCGGATGCCCGGGGTCGGCGGCGGTCCGTTCGGAGACCGCGGCCACCCAGGCGTCGTACGGAACCGGCTCGACCCGGTAGTCCCGCGCCCGCAGCCGGTCGACGAGCAACTCCAGCCGTGCGGCACGTGGGTTGGTGATGTGGTAGACCCGGCCGTCGGGTTTCTCGTGGCGGAGGACGCGGGTGATGACGTCGGCGGTGTAGTCGACCGGCACGAAGTCCAGGGGGAGCGGGACGTCGGGGGCCAGGCCGCTCTCGGCGATCGTGCGGAACAGCGCGCACATCATGGTGTCGGTGTTCCAGATGCCCCGGTCGGTCGTGCCGGTGATCTCGGAGGGGCGGTGGATCGCCACGGGCAGTCCCCGCTCGGCCGCCTGCGTCATCAGGCGCTCCGCCACCCACTTGGTCTCCAGATAGCCCTGCGAGAGCCGGTCGGGGTGAGCGAGGGGAGTGTCCTCGGTGACCTGCCGCACCCCGGCGGCGCCGAAGCCCGCGAGGACGCCCATGGTCGACACATGGTGGACGGTCTTGCGCCGGCCGGTGCCCGCCAGCTCCAGGACCGTGCGGGTGCCGTCCACGTTGACCGGGGCCAACGCGCGGTAGGGGTAGACGAAGTTGACCCGCGCCCCGCAGTGGACGATCACACCGCAGGCGCGGGCCAGCTCCTCCCAGTCCGCGTCGCCCAGTCCCAGCCGCGGTTCGGCCAGCTCGCCGGGAACAGGCACGACGCGGCCCTCGCAGACCGCGGGGTCCAGGCCGTAACGGCGCATCCGGGCGGCGATCCGGCGCGCGCCCTCTGCGCCGTCCCGCGCCCGGACCAGGCAGTGGACCCGGTCGACCGCCCCGCTGCGGACGAGCCGGTCGATCAGGTACACCCCGAGGAAGCCGGTGCCGCCGGTCAGCAGGACGCTGTCCGGCCCTTCCCGGGGGTCCTTCGGGGCGGTGAATCCGAGGGCGGGGTCCAGGCGTTCCTCCACCGCGAAGTCGGGCCGGTCGTCCGCCCCGGCGGCATCTCCTCCGTGCTCGGCCAGCTCGCGGGCGCGGCGGGCGAAGACGGCGAGTGAGGGGTTGTCCAGCAGACTGCCGACCAGCTCCCCGCTGTGCTCGGCGCCGACACCGAAGTGCTGCCGGGCCGCCGCGGCGACCTGGGTCGCCAGCAGTGAGGTGCCGCCCAGGGCGAAGAAGTCGTCGTCCGGGCCCACCGAGTCCACCCCGAGCCGGTCGCGCCAGATCCGGGCGACCGCCTCCTCCTCGGGGCCGGTCGGCTCCCCCTCGGCGCCGGCCGGCTCCTTCCCCGCACCGGCGTCGGCCGGGCCCCGCTCCGCCGCGAGTTCCAGCAGGCGGTCCCGGTCCACCTTGCCGCTCGCGGTCAACGGCAGCTCGCCCGTGGCGACGATCCGGGCGGGCACCATGTACTGGGGCAGCCGGTCCCGGGCCAGCTCATGGAGTTCCTCGACGAGAGCCGGGACATCTGTCGACGGGGCGCAGGCCACGGCGGCTCCGAGCTGCTCGCCGGCGCCCTCGCCCAGCACGTCGACCGCCGCCTCCCGGACCTCGGGGTGGTCGCTCAGCACGGCCTCTATCTCCTCCAGTTCGACCCGGAAGCCGCGCAGCTTCACCTGGCGGTCCCGCCGGCCGAGGAACTCCAGGACCCCGTCCGGGCGCCAGCGCGCGATGTCCCCGGTGCCGTAGAGCCTCCCGTCGGGCGCGTCCCCGAACGGATCGGGCAGGAACCGCTCGGCCGTCTTCTCCGGTGCGCCGAGGTAGCCCAGCGCCACGCCGTCGCCGCCGAGCCACAGCTCGCCCTCCTCGCCGGCGGCCGCCAGGCGCCCGTCCCGCCGCACGACGTAGGCGGTGGTGTCGGGCAACGGGCGTCCGATGGGCACCAGCTCCGCATCGGGCGGCAGCTCCGCCACGACGTGGCTGACGCAGATCACGCCGGACTCCGACGGGCCGTACCCGTTGACCAGGCTGCCGGGACCACCGTGGTGGAGCACCGCCCGCACCGCCGAGGGACTGAGCGTGTCCCCGCCGGCCATGAGGCAGCGCAGGCCCGCGAACATGCCGGGGTCGTTCTGCGCGTGCTGGTGGAACAGGCCGGAACTCAGCCAGGCCACCGCGATGTCCCGCTCGCGCAGCAGCCGGCCCAGTGCCGCGCTGTCGAGCAGGGCCCGGGGCTCGGGCAGGACCAGGCAGGCGCCGTTGAGCAGGGTGCAGAAGAACTCGTAGCAGGAGAGGTCGAACGTCGGGTTGCTCGTCGCCAGCAGCCGCTCTCCGCGCCGGGGGATCGCGGGATGGTCGGCGGCGGCCAGCCGCACCAGGCCGCGGTGGGTGCAGAGCACACCCTTGGGTGTGCCCGTCGAGCCCGAGGTGTGGATGACGTAGGCGGCGTCGGCCGCCCGGCGGTCTTCGGCCCACCGGGTCGCGCGCGGCGGCAGTGGATGGGCGGCCGCGTCGTCCGTGGTGACCCGCGAGGCGGTGACGGTGTCGGGCAGGACGGTCCCGGGCGCCGCGATCACGTGCCCGGTCCCGGCAGCCTCCAGCATCCCGGCCAGGCGTGCCGCGGGGTGGGCGGGGTCCAGCGGCATGTACACACCGCCGGCTTCGAGGATGCCCAGCGCCGCCACGACGGCGTCCGGCGAGCGTTCCAGGAGCGACGCGACCGGATCGCCGTCGCGGACGCCACGGGACCGCAGATGGGCCGCGGTCCGGCGCACGCGTTCCCGCAGCTCGCGGTAGTTCCACCGTCCGCCGTCCCACAGGACGGCGGGGGCGTCGGGGGTGCGTTCGGCCTGCTCGGCGAAGAGCGCCGCAAGGAGTGCGTCCCGCGGATAGTCGGTGGCCGTGGTGTTCCACCGCCGCACGCGGTCGGGCACCGGGCCGTGGGGTCGCCTGTCACTGGGCACAGCGGAAAGCCTTTCGATTCTCGGGTGGGGGAGGCGGGGAGGGGACGCTCGCGTACGGTCGGCAGGGCGCGGCGACGGTCGCGGTGCGTCACTCAGGTGAGCAGGACCTTGCCGGTACGGCCCGGTCGCGACGCGTGGCCGAGGGCGGCGGTGTATTCGTCCAGGGAATAGCGGGCGGCCACCTCCAGGCCCGGCAGCCCGGCGGTCACCGCCCGGCCGACCTCCTCGGTCACGCGGCGAACGGCCGTGGGCTCCAGCCGCTCCAGCCGTTCGGGCAGCCAGAATCCGGTGACACGCACCTGCTGGAAGATCAGGGACTCGGGAGGCACCGGCAGCGGCCGGCCCGAGAGCATGCCGTAGGAGACGAACCGGCCGCCCGGCCGCACCCACCGCAGCGCCGCACCGCCGAGGGCGCCGCCCACGGAGTCCAGCGCCGCGTTCACCGAGCGGCCCCCCGTGGCTTCCCGGGCGCGTTCCGCCAGCTCGGTCCCGGTCCGGACCAGCAGCGGCACGGCGCCCGCGCGTTCGAGGGGGCGAAGCTGCTCCTCCCGCCGGACGCAGGACAGGCAGCGGATGCCCTGCCGCTGGGCGAGCCAGGCGATCATGCGACCGACCGCTGAGGCACCGGCGGTCAGCAGCACCGAGTCATCCGCGCGCAGCCCGAGACCGGCCAGCAGGAGGTGAGCGGTGAACGGATTGACGGTGAGCTGGCAGGCGGCGTCCAGGGGGAGGTGGGCCCCCACGGGGATGACGTCCTGGGCCGGCGCGCACACGTACTCCTGCCAGGTGCCGTCGGCGGCGACGGCCACCCGGGTGCCGGAGGCCGGACCGGACGTCTCCGGACCCACGGCGTCCACCACCCCGGCTCCTTCGAAGCCCGCGGCGGCGACCGCACCGGTGCCGCCCGGGCCGTCGGACCGCGTCTCGAAGCGGGCCCGGCGGCCGTAACACCCCTGGATGAACAGGAGGTCCGACGGGTTGACCGGACGAGCCGTCACACGCACGCGCACCTGTCCGGGCCCGGGCTCCGGCCGCGGCACGTCCACCTGGCGCAGCACCCGGGCGGGGTCGCCGTGCCGGTCGAACACCAGGGCCTTCATCGCTCGTCGCCCGTTCCGGGCCGGAACCGGCCCAGCTCGGCGCCGAGGGAGGCGATGGTCGCCTTCCCGGAGTGCACCAGCTTGTTGACCAGGACGTAGGAGGCGACACCCGAGTCGAGTGCCGCGGCCAGATGCCCGGCCGAGCCCGCGCCGCCCGAGGCGATCACCGGCAGCCCCGACGCGCGGGCGACGGCCTCCGTCAGCCGCAGGTCGTACCCGGCGGAGGTGCCTTCCTGGTCCGTGCTGTTGGCGAGTACGGCCGCCAGCCCCAGTTCCCCGTACCGGCGGGCCACGTCCTCGGCCCGGAGCGCGGTGGGGGTGTCGCCGCCGTGGATGAGGACGCGCCATCCGCCGTGGGCGTCGGCGGCACAGTTCAGGACGCCGAGGAGGCGCTCACCGCCGAACTCGGCCGCGGCCGCCTCGATGAGATCCGGGGCCTCGGCCATGCTGGTGCTCACCGAGACCTTGTCGGCGCCCGCGCCGAGCAGTGCCTCGCAGGCCGCGAGCGAGGGCAGGACGCCCTGCTGGACGGAGACCAGCGGGGCGAGGCCGGTGGCCCGCACCTCGCCCAGCAGCTCCGGCAGACGGCCGATGCCGTCCCACGGGTCGAGGACATCGAGGAACACCGCGGCCGCGCCGTCGCGCGCGTAGTCACGTGCGATCGCGACGACATCGAAGGGATCGGAGAGACCGGGGTGGCCCGCCGGTTCGGTCGCCTGCCCGCCCTCGACGTCGATGCAGGGGACCACCACCTCGGCCCAGCGCGACCGGGGACCGGCAGAAGTGCTGTCGTGCGTCATGGTTCAGTCGCCTTCCTTACGGTGTCGGAGCCGGCGCAGCCGGCCGGCGTCGGGCGCCAGACGTCCGGCCACGGCGGCGGCGGAGGCCATCGCCGCCTCCTGGGTGTCGATCGGTGTGGTGGGCCGCCCCGCGAAGAACAGGCGTTCCCGGTGGGACGCCGACGCCAGCCGGCGCTGCGCCCGGATCGCTTCCGGGGTGGGCAGCAGGGCCCGGTAGGCGGAGCGGGCCAGCTCCCGGCGCGGCCGCCCGGCGCGGTGGGTGACCTGGCTGACGAACAGGTCGGCGCCGTACGCGGGCCCGTACCAGGCGGTGGTCTCGCTCCAGCCGTCCCGCACGGCGGTGTTGACGGTGGACCAGGCCGCGCGGTCCGTGGGCATGCCGAACGGGTCGCTGTGCAGCGCGTAGGCCAGCTCCCGGTACGCGACGGCGGCCAGCAGGCCACGCAGCTCCTCGGTCCCGGCCAGGGGAGCGAGCGCGTCGCGGGCGCGGTCCGCGGGCAGGGCGAGGACCACAGCGTCCACGGAGTGCAGGCCGCCGACGGCGTCGACGAGCGTGAAGCAGCCGCCCTCCGCGGTGATCGCCCTCAGCGGCGTGCCGACCCGCACGGTCACGGTGCGCAGGTCGTCCGCGAGCGCGTGGACCAGTGCCCCGGCGCCGCCGCGCAGGTACGTGACCTCCGGCGGGCCGTCCTCGCTCCGCCGCGGACCGGTGAACGGCGCGCCCGCCGCGCGTGCGGACAGACCGCGAGCCTCTTCGAGGGTGCAGCCGTGCAGGGAGGCGGGCAACGCGCACAGCAGATCCGCGGCACGGTGTGCGTCGCCAGGCCCCGATTCCAGGGCATCGCCGAGCGTGCTGTCCCAGTCGAGGTCCTCGGCCTCCCAACGTGCCGCCTCCGCCGCGAACCAGGTGAGCGCCCGCCGCACCGGGCCGTCCGGCGTCACCGGGCGTGAACCGGCCCCGGGCCCCGCCGAGGAGACCCACGCCGGGGCCGGTTCCGGCTCCCGGGTGAGGGTTCGGGTGGAGGGGCAGGTGACGAGGTCGTCGGTGGTCAGGCCGACCTCGCGGGCGACATGGCGCCAGACCGGGAAGGAAGCGGGCGCCGTCTCGCGGACCCCGAGGTCCACCGTGTGCGTCCGTCCGTCACAACGGACCTGCACGGAATCGGCGTTGCCGCCCAGCCGCGGCCGTGCCTCCAGGAGCACCACGTCGTGCAGGCCGTCCAGGAACCAGGCCAGGGTCAGCCCCGCGAGCCCGCCTCCCACGATTCCGATGCGCATCGCAGCCCCCTCAACCGGCCACCGGGGCAGCCGCGTCCGCGCCGCTCACGGGGGATCGGGGACGAGGAACGGAGAGACACCCGGCCCACTCCGCACACCGCGCGGACAGCATGGGACCGGCACGGCCGTACCGCCTGGCTCGCTGCATAGTCATTCCTTCGAAACTCACGGTGTGGCAAGGGAATTGATTTCCATGCGACCGCCGAGTTCCCGAGCCTTTCCGCCGCACTCCAGGCAACCGCCAGTACCTTGGTTCGAGACCCAGGTACTTAAGTACTGTTTGCCGAAGCGAGAAAAGAGGTGAAGAGTGAAAAACCACCGCGCCACCGTTCCAGGCGCGGGGAAAAAGGAGGCACGCGTGCCCGAGGGCCGAGACCTGGACGCGGAGCTTCCCCCGCAGGACTACACGCCGGAACTCCTCGCGGCCCTGCGGCAGATCGAACGACTGCTGCGTGACCTGCTGCCGCTGCTGGAAAGGCTGGAGGACACGGCGCCGACGCCCACCGGACCGGGACCCCGCACCGAGCACGGACGGACCGGCCCGCCCGCGCCCGAACCGGCAAGGCGTCGGCGTCTGACTCCCCGCGAGGAGGAGATACTGACCCTTCTGCTCACCGGAATGTCCAACCGAGCGATATCCCGACGGATCGGCCTCACCGAACGCACGGTGAAGAACAATCTGCACGTCATCTATCGCAAACTCGACGTCACCGGCCGCGCCGAGACCATCGCCCGCTTCCTGAACACAGCCGCGCCCCGGCAACGGGACCCACGAGCCGACAGAAACATCCCCGAAAGCCACGGCCGCCCGGCTGGGTGAGGACGTGACGGGCGGCCCTGGGCGGGCATCTGCCTCGCCGCCGACGCGGACGCCACGGGAAGACAACCGTGCGCCCCAGGACCACCGGACCGGACTCGGGCACGCGGTCCCGGGGAACGCGGCGGTCCCGTACGGACGCACCCCGTGTTCCTCGCCGCCCGGCGATGCCCGAGGCCGCCGGTATCACCCCCGAGCCTCGATCTGCCTCACTCGCCGAACAGATCGGCGTCGCAGGGCTCCACGACCTTGCTGTCAGCGGATGAGCTGATCCCACCTCACCGAGAACTCCCCATGTCCGGTCGGCGTCATGACGCCGTGCGGCGAGGTGGAGACAGTGACTATCTCGTCGTCCACCCAACGCACCGCCTCGCACCGCAACTCAAACACGCACGCCCTCGCATCCGAACAAGGTCGACAAGCGGCGTCAGTATGCCGCGCCGCGAGACCTCAACTGACGAGATGCGGAACAGTCTTTGGCCTGGGAATGTGTGGCTTCTCAGCGTCCGTGCCATCTCCTTCGCTCGGCGGCCGGCCTGCGAGTGCCCTGTCCCCGCCGGGCCTCTTGCGAAGTGAAGCGGGAGTAGAGCGTCGGCACGGCGACGTCGGCCTCGGCGGCCACGACACGGATGCCCACCTGGCCGTGACCGCGTTCCACGAAGAGCCGCAGCGCAGTGTCCGCGACCTTCTCGCGGGGCACGGCCCTTGCGTTCACGGCGGCCCGGTCGGCACGGCGGACCCGTGAGCCCGTACCGCCCGCACCACTCCGCACCGCCCGCCTCCGGACCGGTCGACACCGCGCGGCCCGGCCGGGCTCACTTGCTGGAGATGCTCCACGTACCGTCGCCGGCCTCAGCGGCGTTGTGGAGGGCGGTCCACGCGGTGTTGTCGAGCTGGAGGGCGTCGAGGAGGTAGGCGGAGATCGCGTCGGCGACGAGGCCGACGCGGGCGGGGTCCTCGTCGGTGGTCTCGGCGGCCATCTCACCGGCGACGCCGCCCAGGGTGTGCTCGCCCTCGGCGACGGTGAGCAGGCTCTTCGGGGACGGGCTGAGGTGGTAGGCGTCGGTGAACCACTCCGGCCCGCGGGTGGAGAGCTGAGACTGGTCCTTGCCGCCTGCGACGACCAGGGCAGCGGTGGTCATGGTGGAGTAGTCCGGCCGCATGAACGGGAGGTGTTCGGCGGCGAACGGCGTGAGCGTGTCGCCGGTCCCGGTCGCGGCGATCAGTGCACCGGCCGAGACCGCGGGGTGGGAGAAGCTCTCTCCGGGGATGCCGTCGGCGTCGAGCACACGCGCGCCGAGGACCGCGCCGACGGTCTGGGCGCCCCAGGAATGGCCGACGAGCGCGATGCGCTCACGGTCGACGCGGGACTCCAGGCCGCCGGCCCGGAGGAGGATGTCACCGAGGCTGTCGAGAACCGCGTGGAGGTCGGTGATCCGGACGCGCCAGACGGTGGCGAAACGCGGGTCGTCCCACCCGATGCCGTTGCGGCGGGAGTCCAGGTGGGTGGGCTGCACGACGACGAATCCGGCTGCGGCCCACCGGTCGACGAGCGGCTCGTATCCGTCCATGGACCATGCGTTGCCGTGGGAGAACACGATGACGGGCAGGTTCTGACCCGACAGCGGGGCGGTGACCTTCACCTGAAGGTCGACACCGCGCCCGGGCGCGGGAACGGTGATGGGCTTGACCGAGACGATCCGCTGGTCGAGGCGGCTGGAAGACATGGGAACCTGCGCTTTCTGCCCGGGATGGCTCTGCCATACTTTGGCGGAGCGCCGTTCCGCCAACTTAGCGGAACGATGTTCCGCGAGTAAAGGGAGAGCCTCATGCCGGAATCGGTCGGAGTACGCCAAGCGCAGGCGCGGCGCACCCGCGGCGGCGTGCTGGCGGCCGCTGCGGCGGTCTTCGTGGATCAGGGTGTCCAGGCCCCCATCCGTGACATCGCCGAGCGCGCCGGCGTCGGCGTCGGGACGATCTATCGACACTTCCCGACCCGGGCGGACCTCGTCACCGCCGTCTACCGGCACCAGATCGACACGTGCGCCGCACTCGCGCCCCAGCTCCTGGCGGAGTCGGCCGCTCCGTTCACCGCGCTGACCCGCTGGGTGGACGCGTTCGTGGAGTTCTTGGTGACCAAGCACGGCCTCGGCGCCGCGCTGGGGACCGGTGACGCAGGGCTGGAGAATCTGCACAGCCTCATGCTCGACACCTTGGTCCCGGCCTGTGCGACTCTGCTCGACGCCTGCGCCGCCGCCGGCGAACTCAGCCCCGGCATCACCGCCTACACGCTGATGCGCGCCATCGGAAACCTCTGCATCACGGGCCCCGACTACGACCAGGCCGACGCCAAGCGCATGGTCGCCCTCCTCCTCACCGGATGCCGTGGCAAGGCATAGCGACAGGGCCCGCCCCGGCCTTCCCCGCCTGCTGCGGGCAACGTCGATCTCCGCCTGGGACATGGGGGCGTAGAGCCCTCCGGGCAACGGCTGGAGGCCGCAGCCACTCGTCGGTATGCGGCGGCATGCCCCGGAGCCTCGGGCCGGCAGCGCCCAGCACCCGACCTGGACAACCCCTACCTCGCACCCGACCTGGCAGCCGCTCGCCCGACTCCGCCCGGGGAGGCGTCCGACGTCTTCGCGCCGGGCGTCCTGCTCCTCACCCCGCGCCAGGACTTCCCGGCGGTGGAGGACCAACTGCAAGGCGTCCTGCAGCGGTGCACGGACGACGATCCACGCGTACGGCCCCTGCCGCACGTCTCCCGAGTCATGCGCGCCCAGGCGAACGCACCCGCCTCACGCTTCTCCGACAGGCATCCCGGACATCCGGCACAGGCGGAGACGAACACTCCCCAGACCTTGCTGCTCAGCCACGCCGGTGTCGACCGCCCCTGGGCCGAGTGGATCGCCTGGCATCTCAAGGCGGCGGGGCACCACGTCGTCCTGGACATGGCCGGGGTTGCCGCGCGGGACGCGTTCGCGCGGCAACCGCAGAGCGCCGCCCAGGCCGCCGACGCCGTGATCATCGGCCGGCCCGACGTCCCCGGCGTATGGCCCCTGCGGTCGCTGCTGACTGCGCACTTGACCACCGGCCACGTCGGGGCGGCCGAGCGGTGAGGGCCTTGGTGAGGCGTTCGGTGACCGGGTGGCCGGGGCCCAGCACGCGTACGGCGCGCAGGCCCGCGTTCTCAAGCAGGGGAACGGCCTCCGGCACCCGACGCAGTCGGTGCGGGGCGAGTGCGATGTCGTGGACACGAACGCGACTGAGGTCCGCCCGCAATCTCGCCGGGGGGCCCAGCAGCCAGTCGCGGGCCCGTTCCTCTCCGGAAACTCCCGGCACAACCGCGCGAAGCGTTTCCCCGCTGCTCCTCTTCTGTTCGCCTCGCCTTGCTACTTTCCCGACGTCCCGGTCCCGTAGCAGGAGAGGTACGTTCATGAGCGCCCCGGCCCACCGCACCTCAGCACGGCGATCCGGAGCCGTTGTGACACCGGACCGGCAGCGCTCGGACCGGAGCCGGGCCGGGAGCCTGCCCGGGAACTCGGCGCAGCGCGCCGTCCTCGCGCTCCAGTCCAGCGCCGGCAACCGGGCCGCGACCGCGACGGTGCAGCGCGCCAGGAACACGCCGGGAGAGCAGGGGACAGCGGGCGGCAACGCGCCCGCCCGAACGCATAGATATCGTGACCGGATCTCCGCGGTCCTCGACCGGCTCAAGAAGCATCTTGAGTTCATCGACACCTTCGTCAAGGGCGTCCAGGTCCCCGCCAACTCAGGTTTCTCCCAGCATGCCTCCGCCACAGTCAATGACGGCCTCAAGCACTCCGCCGCCGCCTCCGGAGGCGCGGCCGGCTCGGAGAGCCTCGCGGCGGAGACCGTCGGCGCCGTGCTGGGCGGCCTGGAGGCGGCCAAAGCGAAGAAGGACGCCGACAAGTACAAGAGCGGGGCCGCCTTCCACGGGGCGAACAGGAAGTTCAACTCGAAGATGGGCGAGGCGGTCGTCGGCGCCGCCAGCGCGGGGAACAACGCCCTCAGTGTCGCCAAGGAACTGACCAAGGCCGAGAAGGCGGCGCACGCCATGCAAGCGGCCGAGGTGAGCGGTATCGGCTCCAGTGTCGTCGGCGCGGTGAAGGGAACTCGCGCCGCGCGCCGCTTCGGACTGACGGCCCGCAAGTACCGCACTCTGCAAGGGCTCGAAAAGCCCGACCGCGCCGACGAGGGGGCTCTGGCCCGACTGAACCAGGCGCGTGAGAACGCCGAATGGGCCGCGGCCGAGGCATACGTCGCGCTGGACGCCCAGTGGGACCACGGGGGCGAGGACATACGGGAGCGTGTGTCCGACGCGATCGACGCGGCCTGGTCGGCGATGGGCGAAGCCCGGGACGCCGCCAAGGACCTCCGGGGCGCCGAAGACACGAACTCGATGAACACGGTGCTCACGTACGCGCTCGCCAAGCAGCGCAACAAGATGGGCAAGCAGGCGGTCACCGCCCTGGGCGAGTCCACCAAGGCCGCGGGCGGCATCGTGACAGCGGTCGCCGCCACGGCGGGAGGAGCGGGCCTGGCGACCAACCCGGTCGGCTGGGGCCTCGCCGCCGGCGCGGCCGGCCTCATCCTCGGTGTCACCGCCTACAAGGCGGCCCGCGCCGGCATGAAGCGCTACGACGGGGCCCGCCATCCGGAACGCTGGGCGGCGGAGGACGCGGCCCCGGCGCAGCCCGCCTCCCGCGAGGACGCGCTGAAGGAGGCCCTGAAATTCTGGAAGAAGGTCGAGAACGGCGAGCGCAAGGCCATGGCCCGCAAGATCTACGCCCTGGCGGCGGGGCCGGACATCAAGGGGAGCGGCGACACCACCACCGAGATGCGGGACTCGGCCAGAGCCCTCCTCGTCGCCCTCAAAGCCGGTCCCACCAACCAGCGGCTGAGCCCCGAGGAATGGGCGGACTCTCTCAACGACCCGGCGAAGAGCGCCGCCTGGGTCAAGGAGATAGCGGAACAGCTGTCCTCCGCGTGACCTGGGACACGACCGGCCACGCTCGGTAGCATGCGGCGCATGGCCATCAGACTCGAGAACGTCGGCATCGCCGTTCGGGACCTCGAAGCAGCGATCTCCTTCTTCACCGACCTCGGCCTCACGGTCGTCGGCCGTGACACGGTCCGCGGTGAATGGACCGACACCGCCGTCGGCCTCGATGGCAATCACGCCCACATCGCGATGCTCCAGACACCGGACGGTCAGGGCCGCCTCGAACTCTTCGAGTACATCCACCCCGAGGCGATCGAGTCGCAGCCCACTCGTCCCAACGACATCGGCATGCATCGCGTCGCCTTCTCGGTCGACGACCTCGACGTAGCCCTTGAGGCAGCCGCCAGGCACGGATGCCGTCCGCTTCGCGGTGTGGCGACCTATGAGGACGTCTACAAGCTCACGTACGTCCGCGGTCCCAGCGGCATCCTCGTGATGCTGGCCGAAGAGCTGAAGAAGAACTGAAGAGCTGAAGAGCCGAGGGCTGTTTCAGGCTCTGGATCGCTTCCTGCCGGAGGAAAGCACTCCAGGGGTGATCCGGCGCCACCCGCCACCCACCACCCGTCACCAGGGCACGGGCGTCCCGTCCCAGGAGAAGAAGCCTCCGGTAGGGCCGTCGTCAGGCAGCAGGGCCAGGCGGACGGCTCCCCGGGCCGCTTCGGCCGGGTCGCCGCCGGCAGCGGCGGCCCGCGGGTTGAGGTCGGTGGCCCGCAGGCCGGGGGCGAGCGCGTTGACCTTGAAGCCGTCCTCGGCCAGCGTCTGGGCGTACAGGACGGTGAGGGCGTTGAGGGCGGCCTTGGAGGACCGGTAGGCAGCGGCGCCCCCGCTTCCCGGGGTGAACTGGGGATTGGGGCCGGTGCTCCAGGTCAGCGACGCGGTGCCGCTGGAGACGTTGACGATGCGCGGGTGCGGGGACCGGCGCAGGGTGGGAAGGAAGGCGTTGGTCACCGCCACCACCCCGAACACGTTGGTCTCGTACGTGCGCCGGAACTCCTCGATGCCGGTGTCGGCCGGCGGGGCGAGTGACGGTGAGAGACCGGCGTTGTTGACCAGCACGTCCAGGCGGTCGACCTGGGCGGCGGCCCGTGCGATGCCTTCGGGGTCCGTCACGTCGAGGACCAGCGGCCGGGCGCCGGCACCGATCTCCTCGACGGCCCGCCGGCCACGCGCCGGGTCGCGGGAGCCCACGTACACGGTGAGGCGCTCGGCGGCGAGCAGCCGGGCGATGTGCTTGCCGATGCCCTTGTTGGCACCGGTGACCAGTGCTGTGCGATCGTTCATGGCAACCACGGTCCCCTGGCGGTAGGTGCTCTGCCAGGGACAGTCTGTACCAGGCAGGGGGAGGTGGCAGTGTGGCGCGGCAGGAACTGGCCCGCTTCCTGCGGGACCGCCGGGCGGCCCTGCGCCCGCACGAGTTCGCTCTCCCGGTGACGGGCACCACCCGCCGGACACCGGGTCTGCGGCGCGAGGAGGTGGCCCAGCTCGCGCACATGTCGGTCGACTACTACACGCGGCTGGAACAGGCCCGGGGACCGCGGCCGTCGGCGCGGATCCTGGACGCGCTCGCCCAGGCGCTACGGCTCACACCGGCCGAGCGCAGCCACCTGTTCCGCCTGGCGGGTTCGAGCGCGCCGCCCGGCATCAGCGCCGTGCGGCGGGTACGCCCGCAGGTGGCCCGGATGCTGGAGCGGCTGCCGGGGACCGCCGCCGTCGTCACCGACGCGACATACGGCGTCGTCGCCTGGAACCCCCTGGCCCGGACACTGCTCGGCGGCGATCTCGCGGACGGGACGGCGAACCTGGCCCGGCGCCGCTTCCTGGACCAGGGGCAGCTGTACGAGACCTCCAACAGCGAGGAGTTCGGCCACATCGTGGTGGCGCGTCTGCGCCGGGCCGCCGACCGCTACCCGCACGACCCGAGGCTGACCGCGCTCCTGGGCGAACTGCACGCGGCCAGCGAGGAGTTCCGGGAGATCTGGCAGGCACGTCCGGTCCACGCCCCCGGTCACCGCACCAAGACCGTCGACCACCCCCAGGCCGGCACACTGCGGCTGAACTGCGATGTCCTGCTCGTACCCGAGGACGACCAGGAAGTCGTCCTGATCACCGCCGGCCCCGGATCGCCCACCGACAGGGCCCTGCGGACCCTGGCCGGGCAGAGGACCTGACACGCAGGGCGCGCACAGGTCTTTCCTCAGAGTCCTCTGATCCGCGCCCGCTAGCGTCCGCCCCATGGTGCGCGACTACCTCATCATCGGGGCCGGCCCGGCCGGACTCCAGCTCGCCGCTCTGCTGGAACGCGAGGGACGTGACTACGTCGTCCTGGAGCGGGGGAGCGGGCCCGGGACGTTCTTCACCCGCTTCCCCCGGCATCGGCAACTGATATCGATCAACAAGGTCAACACCGGTTACACCGACCCGGAACTCGACCTCCGCATGGACTGGAACTCGCTGCTCGCCGACGATCCCGGGCTGCGGTTCACCCGGTACAGCGAGCGCTACTTCCCGGCCGCCGACGACCTGGTGCGCTACCTGGGCGACTTCGCCCGGCGCAGCGGTGTCCGCGTCGAGTACGGCGTCCGGTCCACCCTCATCACCCGCGACAGCGACGGCAGCGGCGACGGCTTCACGGTGCGTGACGACACGGGCCGGACCTGGCGAGCCCGGCGTCTGGTCGTCGCCACCGGCGTCTCCCTGCCTCATATCCCGGACATCCCCGGCATCGAGGACGCCGAACGCTACGCCGACTTCGACACCGACCCGGCCTCCTTCACCAACCAGCGGGTGCTTGTTCTCGGCAAGGGCAACTCCGCGTTCGAGACCGCGGACGCCCTCCTGGAGAAGGCCGCCGTCATCCACGTCGCCGGACCGCACTCGCTGAAGATGGCCTGGCAGACCCACTTCGTGGGCCATCTGCGCGCGGTGAACAACAACTTCCTCGACAGCTACCAGCTCAAATCGCAGAACGCCGTCCTGGACGGCACCGTCGAGCGCATCGAACGGCGAGCGGACGGCGGCTACCGAGTGGAGTTCCGGTACGCCCGGACCACCGAACGGCTCCGCGAACTCCACTACGACCGCATCGTGGTCTGCACCGGATTCCGCTTCGACGCCTCGCCGTTCGACGCCGGCTGCCGGCCGGCCCTCGCCGTCGACGGCCGGTTCCCCGCCCAGACCTCCGCCTACGAGTCGGTGAACGTACCCGGCCTCTACTTCGCCGGTACGCTCACGCAGCAGCGCGACTTCAAACGGTCCACGAACGGCTTCATCCACGGCTTCCGCTACGGCACGCGCGCCCTGCACCGCATCCTCGGCGCCCGCCATCACGCGACGCCCTGGCCGGCCCGTACCCTGCCCGCCGCCGCACCGGAGGCCGTCGCCGACGCCCTCGTGGAGCGCGTCAACCGCTCCTCCGGCCTGTGGCAGCAGTTCGGCTTCCTCGGCGACGTGGTCACCGTCCACGACGACCGTGCCCTGTACCAGGAGGAGGTACCCCTCGACTACGTCACCGACGGCGGACTCGGCCCCGCCGCGCACCGGTTCGTCGTCGACCTGGAGTACGGGCCCGGCCACGACCACACCGACCCGTTCGACGTCACCGTGCCCCGCGTCAGCGAGAACGACCCCGACCACGCCATGGACGCCACCTACCTCCACCCCGTGGTGCGCCACTACCGGGACGGTCAACTCGCCGGTACTCATCACCTGGCGGAGAACCTGGAGAACGACTGGGACATCCCGGCCGTCCACCGCCGGCCGCTCACCGCGTTCGTGAAGTCCTGCCTTGGCTGAGCAGTTCCCCGGCGCCGTCCTCGACCTCCTCGACGCGGCGGGCGACCGCCCCGTCTTCGAGCACGGCGACCGGGTCGTCACCGGACACCAACTCCTCACCCTGGTCCGGCGGGTGACGAACGGCCTGCGCGCCCGTGGCGTGCGCCCAGGCGACGGTGTCGCCCTGCTGCTCGGCGTCGGCCCCGAGGCGTTCGCCACCGTCATCGCCGCCCACGCCGTGGGCGCCCGCGTCGTGGGCGTACGGCCGGGACTCACGGCGCACCAGCGGGAACACCTGCTCGCCGACACCGCCTTCCGTGTCACCGACACTCCAGACGGCATGGCCGGTACGCCGCACGGCACCGTCATCGCCCTGGCCGACCTGCTCGCCACCGAGGACGACGGCGGCCGCCCGCGGATCTCGGCCCGCCCGCAGGACATCGCCCGGCTCCTGCACACCAGCGGCAGCACCGGCGTCCCCAAGGCGTGCGCCCAGACGTACGCCGCGATGACCGCGGCCTGGGCGCCGCACCCCGACCGCTGGCCACCCGCCATCCGCGAACTCGTCCCGCGACTGCGGCGGTTCCTCGTCTTCGGCACCCTGGCCAGCCAGGTCATGATGGAGTACGGGCTGCTCGCCCTCGCCGCCGGCGGCACCCTCGTCACCGCCGACGCCCCGTCCTTCCCCGACAGCCTGGTGCGCCACCGGGCCACCGGCAGCGTCATCACCGTGGCCCGCCTGACGAAGCTCGTCGCCGGCGTCCGGGCCCGGCCCGTGGACCTCGGCGCACTGCGCGCCCTGATGGTCTCCGGCTCTCCCCTCGACGCCGCCCGGCTGCGCGAGGCCGCCGACGTGCTCGGACCGGTCGTCTTCCACGGCTACGGCCAGACGGAGACCGGCATGATCTCCATGGCCACCCCGTACGACGAACCCGGCTCGCTGGGCGTCCCCCCGGTCGAGCTGGAGGTGAGGGACGCCGAGGGGCGGGCCCTGCCACCCGGCACGGACGGCGAACTCTTCGCGCGCACCCCCTCCCAGGGATGCGGCTACTGGGGCGAACCCGCCCTGAGCGCCGAGGTGTTCACCGACGGCTGGGTCCGCACCCGCGACCTCGGCCACCTCGACCGCGAGGGCCGGCTGTGGCTGACCGGGCGCGCCCGCGACGTGATCATCGTCAACGCCAACGTGTACTACGCCGGCCCCGTCGAGCGGGTGCTCGCCACGCACCCGGCGGTGGGGGAGGCGTACGTCGTCGCCGTCCCCGACGACGACACCGGCGAGGCCGTCCACGCCTTCGTGGTGCCCGTACCGGGCCGGGTCCCCCGACTGGCCGACCTGCGCGCCCTGGTGACGGCCGAGCTGGGCGAGGCCACCGCCCCGACCCGGCTCACCCTGCTCGACGAGGTGCCGCTGACCCCCGCAGGGAAGCCTGACAAGAGGCGCTTGGCGGCCGGGGGTTAGCCCCGACCGGGACCGCCCGCCGGTCTTCGCCGACGCGCGCCGCGCACGCGTCGGCGAAGACCGGCCCTGTGTCAGCGACCGGGAGGCACCGGAGGTGCGACCGCCTCGGTGCGGGACGGGACGTTCCGTGCCCGCTCCCGCCGGTCGATCCAGGTCAGCAGCGGTGTCGCCATCACGGTGGTGACGATGGCGACCACCACCAGCGCGCTGAACAGCGCCTGCGTCACGATGCCCGCCGCCAGGCCCAGGTTGAGCGCGATGAGCTGCATCAGCCCCCGGGCGTTCATCAGCGCCCCCACCCGCAGCGCCACCGGCCCCGGCTCCCCGGCCAGCCGCGCGGCGAGCCAGCACGCGCCGAACTTCCCCGCCACCGCCACCAGGACGCATCCCAGGGTCAGCAGCAGCACCGGCCCGGAGCCCAGCAGGGCGAAGTCCGTGTTCAGCCCCGAGTAGGTGAAGAACAGCGGCAGGAACACCGTGCCCACCGGCTTCAGTGTCTCCACCGTGTGGTCCAGCCGCTCCGACCGCGGGAAGACCAGCCCGAGACTGAACGCGCCGAACACCGCGTACAGCCCGATCTCGTCGGTGTACCAGGCCACCAGGAACAGCGCGCCGACCAGTACCGGCAGCAGGCTCTCGGGCGTTGCCCGTTCTGCGAGCCGCACGGTGCGGCCGTGCAGGCGCGTCACCACCGCCAGTACCACGACGAGCCCGAGGGCACCGGCCACGGCCAGCGACACCAGCCCCGCGCTGCCCCCGGCGATGCTGAAGACACCCGCGAGCAGCACCCACGCGACCGCGTCGTCCACGGCGCCCGCACCGAGCGCCAGCGACCCGAACCGGGTCCCGGACAGGTTCCGTTCGGAGATGATCCGCGCCAGCATCGGGAACGCCGTCACCGCCAGCGCCACCCCCACGAATAGCGCCGACACCACCAGCGGCACCCCCGGCGCCAGAGTGCCGGTCCGCTGGCCGACGGCGGCGATGAGCGCCGCCCCGAGCACCACCGGCACCAGCACCCCGGCCGCGGAGACCAGCCCGGCCGGCCGGGCGACACCGCGCAGCCGGTCCACCCGGAAGTCCCAGCCGACGTGGAACATGAACGCGACCAGGCCGATCTGCCCCACCACGTAGAGGACCGGCCGCGACTCCTCGGGGAACAGGCCCGCCTCGACGCCCGGGAGGAGGGCGCCGAGCACCGACGGCCCCAGCACCACGCCCGCGAGCATCTCCCCGACCACGGGCGGCTGCCCCACCCGTCGCAGCAGCTCCCCGACGAGCCGGCACACGACCAGGATCACCACGACGGCGAGGAAGAACGCGGGGGCGAGTTCCGTCGGTTTCATGCGCTGTCACCTCCGGAGTGCGCGACCGGGCACCGGCCGGGCGGGAACTGCTCGAAGTAGCGTGCGGCCGGCCGCTGCCGGCGGGCGTGCAGCACCATCACCGTGCCGAGCACGAGCTGCCGCACCCCTCGGGTGACGTCCTCCACGCCGTCGCGCAGCCGCAGGAAGCCCCGCAGCGGCGCCAGCCGCCCCCCGGGCTCCAGCCCGCGCGGGATCATCAGACAGGGCGCGCGATGCGGGATGGACCGGGTGTGCGAGACCGACGAGTCCAGCCGGAAGCGGCCCAGCACCTCCCGTACGGCGGCCCGCAGCACCAGCGGCGACAACCGCCACGCCGGGCACGGGCGGTTGGCCGCCACACCGAAGGGGATGTGGTGGGTGTCCCTGGCGGACAGCGACGTCCAGCGGTCCGGGTCGAAGGCGTCCGGCCGCTCGTAGCCCGTGGCGTGGTACTCCGGGTAGCTGAAGCACACCACCGAGCCGCGCGGCAGCGTGGTGTGCGCGTCGAGCGGGATCTCGTCCGTGGTGATGCGGTGCGCGATGCCGAACAGCGGATACAGCCGCATCGTCTCGTCGAGCACATGCGTCAGGTACCGGTCGTCACCCGGATCGTCCGCCAGTCGCCGCTGCACCCGTGGGTGCCGGGCCAGGGCCAGCAGCACGTGCGCGGTCGCCTCCGAGAGCTGCACGACGGCCGTGTTGAAGAACGTGCCCTGGAGGTAGAAGACCTGCTCCCGCGGCGACAGCGAGGCCGGCAGCCGGTGCGGCACCTCCCCGGCCGCCAACCGCTCGCGCACATACGCCGTCAGCCGCGCCCTGCGCCGCGGATGGCGCAGCCCCGTGCACTTCAGGGCGCTGATCACGTCGTCGGCGTGCGCGGTGATCAGCTTTTGGGCGTGCGGCGGGCACGGCTCGCGGAACACCAGCCTGTAGCAGAACTCCGCCCAGGCGGGCATCACCAGATCGCGCAGCCGCACCAGGCTGATCCGGTCCGCGGGCAGCGCGTCCAGCGCGCCGGCGAACGCGCGGGTGGCCGCCGCCGCCAGGTCGGCCGAGCCGCCGGCGAGGATCCGCCGCGTCGTCTCGGCCACGTCCTCGTAGCGCTCGCCGGGTTCCAGGTGCTCCTGGTGCACCTCGGGCCCCGGTGACAGCCAGTACCAGAACAGGTCGGAGAGACCGGCCCCGGCGCTGCGGCCGTTCGCGGCCGGATGGGCGTACACCCGCTCGAACACCTCCGGCCCGTACGCCGCGCTGGGCAGCGTCACGGCCCGGTCGCGGTTCACCTTCTCGAAGATGCGCACCCGCAGCGCCACCACGCCGCGCGGCAGCCACCACGTGTCCGGTCTCCGCCCGCCGCTCACCACGCCCCGCCTCTCCGGACCACCATGTCCCGCGTCAGATCGGTGTTGCGGGCGCCCCCGCACAGCGCCAGCGTGTGGTCGTAGCCGTCGCGCAGCTCCGCGAGGACCCGCCGCACCCCCGCCTCGCCCTCGGCGGCCAGCCCCCACAGCACCGGGCGGCCCACCCCGGCCGCCGCCGCGCCCAGCGCGAGCGCGACAGCCACGTCCCCGCCCCGGCGCACCCCGCCGTCGAGCAGCACCGGCACCCGGCCCGCCACCGCCTCGGCGACCGCCGGCAGGCAGTCCACGGCGGCCGGCACGGTGTCGCACTGGCGGCCGCCGTGGTTGGAGACGATGACCCCGGCCGCCCCGTGCTCGACGGCCAGCAGCGCGTCCGCCGGATGCAGGACCCCCTTCACCAGCACGGGCAGTACGGTCGTGCTCAGCAGCCCCGCGAAGTCCCGCCAGGACAGGGCCGGGGACATGGGGATGTCGGTGAGGCCGCCCGGCGGGGCGCCGGGCAGGTCCCGCATGTTCTCGGCGGCGTAGCCGGGCGGCAGGTCCGTGAACCCGTTGCGCAGGTCCCGGCTGCGCCGGCCGAACACCGGGGAGTCGACGGTGACCACCAGCGCCGTGCAGCCCGCCTCCTCCGCCCGCCGCACCAGCGTCTCGGTGACCGCCCGGCGCGGATGCGGATAGAGCTGGAACCACACGGCCGCGCCGGCCGCCGCCTCCCGGGCCGCGGCGACCACCTCGCCCACCGCCACGGTCGCGGCCGTGCCCGTCACCAGGACGGCGCCCTCGGCCGCCGCGGCCCGGGCTGTGGCCCGCTCGCCGTCCGGGTGCATCAGCCGGTGGAACGCGGTCGGCGCGACCACCACCGGGCCCGCCCGGCGGGCGCCCGGCAGATCGACGCAGGTGTCCCGCCGCTCACTGCCGCGCAGCACCCGCGGCAGCAGCGCGTACCGGTCGAACGCCCGCTCGTTGTCGGCCAGGACGCGCTCCTCGCCCGCGCCGCCCGCCACATAGTCGTAGTGCACCGGGTCCAGGACCCGGCGCGCCCTCTCGTGCAGCGCGCGCAGCGTCACGGCGCCACCGGGGCGGCCGGCCCGCGCCGGGTGGCGAGGAACGCGCGCAGCGGGCCTCGGTGCACGTCCTCGCTGTCCCACTCGTTCTCCAGGTTCTCCGTCAGATGGTGCTCGGCGACGTACTCCCCGTCCCGGTACCAGCGCAGCACCGGATGCAGATAGCGGCCGTCCAGCCCCGTCGCGTCCCGCTGCGAGGGACGGCCCGCCGACACGTCGAACGGGTCCACCCGGTCGTGGTCGGCCCCGTACTCCAGGGTGACCACCGCGTGGGCGGCCACCTCCCCGAAGTCCCCGGCACGCACCGCCCGCGGCACATGGGCGACCGGGACCTCCTCGGCGTAGCGCATCGTGCCGTCCGGGGCGAGCAGCAGCAGGTCGCCGAGCACACCGAACTGCTGCCACAGCGCGGAGGACCGGTTGACCCGCGCGATGATCCGGCCGACGGCCGTCTCGGTGTCCCGGCCCAGCTCCGCCACCGGCCAGGGCTCGCCGTGGTGGCGCCGGCGCAGCTCCCGGTACAGGGCGCGGACCGAGTAGCGGAAGCCGTGCACGAAGCCGGTGGTGGACTTCTTGAAGTCGCGGCCCTGCGTCAGGGTCCCGGCGAAGTACAGCTCCGGCACGTTCACCGACTCGCCGACCGGGGTCAGGGCGGGGAACCGGCCGTCGACCACCGTCTCGGGCGCGCAGGAGGCGTCGAAGACCGACGCGTCGAACCGGAACCCGGTCGCGAGAATCACCCGGTCGTAGCGCAGGTCCTTCACCACCTCGTCGGCCCGTTCGAAGGCCACCGGCACGCGGAAGCCGTCCCCGTCCCGCCGGATCTCCAGGACCCGCCCGTCCAGCAGCGCGTTCTGGGACTTGAGCTGGTAGCTGTCCAGGAAGTTGTTGTTCACCGCCCGCAGATGGCCCACGTAGTGCGACTGCCAGGCCAGGCGCAGCGAACCGGAGCCGACCAGATGGATGACGGCCGCCGTCTCCATCAGGCTGTCGGCCGTCTCGAAGGCGGAGTTGCCCCGCCCGACCACCAGCACCCGCTGACCCGTGAAGGACTCCGGGTCGGGGTCGAACGTGTCGTAGCGTTCGGCCAGTTCCATTCCGGGGATCGGCGGCACGTTCGGCAGTGGCACCCCGGTGGCCACCACCACGCGCCGGGCCCGCCAGGTTTCTCCGGCGGCATCGGTCACGGTGAATCCGCCGGCGTCGCGGGAGACGCGCTCCACGGCGGTGCCGTACCGCACCCGGGCGCCGGTGCGTTCCGCGAAGTCCGCCAGATAGCGGACCATGTCGTCGGCGGCCGGGAAGTAGCGCCGGCTGTACCGGGTGAACAGCAGCTCGGGATCGTCGCTCAGCAGGGAGTTCCAGTCCATCCGCAGCCGCAGCTCCGGATCCTCGTACCCGGTGTGCACCTTGTTGATCGAGATGAGTGTGCGGTGCCGGGGGAACCGTGTGAAGAACGTGCCCGGACCGCTGCCGCGCTCCAGGACCACGTAGTCCGCACCGTCACGCTCCAGGAAGGCGGCGAGCTGAAGTCCCGCGGGCCCCGCTCCGATGATCAGGTAATCGTGCGCCATGGCCCGGAAGCTATCCAGCGGAACTCAGAGCGCTCTGAGATTCCCCGCCTACCGTTTCCGGACGTGCTGACCACCACGGACACCGTCTCCCTCACCGGCCCTCTCGGACCCGACGCCCTGCGCCGCGCGGCAGGACCGCTGACCGTCACCGTGGACGAAGCGGCCCGCGCCCGCCTGGACCGCGGGCGCCGCCTCTTCCGCGCCCTGCGCGACGGCGACGGTGACGGCGGCACCGGGAGCCGGCCGATCTACGGCGCCACCACCGGCTTCGGCGCCCTCGTCGGCTACGCGGGGCGGCCCGACGAGGCCGACCAGTGCGACAACACCCTCGCCCACCTCGGCGCGGGCCAGGGCCCCGACCTGCCGCACGGCATCGTGCGCGCCGCCCTGCTGGTGCGCACCCGGTCCCTCGCCCAGGGCCTGTCCGGGGTGTCCGCCGAGATCGTCGAACGGCTGGCCGCGATGTTCGCCACGACGTTCTCGCCCGCTGTACCGCGCTACGGCTCCGTCGGCGCCAGCGGCGACCTCGTCCCGCTCGCCTACGCAGCCCAGGCCCTGCGCGGCCGGGGGCACGCCTACGCCGACGGCCGCCGCATGCCCGCCGCCGAGGCACTCGCCGCCACCGGGCTGCGCCCCCTCGCCCTCGACGGCCGCGACGCCCTCGCCCTCGTCAACGGCACCTCCGTCACCACCGCGGCCCTGGCCCTGGCCCACGACGCCGTCCGCACCGCCCACCGCGCCCTCACCGCCCTGACCTGCCTGCTGGCCGACCTGCTCGGCTGCGACCCCGGCTTCCTGGACACCGGCCTGCTGCGCGCCTACGGCCATCCCGGCGCGGCCGACACCGGCGCCCGCATGCGGCACCACCTGGCCGGCACCACGCCGTCCGGCACCCGCCCGCTGCAGGAGCCGTACAGCATCCGCTGCTCCCCGCAGCTGCTCGGCGCCGCCGAGGACGCGCTGCGATACGTCGACGCGGTGGTCGCCGCGGACCTGGCCGGGGTCAGCGACAACCCGCTGTTCTTCCCCGGCGCGGCAGGCCCCGAGGACCTGGGGCAGGGGAGGGCGGTGCACGGCGGGAACTTCTTCGGGCAGCCCGCGGCGTTCGCCGCCGACCTGCTCGCCTCCGTCACCGCGCAGCTCGGCAACCTCGCCGAACGCCAGCTCGACCTGCTGGTGGACCCGGCCCGCAACGGCGGCCTCCCGCCCATGCTCGCCACCGAACCCGGGGCCCAGCACGGCCTCCAGGGCGTGCAGCTGGCGACCACCGCCTTCGTCGCGGAGATCCGCCGCTGCGCGACACCCGCCGCCATGCAGAGCCTGCCGACGAACCTGCACAACCAGGACGTCGTCCCGTTCGGCACCCAAGGCGCCCTGCGCGCCTACGACATGGCCGAACTGCTCGGCCTGCTGTGCGGCTCCCTCGCCCTCGGCCTGCGCCAGGCCGTCCACGTCGGCGCACGGCGGCCCACCGCGCCCCGGTGCGCCGCCCTCCTCGACGCCCTCAGCGCCGCGATCGACCCGGTCGACCCGGACCGGCCGCTGGACGAGGACGTGCGGACAGCGGCACGGCTGCTCGCCACCCACGCCATGCCCTGACCGTGCCGTCCTCGACCGCCGGGGGCGACGGCGCGCTCTGCGGCAGCCGGAGGGTGAACCGCGCACCGTGCCCCGGCCGGCCCGCCGCCACGACCGTGCCGCCGTGGCTGGTGACGACCTCCCGCAGCAGGGCCAGCCCCAGCCCGTACCGGCCCTCGCCACCCCGGTGGAACCGCCGGAACAGCCGCTCGGCCTCACCGGCGTCGAAGCCGGCCCCGGTGTCCGAGACCGCCAGCACCACCGTCGTGCCCGAACGGGACAGCGCCAGCTCGATCCGGCCGCCCGGCGGGGTGTGGGCGATGGCGTTGGCCAGCAGTTCCCCGACCGCCCGGTGCAGCGCGGAGGCGACCCCGTCCACCCACAACGGATACGGCGGCCCGTCCACCCGGACGGTCAGCCCGCGCTCCCGTACGCGCTCCGCCTCCTCGGCCACCGCCGAACGGACCAGGGCCGCCAGATCCACCCGCCGCCGCATCGCCCGCCACGCAGGCCCGGCCGTGAGCGTCGCCGACGACAGCAGATCGTCCAGCACCTCACCGAGCCGGCCGACGGAGGCGACCAGCCGGGCCAGGCCCTCCCGGTGCGCCGGCGGCAACTCCTCGGCAGCCGCCCGGCGCGCCAGCACCTGCGCCCGCGTGTGCACCTGGGTGAGCGGCGTGCGCAACTCGTGACTGGCGTCCGCGACGAACCGCCGCTGCCGGGACAGCGCCTCGGCCAGCGGCGCCACCGCCCGGCGCCCGAGGACCGTGCCCGTGACGGCCGCGGCGGCCAGCCCCACCGCCTCGGCCACACCCAGCGCGCACCACAGGTGGCTGCGGTCGGCGAGCTGGAACCGCAGGTCGAACACGGCCTGCACCACCTTGCCGTCGTCCCGGGCCTGCGTCCGCACCAGATACACGGTGTCCCCGCGCCGCACCGGGTGCTCCACCGGCGCCCCGTTCAGCCGCACCCGGTCCAGATCGGCGCGCAGCGGGAACCCGGCCGGCGCGTTCGGCAGGACCGTGGCCCCCGGACCGTACAGCCACATGCACCCGGGAGGGCGCGACAGGTCGCCGTGCGCCGCGCCGTAGCGCACCTCGCGCCGCACCTGATCGTCCTGCGCGTGCGTCATCACGGTGTACGCGACCCAGCCGACGACGGTGACCAGCAGGGTGATGGTGGCGCCGGTGGTCCAGGTGATCCGGCGCCGCGCCCGGCGTACCGCCGCCCCGTCCCCGGCCTGGTCCGGCTCTCTCACAACGCCCCCAGCCGGTAGCCGAGTCCGCGGACCGTGCGTACCGCCCTGCGGCCCAGCTTGCGGCGCAGGTAGTACACGTAGGTGTCCACGATGGACGGCGCGTGCGCCTCCTCGAACACGATCCGGCGCAGCTCCGCCCGCGAGTGCACCGTGTCGGGGCGGCTCGCCAGCGCCCACATCAGCGTGAACTCCCGTGCGGCCAGGGCGATCCGCTCACCGTCGGCCAGGACCACCTCCCGGCGCCCGACGTGCAGATGCCCGGAGCCGATCCGCAGCACATCGGTCGCGTCCAACGAGCGCCGGCACAACGCCCGTAACCGGGCCGTGAGTTCCTCCAGGTCGAAGGGCTTGACCAGATAGTCGTCGGCGCCCGCGTCCAGACCGTCCACCCGGTCGTGCACGCTGCCCATCCCGGTCAGCAGCAGCACCGGCGTACGCACCGGACGGGACCGCAACCGGCGCAGCAGGTCGAGGCCGTCCACCCCCGGCAGCCGCCGGTCGATGACGAGCACGTCGTACGTGCGGGTGAGGCCGAGGTGCAGGCCCCGCTGCCCGTCGGTCGCGACGTCCACCGCGTACCGCTCGTCCCGCAGTACCTCGGTGAGCAGCTCGACCAGCTCCCGGTCGTCCTCGACCAGCAGCAGCCGCCAGGGATCCCGTATGTGCTCCTGCGTCACTGTGCCCTCCCTCTCCCAAGTCTCACCTGCCAACGCTCTCGCGACGCACGTGGGTTCCTGACCCGTCTCCGCGGGAAGGGGCACCGCCGCAGCACCCTCCGACCGGCGGAAGCACGCCACCGCATCCCCGTCCGCAAACCCCCGCGAGACGGACTCGGACGGGAATCGGACGGGAAAGACGAGCGGCACGTTCCGGGGCGGGGCGACAACGCGTACTCGGCACGCCGAAACCGGCGTCACCTGCGCGGGCGCCGGCCCGATCGCACCCTGGCTCGCTTCAGCCCTGGTTCAGGCGTTCAGCCGGCCGGGGCGGTGCGGGCGGGCCGGAGCGGGCCGCTCGGTCGCCGGGGCGGCGGCGGTCGCGGTGCGCCGGAACTCGCGCGGATTTGTGCCCCGGACCCGCTTGAACGCCGCGCTGAACCCGAACGGGTCGGAGTAACCCACGGCGTGGGCGATCTCCGCGATGGTGACGGACTCCTGCTCGACCAGGAGGTCCGCCGCGAGCGTCATGCGCCAGTGGGTGAGGTAGGTCAGCGGCGGTTCGCCGACCTGATCGGTGAACCGCTTGGCCGGCGTCGCACGCGACACTCCGGCGCGCTCGGCCAGGGAGGAGACCGTCCATGGCGCCGCCGGTTCGGCGTGGAGCAGACGCAGCGCCTCGCCGGCCACCGGGTCTCGCTGGGCGGCCCACCAGGCCGGAGGCTCGCCGCCAGGCCGGTCGAACCACTCGCGCGGCGTGCAGACCAGCATCCAGTCCAGCAGCCGGTCGAGCACCACCTGCCGGCCCGGCGCGTCGACGCGGACCTCGCCGGCGAGGTGGTCCAGCACCGGGTCGGCCGTGTCCCCGCCGCCCACGCGCAGCGCGTCCAGCAGCCGGCGGCTGATCTCGCCGCGTACCGGACAGGCGCCGACGATCAGGGTCGTCGCACCGTCGCCGGCACCGGCGTCCCCGTCGTCGTCGTGCCAGCCGCGCCGGTGCCGGGTGCCGCCCTGCTCGGGTGTCGCGCAGTGCTCGCCGCACGCGAGCGGTTCGGCCCGGGTGCCGACCTCGTCGACGAAGGTGAACGTCGCCGGTCCGCGCACGACGATCGTCTCGCGCGCGCGAAGCGGCTCGGGCGGACGGTGCTCCGGCACGATCCAGCCGGCCCCGGTGAGGACCGTGCACAGGGTCAGCGGCGCACCGTCCACGAAGTGCGGTGCCCAGGGTGGGGACAGGGTCGAGCTGCCGAACAACGAGCCGTTGGCCCGCACCCCGCGGATCAGGTCACTGAACACGTCCACCCCACCCAGGTTCGACGGATACGCAGGTGATCCGGACCCTCACCCATGGGATCGTCCGAGTCGGCCGCGTTCAATCGGTGAAAGGCGCCGCACCCCGGGATGCCCGCCCGACAGCGGCGGAGCCGCTTGACCTCGGAACCATTCCCCCTCGACCACTTTGTCCCCTCACCCACCGGAAGGGCCGTGATGAGCACCGACGCCGGTTCGTTGACCACCCAGGACCTCGACTTCCTCCGACGCCCCCTGTACGGGTTCCTGTCCGTCGCCGCGGGTCCGCTCCCGCCCCAGCCCCGGCCGGTGTGGTTCGAGGCCACGGCCGAGGACACGATCCAACTGTTCACGGACCCGGAGTCGGTCAAAGTACGGCGTCTGCGCCGCGACCCCCGCGCCTCGATCGTCGTCGCGGCCCCCGTGGGCGAACGCGAACGCTGGCTGTCGGTCGCCGGCCGCACCACGGCGGAACCCGACGGAGCACACGACCTGTGCGCCCGCCTGGCCACGCGCTACTGGGACCTCGACGACCCCTCTCGCGCCGACGCGCTCGCCGGGATCCTGGCCGCGGACTGGGTGCGTCTCGTCATCCACCCGGAGACCGTGAGCCGCTACACGTTCTGACCGCCGCGACAACCCGTTCCGCGACCACAGGCCCGGCGCGCTCTTCCGGCTGCGGACACCGGACTCCGCCGCGTCCGACGGTCTCTCACACATCTCTTATCCCGGACCACCACAGTGACGGCCCATGAAGGTGAGGAAAATCAGGAAGACCAGGAAGAGGGCCGTCGCGCTGAGCGGCGCCCTCGCGGTGATCGGCGTGGTCGGCACGGCCACCGCGTTCGGGGACGGCACCGGTGCCCAGCAGCAGCGCGTCGAGGCGCACGGGAGCCGGGTGACCGTGCCCGTCGCGGGCGGCCACGCGACGCTGGACACCGCGTCCCTGGCCGTGCGCGCGCAGGCCGACGACGGCCGGAGCTGGCAGCTCTCGGCGCCCGCCGCAGACGGCCTGGGCCCCGCCGGGAAGGCGTCGGTGCGCGGGAACGAGGCCACCTGGCGCTATCCGTCGACGGGCTTCACCGTGACGGCGGCCGCCCGCGACGGCCGCCTGGCGGTGTCGGTGCGCTCCGACCGCGAGACCACGTTGAACTGGCCGGTGACCGGCGGCGACCCGGCCACCCGGGAGATGCAGATACCGCGCGGCGAGGGCCTGTCGGTGCCGGTCGCCGACCGGTGGTGGAACTCGCCGAAGGCCGGGCTCACCGGCAGCGAGGCGGGCATGTCCGACGGACTGACCATGCCGTTCTGGGGCACCAGCCTCACGGGACGGCACGGTTCGAGCTACATCGCCGAGTCCGACATCGGCAGCACACTGAAGTTCGTCTCCACCGGCGGCCGGCTGCGCACCGAGGCGCGCCACGCGTTCTCGGCGCGGGAGGGCACCGGGGACTACAGGATCACCTTCGCGCTCACCGACGGCTCCCCGGTGGCCGCCGCCCGCGACTACCGGGCCTGGCTGCTCGGCCACGGCGGCATCACCACGCTGCGCGCGAAGATCGCCGCGAACCCCGAAGTGGGCAAGCTGGTGGGCGCCTTCCACGCCTACACCTGGGGCCAGGCACGCACCGCCGAGGGCGTGCGCCGGCTGCGGGATCTCGGCATCGACCGGATGTGGCTCGGCTACGACGCCGACGGTTCCCCCATGGACGCCGAGGCCGTCGCCCTCGCCGAGCACTCCGGCTACCTCGTGGGACCGTACGACTCCTGGGCCAACGCCCAGGACCCTGACTCGGCCGACACCCCGGTGTCGAAGTGGCCGTCCCCGGTGTGGCCGGACGCCTGTGTACGGGACGCGGACGGCAAGCCGGTCACCGGTTTCGGCGGGCGCGGCTGCTACGTCAGCTCCGAGGCGCTCAAGCGCGCCGAGCCGTCGCGGCACTATCTCGCCGACCGGACCCGGGAGATGACCGCCAACGGCGCCGACAGCTACTTCCTCGACGTCGACGCGGCCGGCGAACTGTTCACCGACCGGTCCCCGGCGCACCCGATGACCCAGGCGCAGGACCGAAAGAACCGGCTGGAGCGCATGGCACGGCTGTCCGGCGACCGGAAGCTGGTCCTCGGGTCGGAGAGCGCCGGTTCCTGGGCGAACGGGGTGGTGTCCTTCAGCCACGGCTCCGGCACGCCCGTCACCGACGGACTGTGGGCGCTGGAGCGCGACCGGGCCGACTGGGGCGGCTACGCTCCCGCCGGCGCGCCCGCGATCTACTTCAAGCCCGTCCACCTGCCGGACGACATCGCCAAGGCGATGTACGACCCGAGGTACCGGGTGCCGCTGTACCAGACGGTGCTGCACGACTCGGTGATCAGCACCGAGCGCTGGGAGCTGTCCTGGTCGAAGCTGCCGGACCAGAGCCGCACCCGCGCGCTGCTGGCGATGCTGTACAACGTGCCGCTCAATCTGGTGCTCGACCAGTCCGAACTGGACGAGCACGGCGAGCAGATCGCCGCGTCGCACAGGTACTTCGAGCCGCTGCACAAGGCCGCGGCCACCCTGCCGATGACCGACTTCCGCCGCCTGACGCCGGACAGCCTGGTGCAGCGGACGACCTTCGGCGCCGGCACCCTGACGGTGACCGCCAACTTCTCCACCGCGACGCACGACGGCCTGCCCGGCGGATGTGTCGACGCGGTGATCAAGGGCGGCAAGGCGCGGCGCATGTGCCCGTCGGGACTGTGACCGCCGGGACCGCCGCAGCACCGCGAGTCCGCCCCAGGCGGGTGTCCGCCCGGGACGAGGGCGAAGCGAGTGCTGTGGCGGCCGGCCGCACCGGGGTTGATCAGCAGGTGCGGAAGGTGTAGTCCCCGGAGCCGCGGACCGAGACGTCCAGGTCGCGCTGGACGATCCCGAGCTTCGGGCCGAAGTCCGCACAGGCGCGGCTGAAGCCGCTGTCCTGGTACTCGATCACGAAGACACGGTTGGCGTACGCCTTCGCGTACTTACCGCACTCGTTGTACTGCCCGCACTCCTCGGCCACGGCGAAGTCGAAGCCGATCTTCGTGCGGTCCGAGAGCAGGTCGGCCGTGTTCTTCTGCCCGATGGCGAGACCGGCGGCGTGCGCGCGGTCGGCCAGCAGCTTGGCGAAGGCCGCGTTGTGTGCCTTCGTCAGCCGGCCGCCGGACCGCTCGTAGGAGTCGAGGTTGTCCGGCTCGACGGCCTGGAAGCCGCTCTTGGCGCAGCCGTCGATCCACGCGCCGACGACCTCGGCGAGACGGGAGCGCTTGTCGGCCGTGGACGTGTCCAGGAGCGCCTCGTCCCAGTTCTCGTCGATCACCGGACGCTTGCCCCTGTCCCGCAGGACCAGATCGGGATGGTTCTTCGTCCACCAGCTCAGCGCGTCGGGCTGGGCCTGGAACGCGTTCACGTAGCACACGTTGTAGAGGCCCTTGGCGGGCTTGGCGGACCGGTCCCGCGACACGGCGGTGACGCCCCTGGCCGGGGTGTACGGTCCGCCGATCTGGTAGTCGAACGTGGCGTCGGCCGTGGGGAGCACCACCTTCGGCGCCGCCTTCGCGGCCGGGGTGTCCGCGAAGACGTCGGACAGCGTCAGCCCCGTCCCGAGAGCGGCGACGACCCCGATCGCACCGGCGACGACGGTGCTTCTGCGGCGGATGAAAGGTACAGCGGAGTGCTTCGACACACGGACTCCTGTGCAGAGGTCGTACTGACCCGCACATCCTGGGCCGCCGACCATGAGGATTTCATGAAGCACATCTCATGAAGCACATCTCATGGAGCACATCTCGTGAACCGCGTCTCGTGGGGGTGACTCGGCAGGACCGGCCGTCCGACCGTGACTCGACCGTCACTGAGGGAGTCTCATGGGGGCGAGTCTTTGTCCGGGGCCCGGCGCGGTGCCCGGCGGCGACCGGCCGACCGCTGAAGCGGCCCCAGCGTCAGCACGAAGGCCGAACCGCCGCCCGGCCTGCGCCGTACCGTCACCTCCCCACCGTGCGTGGCGGCGACCTCCCGCACCAGGGACAGCCCGATGCCGGTCCCACCGCCCTCGGAGCGGAACCGCTCCAGCAGAGCGGGCAGCCCGTCCGGGTCCACCCCTGCGCCCCGGTCCGCCACCGTCACCGCCGTACCGCGCACCGTGACGTCCACCTCGGCGCGGTCCTGCGGATCCCCCGGCGTCCGCCCGTGCCGCAGGGCGTTGACCAGCAGGTTGCGTACCGCGATCCGCACCAGCGCCGGGTCCGCCGTCACCACCGACGCGTCCAGGCAGGTCGTCACCCTGTGCCGGGAGACCGGCAGTTCCTCGCAGACCTGCTCGACCAGCTGGTCGAGGCGCAGCGGCACCGGCCGGAAGGTGTCCGTCGCCTGGAGCCGTCCACGGGTGAGGATGTTGTCGACCACGTCCGTCATCCGGTCCGTGGCCCGCCGCAGCCGCGGCAGATGCGAGTGCAGGCCCCCCGGATCGCTGTCCGCGATGTCCACCGAGCCGCGCATCACCGCCACCGGGGTACGCAGCTCGTGTGCCGCGTCCGCGAGCAGTCGCTCCTGCGCGTCCAGCGCCTCCCAGGCGGGCCGCATGCTCCGCCCGGACAGCACGTACCCGGTCGCCGCCGACAGCAGGACCAGCAGTCCCGAGCCGGACAGCACCGCCACCACCAGGCGGTGGTGCTCGGCCCGCCCTTTCGCCGGGTCGCCGACCACCACCACCGCGCCGGCCGTCCTCTGCGTCTGGTCCTGGTAGTACGGCAGCGCCAGCAGGTAGGCGGGATCGCCTCCGTCGGTACGGGCCCGCGTGCTCACGGTGTCGTCGTGGGCCATCGCCCGGCGCGCGATCCGGCCGACCGCGTCCGCCTCGACGTCCATGCCGGGGCCGCGTGAGATGAACACCCGCCGCAGCCGTCCCCCCTGCGCCTGGAGCACGATCACCTGCGCGCCCGCGCCGGTCGCCTCGTCGTCATGCAGGCCGTCCAGCTGGATCCCCGCGTCGGTGTAGTAGATCAGCGACACGGCCACTGCCGCCCGCCGGTGCATGTCCTCGTACTCGGCGGACTGCCAGGACCGCGCGTCCGTACGGATCACCAGCCACGACAGCGCGCCCACCCCGGCCAGCGTGATCAGCGTGTACGCCAGCGTCAGCCGCCACTGGAGCCGGCCGAGACGACGGCGGGCCGGGGACGGACGCGCGGTGCGCCGCGCTCCGGCGGCCCGGTCGCGCCGCCCGGGGACGAGCCGTGCCAGGAGCCTCCGCCGCGGTGCCGGGCGCGGAAGTTCCGCCGAGCACCGTCCTTCGTGGCCGCCCGTCACACCGGATCCGCGCTGCCGGAGAACCGGAACCCGTGCCCGCGCACGGTCTGGATCAGCGACGGCGGCCCGAGCTTGCGCCGCAACCCCGCCACGACCGCGTCCACCACATTCGACACGGGGTCGGCCATCTCGTCCCAGCAGTGCTCGATCAGCGTCGAGCGGGTGACGACCTCCTCGGGGCGCAGGAGGAGCTGGCGCAGCACCGCGTACTCCTTGGGCGTCAGGGACAGCAGGACCCCGGCCCGGCGCACCTCGCGGCGTGCCTCGTCCACCTCGACATCGGCGTGGCGCAGGTGCACGGGCGTCCGGTCCGGCGCCCGGCGGACCAGACTGCCCACCCGTGCCACCAGCTCCACCATCGCGAACGGCTTCGCCAGGTAGTCGTCCGCCCCGGCCTGGAAGCCGTCCACCCGGTCCGGGACCTCGTTCCTCGCCGTCAGGCACAGCACCGGCGCCGTCCAGCCCCGACGCCTCCGCTCCCGGAGCGCGTACAGGGTGTCCCCGGACGGCACCATACGGTCCAGGACCACACAGCTGTACGGCGCGAGATCGAGCAGAACGTCCGCGTCCGGCCAGTCGGAGACAGCGTCCACGGCGTACCCGGCGCCCCGCAGACCCGCCTCGATGACATGCCGGAGATCTTCTTCGTCCTCGACCAGGAGCACGCGCATGGTTCTGACTCGTCCTTGAGGCTCGGGAGGCGCAAGGGGGAGGGGGTGCGCCGATTCGCCGGAGGGATGCGGGACCGGCGAGGACGACATAGTAGGCACCTGGCGAGAATCCGGCGGTGCCCGGGTGGCCGAGCCGGGCCGTCGCGGGCTCCAGCCCACCGGCGGTTCGCGGAGTGGTCGACGGCCAGGGCGTGCACCGAGCCGCACCGTCCGGTCCTCGACGAACCTTGGCCGGCCGGGCCGACGAGGAATGGCTGCGACCACTTATGCAGCGCGCTGCATGCACACCAGTTGATCCCGTTCGTCCCATGACTGGGTGACGGTGAAGCCAAGTCGTTCGTACAGGGCAATGGCCCCGGCCCGCCATTCCCACACCGAGAGCCGGACGGTGTCCACGCCGTTCTCCGCAGCATGGGCGAGCGCGGCGCCGAGCAAGGCGGACGCGATGCCCCGGCCACGGAACCCGGGGTCGGTCCAGAGCCTCTTGACCTCCGACTGCCCCCTGGCCGGGGAGGTCACCACCAGACACCCCACAGCGGCGCCTCCCAGAAGAGCCACCAGCACGACATCGCCGGCGAACGCGGTCCGTGGATCGGTGATCTCTGCCCGGTAGCGATCCGGCAGCCCGTCCACATCGGCAACCGGTTCACCCTTCTCGGCCTCCGTCCGAAGATGGTAGGCCGCCAGCAACGCGGCCAGGCCGTCCTCGATCGGAGGAGTCTGGCCTGGCCAGCGGACGACGGCGACCTCACGGTGATCAGTCATGACGCCAGCATCACACGACAGAGACAGTCGCCCTTCGCGCCCGGATGCCCCGGCAGACCGTACGCCATATCCGGGAAGACGCCGTCGGCGCGAGGGCGGGAAGGGCCGCACCGGTCGAGGTGCGGCCCTTCGACGCGTCCCGCCTCATCTCAGGCAGGGCTCTCCTTGCTCATGCCGACGAGAACTTCTGGGCGGCGGAGCCGTTGCAGTCCCAGATCTGCAGGCGTGTGCCGTTCGCGGTGGCGCCCGACGGGGAGTCGACGCACCGGCCGGTGGTCGGATTGGACATCGAGCCGTCGCTGTTGACGACCCAGTTCTGGTAGCCGCCGCCGTTGCAGTTGGCCAGCTGCAGCTTTGTGCCGGCCGCGTTCACACCGCCCGCGATGTCCAGGCATTTGCCCAGCGTACGCAGGGTCTGGCCGTTCCAGGTCCACTTCTGGTCGAGCGACGTGGCCTGCTGGCAGTCCCAGAGCTGGACCGCGGTGCCGTCCCCGCCGGTGTCGTCACCCGCCACGTCCACGCATTTGCCGCCCGGTCCGTAGATCGGGGTACCGATGGCGAACTTCTGGGCGGCGGAGCCGTTGCAGTCCCAGATCTGCAGGCGTGTGCCGTTCGCCGTGGTACCTGACGGGGAGTCGATGCACCGGCCGCTGGTCGGGTTCCGCAGCGAGCCGTCGGGTTGCCGCACCCATGACTGGTAGCCGCCGCTGTTACATGTGGCGAGCTGCAGCTTCGTACCGGCGGCGCTGTTGCCACCAGCGATGTCCAGGCACTTGCCGAGGGTCTGCAGGGTCTGGCCGCTCCAGGTCCAGTGCTGGTCCTTGGCCGCCGACTGGCAGTCCCAGAGCTGCACTGCGGTGCCGTCGCCACCGGTGTCGTCACCCGACACGTCCACGCACTTACCGCCGGGCCCGGTGATCGTCTGGCCGCTCACCGAACCGCCGCCGCCACCGCCTCCGGGCGCCTTGTTGTAGACGGCCACCGAGTCGATGACCAGCTTGCCGCCGGAGACCGTGGACGCGTTCGGGCCCCCGCCGAAGGCGTCCGGGAAGCCGCCGCCCATCGCCAGGTCGTAGATGATGAAGAAGGGGTGGTCGACCGCGTCGGACCAGGTCGTGGCGTCCACCTGATTGGCGTTGACCGTGTAGAAGTTGTTCCCGTCGAGGTAGAACCTGATCTGCTCCGGCGACACCGAGCGGTCGATCTCCGCCGCGTAGTCGTGGAAGCCCGTCTGGCAGCCAGAACAGGCGCGCTCACCCGAGCCGATGCCGGTCGACTCGTTGCACGGCCCACCCGGGTTCACACCGCAGTGCAGGGTGCTGAAGACGGAGCTTCGGCCGTTGATGTCCTCCATGATGTCGATCTCGCCGGACTTCGGCCAGGTCACCCCGGAGCGCAGCGGCGCGCCGAGCATCCAGAACGCCGGCCAGTAGCCCGCGCCGTTGGCGGTGGTGACGTTGGGCTGCTGGAGGACGGACTCGATGCGTACGACACCGCCCGCCGGGGCGCCGAAGCCCGCCGACTGGGTCTCCACACGCCCGGAGGTCCATCCGCCGCGCGGGTCGGAACCCGAGTGCAGGGCCTGGAGCACCAGATGACCCTGACCGTCGTAGTAGACGTTCGAGGTGCTGTCGGTCATCGTCTCGATCTCACCGGTGCCGAAGTTGCTGCCCGGCCCGGTGTCGTACTTCCACAGGCTCTGATCGATGCCGGTGCCGGATGCACCGTTGAAGTCGTCGCTCCAAGTGAGCGTGAAGCCCGAGGGGGCCGGGGGTACCGCCGCCTGGGCGTTCAGAGCCGTGGTGACGGTGGCCGCCACGGTCATCACGACGACGGGAATCAGAGAGAGCGCTCTCTTCCATCCGCCGCGTTGTGCCCTTGCATGGGGTGATTGCATAGGTCTGGCCTCCGAAGAAGGACATGATCGCGTCTGTCCGCCATGCCGCCTCTGGCGATCTCCGTCGACGGCGGGCAGTGGACGCGCCCTTGCGGATCTGGATGACGACGAACGGGGCGACGGCCGAGGCCAGGGCTGCCGTCGACAGGCAGGCCCACAGCGGACGGCCGGACTCTCATCCCTCAACCGGCGGATGCGACGCCAACTCTGATGAAGATGTGTGGTGTTGAGCCATGTGGAGTTCTGTGCGAGGCAGACGGTATTGGCCCAGACCAGTACCGTCAAGGCTGCGCAACAGCCCGAGAACGGCTCGTCTCCTGAAGCCGGAGCCGTTGATGGACGCCGGATGATCTCGCTGTCACGACAGCTTGGTTTGATAACCTGCGGCAATGGATGAGGTGTTGGACGAGGGTCCGTTCTTTCACGGCACAAAAGCCGAGCTGCGGGTCGGAGATCACCTCACAGCCGGTTTCCGTTCCAACTACCGGCCCGAAATCGTGATGAACCACATCTACTTCACTGCGTTGCGCGACGGCGCGGGACTCGCCGCCGAACTCGCCGCCGGTGACGGGTCCCCGCGAGTGTATGTCGTCGAACCCACCGGGGAGTTCGAGAACGACCCGAACGTCACAGACCGGAAGTTCCCTGGCAATCCCACTCGCTCCTATCGCAGCGCGGAGCCGCTCCGGATCGTCGGCGAGGTCACCGACTGGACGCGACAGACACCCGAAGCTCTCCAGATGTGGCGAGACCGGCTAGCCGCAATCCGTCTGGATGACCGCACCGAAATCATCAACTGAGGGTTGTCTCGTAATTACTGGGTCACGGCGAAATGATCTCGCTGCGGCTGACGTGATCACGGCGTCCGAGCCGTCCCGGCTGGCCCCGTTCACCGGGCTGAGCCCGCGCTGATTCGGCAAATTGGCGACCGCACTGCGCAGCGAGGCCCGCTCACGAGCAGCGTGGCATGATCCGCGATGGCCGTTCCCTGAACGCGATCACCTCCGGGCACCGCCGGTAGCGGGGGGCTGGCCCCACCTTCGATCAACCGGGCAGCAGGATGGCCGGGAGAGCGCCATGTCGGCGACCGTGGAGTTGTCCCGAGCGAGTCACCTGCAAAGCCCACAGAGAAGGCAGGATCGTGCGCATTGTCACGGCCACCGCCGCCGTTCTGACCCTCGCCGGCCAAGCCGCGCCGGCCGCCACCGCCCACCAGCCGACCACCGACGGATTCTGGCGCGTGGACGGCTACGGCACAGTCCTAGCCATCCGGAACGGAACCTTCCAGGAGTACCAGACCACTGCCGTCAGCTGTCTCAAGGGTGATTCCGCGCAGCGGACCGGTCCCGGAACCTACACCATGCCCGACGGCACTGTCCTCACCGTGCGCACCCAAGGAGGCGGCGACCGCGGGTCCCTGCGGATGGACGGTTCCGTCGGTGACCGGAACCTGCGCCGGATCCGGGAGTTGCCCGACGCCTGCACGCGTCCGGCCCCCAAGGGCCCGCTCGCTGCCTTTGACGTCTTCTGGCAGTCCTTCGAGGAGAACTACCCCTTCTTCTCCGCCAAGGGCATCGACTGGCACGCGGTACGCGACCAATACCGCCCCCGGGTACACGTCGGGACGACGAGAGACGAGCTCTACGCCGTCTTCAGCGAGATGGTCAAGCCGCTCTACGACGCGCACGTTGCCGTTCAGGACGGCGATCGCGTCTTCGCACAGGGGCGCCCCGGCACCGCTGTGCCCACCGAGGAGTTGGACACCAAGGTCAAGAAGTTCATCGTGGCGCGCGACCTCAAGAACGCCCGTGACGTCCAGGACTTCGCCAACGGGCGGATCACCTACGCCGACCTCCCCGGCGGGCAGGGCTATCTGCGGATCTCCGGCTTCGGCGGATACGCGGGCGACGGCGCCCCCTACGCCGCCCAGCTGGCCGAGCTCGACAGGGCGCTGGACACGGTCCTCAGCCAGGAGCGCACTCAGCGCCTGAAGGGCCTGATCATCGACCTGCGGATCAACGGCGGCGGTGCCGACGCCCTGGGAATCCACATCGCCGAGCGCCTCACCGACGCCCCCTACCTCGCCTACTCCAAGCGGGCCCGCAACGACCCCGCCGACCCCACCCGGCACACCCGCCCTCAGCCCGCGTATGTCACGCCCGCCCAGGGGCCCCGGTATACCGGGCCGGTCGCCGTGCTGACTGGCGGCTCGACCGTCAGCGCGGGGGAGACCTTCACCCAGGCCCTCATGGACCGGCCTGACAAGACGGTCCGGATCGGGCAGCCCACACAGGGAGTCTTCTCGGACGTCATGCTGCGCAAGCTCCCCAACGGCATGTCGGCCTGGCTGCCGAACGAGGAGTTCCTGACCCGGACGGGCAGGACCTTCGACGGCACAGGCATTCCGCCGCACCTCAAAGAGCCGGTCTTCACGAAGGAGGAGTTCGACAAGAACAGGGACTCGGCCTTCGACAGGGCTCTGAACGTCCTGCGGATCCACGGCGGTGCCGCAAGCTGACGCAAGGGCAGTGGGACAGGGGGAGGGGAACCGCTGGAGATCACGGAAGTCACTCCCATGCTCAGCAGTACCGACAACTCGCGGCAGTTACGGAGCCCCAGACCAGGAAATGGCCCAGCTGTGCGAACGCCAGCGGGAAGCGAGCCCCTTGTCGACACGTGAGCGCAACGCCCGGCGGGGGCTTCGCTGTGGCCATCGACGTCTTGGCCATGTCCCTCCCTTCCGGGCGGAAGCGGGGCTGCCTCCTGCGGACCGACCAGGGGAAGGAAGCGACCGAGTGCCCCAGGTGAACAGCGCGCCCCATCGCAGGGGAGCACTCCGCCGCAGGGGAAGGCCGGGAACACCCGACGGCCGCAGCCGCCGCCGCGGACCGTACCGACAAGATCATCGAGGCTTCCTCACGCGCCTTCGCCCACCAAGGATTCCAGGCGACGAGCCTGCGCAAGCTCGCCGGTGAACTAGGCCTGACACACGGCACCTTGCTCTACTGCCTCGGCCATCTCGCGCCGAGCGAGGCCCTCGATCTCCCGCGCCATGTCCTCCAGTACCTGTTCAAGCAGAGCCTGGCGGGCGATCCGCTCCAGCAGCGCGCCACGCCCGGTCGCTGGCGCGCGCTTCGCCTTCAGAGCGTCGTGAGGAGGCAGGGACGCCGGTGGCGTGGCTCACCGCCGCCTTCACCAGTCCGGCGAAGAGGGGGTGGGGGCGGGTCGGGCGTGAGCGGAGTTCGGGGTGGGCCTGGGTGGCGACGAGGTAGGGGTGGATGTCGCGGGGGTATTCAACGTATTCGACGAGTTTGCCGTCGGGGGAGGTGCCGGAGAAGAGGATGCCGGTCTTCTTCTCGAGTTCGGCGCGGTAGGTGTTGTTCACCTCGTA
>NZ_JBEYVW010000010.1:8890-286453 GCF_040644175.1 Streptomyces sp. NPDC047017 | reverse complement strand
GGGCCGCACGATGCGCCGATCCCACCGCCAGTCCCATCGGCGCCAGCCACGCATGGCCAAGGACATGGTGATGATCAGCGACCGGCCCGCCGAGGCCGCAGACCGGGCCGTCCCCGGACACCGGGAGGGCGACCTCATCATCGGCAAGGCCCATAAGTCCGCGATCGGCACGCTCGTCGAGCGCTCCAGTCGCTTCGTCACTCTGGTCCACCTGCCCCACGGCCGCCGCCCCGCCCAGATGCGGGACGCGCTCGTCCAGACCGTCGCGACCCTGCCCGCCCAGCTCAGACGCTCCCTCACCTGGGACCAGGGCTCCGAGATGCACCTGCACAAGGACTTCAGTATCGCCACCGACATGCCGGTCTTCTTCTGCGACCCTGGCAGCCCCTGGCAGCGCGGCTCGAACGAGAACACCAACGGCCTGCTGCGGCAGTACTTCCCCAAGGGCACCGACCTGGCCCGCTACACCCGCGCAGAGCTCGACGCCGTCGCGGCCGAGCTGAACAGCCGACCACGCAAAACGCTCGGCTGGGAAACCCCAGCCGAGCGTCTCACCAAGCTCCTGGCAACAGCCAGTTGATCAACTTGTGTTGCAACGACCTCTGGAATTCGCCCTGCGCTCCGGGGGGCCTCGTCGTGCGGTGGGGGAGGACTCACGCCTTGGTGAGGTCCTCGACCTCCTCCTCGGGCTCGCGGCCCGGGGTCTTCAGGTCGAACTTGATGATCGCGAAGCGGAAGGTCACGTAGTAGATCGCCGCGAAGACCAGTCCGATCGGGATGATCAGCCAGGGCTTGGTCGCCAGGTGCCAGTTGAGCACGTAGTCGATGAAGCCGGCCGAGAAGTTGAAGCCGTCGTGCACGCCCAGGCCCCAGGTGATGGCCATCGACGCGGCGGTGAGCACGGCGTGCAGCACGTACAGGACCGGCGCGATGAACATGAAGGAGAACTCGATCGGCTCGGTGACACCGGTGACGAACGAGGTCAGCGCGAGGGAGATCATCATGCCGAGCACGGCCTTGCGGCGCTCGGGGCGGGCGCAGTGCGCGATGGCGATCGCGGCGGCCGGCAGACCGAACATCATGATCGGGAAGAAGCCGGACTGGAACAGGCCGGCGGACGGGTCACCGGCCAGGAAGCGGGTGATGTCGCCGTGCACGATCTCGCCGGCCGAGTTCTTGAAGTCACCGAGCTGGAACCAGGCCACGGTGTTCACGAACTGGTGCATGCCCACCGGGATCAGCGCCCGGTTCACGCCGCCGAACAGGGCCGCGCCACCGGAGCCGAGGCCGGTCATCCAGTCACCGAAGTCGCTGATGCCGGTGCCGATCGGCTTCCAGATCAGGGCGAAGACGACACCCACCACGATGCCCACGAAGGCCATGATGATCGGCACCAGGCGGCGGCCGTTGAAGAAGCCGAGCCAGTCCACCAGCTTGGTGCGGTGGAAGCGCTGCCAGAGCACCGCCGCCAGCAGACCCATGATGATGCCGCCGAGGACACCCGGGTTGTTGTAGGTGGCCTCGACTATCTGGCCCTTCTCGATGTGCTGGTCGGTGAGCGGGAACGCTTCGAGGACCTTGCTGTAGACGAGGAAGCCGACCACCGCGGCCAGGGCCGTCGAGCCGTCCGACTTCTTGGCGAAGCCGATCGCCACACCGATGCAGAACAGGAGCGGCAGGGAGCCGGTCAGCGCGCCGCCCGCGTTGTTGAAGACGGCGGCCACCTTGTCCCAGCCCAGGCCGTCCTTGCCGAAGATGTCATCCTGGCCCAGCCGGACCATGATGCCGGCGGCCGGCAGCACGGCGATCGGCAGCTGCAGGCTCCGGCCGACCTTCTGCAGGCCCTGGAACAGGCCAGATCCCCGCTTCTTCGCGGGTGCCGCCGTCTTGTCGGCGGTGGCGGTGCTCATACGTCCGTCCTCCATCGGGTGGTGGTCTACACCACTCAGTGGTGTAGACCTGTTGTAGCACGATGAAGGTGACGTAAGGAAGGCGCGAAGTTGCTATCGCGCCACTACCCGCCGTAGGGGTGCGCGCGGCCGGTGACGAGCCGGTTTCACGGCGGTCTCGCAGCGGTCTCGAACCCCCCTCGTGACCTGCGGTGTCACGCCTTCGTGGGATCCTCGTCCGCGTCCGGCGGCTCCCGCCCAGGAGTCTTCAGGTCGAACTTCGTGATGGCAAATCGGAAGACCGCGTAGTACACCGCCGCGAAGCACAGACCGAGCGGAATGACGCCCCACGGCCGGGTCGCCAGGTTCCAGTTGATGACGTAGTCGATCAGCCCCGCCGAGAAGCTGAACCCGTCGTGCACCCCCAGCGCCCACGTCACCGCCATCGACACCCCCGTCAGCACCGCGTGCACCGCGTACAGCACCGGCGCCACGAACAGGAAGGAATACTCCAGCGGCTCGGTGATCCCGGTGACGAACGACGTCAGCGCCACCGACAGCATCAGCCCGCCCACCTCCTTGCGGCGGCCCGGCCGCGCGGTGTGCGTGATCGCCAGCGCCGCCGCCGGCAGCGCGAACATCATGATCGGGAAGAAACCCGAGGTGAACTGCCCCGCGTGCGGATCACCCGCCAGGAACATGTTGATGTCCCCGTGCACCACCGTCCCGTCCGGCTCGGTGTAACTCCCGAACTGGAACCAGATCGGCACGTTCAGGAACTGGTGCAGGCCGATCACCAGCAGCGCCCGGTTCGCCAGCCCGAACACCCCCGCGCCCCACGCGCCCGCCGCGCTCAGCCAGTCGCTGAAACTCTCCAGCCCCCGCCCCACCGGCGGCCAGACCCACAGGCACAGCGCCGCGAACGCGATCGCCACGAACGCCATGATGATCGGCACCAGCCGGCGGCCGTTGAAGAAGCCCAGCCAGTCCACCAGCTTCGTACGGTGGAACCGCCGCCAGAAGAAGGCGGACAGCAGCCCCATCACGATCCCGCCGAAGATCCCCGGATTCTGGTACGTGAACGCCGTCACCGTCCCGTCCGCCGCCCGGCACCCGGTGACCACCGCACGCGCCCCCGCCGCGCAGCCCACCGGGAACTGGTGCAGCACGTTGTAGTAGACGAGGAACCCCGCCACCGCCGCCAGCGCCGTCGAACCGTCCGCCTTCTTCGCCATCCCGATGGCGACCCCCACACAGAACAGCATCGGCAGCCCGAGCCGGCCGTCGAGCAGCGCGCCGCCCGCCCCCGCCATCACCTTCGAGACATCGATCCAGCCCAGCCCGTCCTTGCCGAACACGTCCGGCTGCCCGAGCCGGTTCAGGATGCCCGCCGCCGGCAGCACCGCGATCGGCAGCTGCAACGAGCGGCCCATCTTCTGCAGGCCCTGGAACAGCGCGTTCCAGCGCTCGCGCACGGGAGAGGTCCGGACGTCGGCGCTGTCGGCACTCATGGGCGTCCTCCCGGGGCTCCGCTCCGCCGCGCGGCACCGCGTTTGGCCACCGCCCCAACGGTGGTGTAGACCAGTTGACGGACGGTTCCGCTGTCGTGAACGCCATCCTCCGGCACCGGCGGCACAACCGCTCGCGAAGTTGGGCCAACTGTGGGTTACTGCGACAAAGCGGTTCGGATCAGGGAGACAGAACATGGCCAGCAAGGCTGAGAAGATCGTTGCCGGGCTCGGCGGCATCGACAACATCGAAGAGATCGAGGGCTGCATCACCCGCCTCCGCACCGAGGTCATCGACCCCGGCAAGGTCGACGAGGCCGCCCTCAAGGCCGCCGGCGCCCACGGCGTCGTCAAGATGGGCACCGCCATCCAGGTCGTCATCGGCACCGACGCCGACCCGATCGCCGCGGACATCGAAGACATGATGTGACCTCCCCGGATCGCCCGTGAGGGGCTCCTCCCACGCCGGGAGGAGCCCCTTCGGCATATCGGCGCGAACAGAGGGCCCCGCCCGGGGCACTAGGCTCGGCACATGTCTCGAATCGACGGCCGCACCCCCGAACAACTCCGCCCGGTCACCATCGAACGCGGCTGGAGCAAGCACGCCGAGGGCTCCGTCCTCGTCTCCTTCGGCGACACCAGGGTCCTCTGCACCGCCTCCGTCACCGAAGGCGTCCCGCGCTGGCGCAAGGGCAGCGGCGAGGGCTGGGTCACCGCCGAGTACGCCATGCTGCCCCGCGCCACCAACACCCGCGGCGACCGCGAGTCCGTCAAGGGCCGCATCGGCGGCCGCACCCACGAGATCAGCCGCCTCATCGGCCGCTCACTGCGCGCCGTCATCGACTACAAGGCCCTCGGCGAGAACACCGTCGTCCTGGACTGCGACGTCCTCCAGGCCGACGGCGGCACCCGCACCGCCGCCATCACCGGCGCCTACGTCGCCCTCGCCGACGCCGTCGCCTGGGCCCGGGGCCGCAAACTGATCAAGGCCGGCCGCGAGCCCCTCACCGGCACCGTCAGCGCCGTCTCCGTCGGCATCGTCGGCGGCGTCCCCCTCCTCGACCTCTGCTACGAGGAAGACGTCCGCGCCGACACCGACATGAACGTCGTCTGCACCGGCGACGGCCGCTTCGTCGAGGTCCAGGGCACCGCCGAGGCCGAGCCCTTCGCCCGCGCCGAACTCGACGCCCTCCTCGACCTCGCCGTGGCCGGCTGCACCGACCTCGCCGCGCTCCAGCGCGCCGCCCTCGACAAGTAGCGGCCCGGCCCGCGACCGGCCGACCAGGCCCCGCGCAACCCCCCGCCCCCCGCCCCGCGTCCCACCGGTACGGGCGTACGGCACGACCGACCGCCGTACGCCCGCCACCGCGACGGGAGAGGGAACCCACCATGTCCGCGAGCCGAAGCCGCCCACCGGGCCGCACCGCCGCCGCCCTCTTCCTCGCCCTCACCGGCTGCGACGCGGTCGGCAAGACCCTCGACCGCGCACAGGCCGCCGACTCCATCGCCGACAGCGTCACCCACCTCCAGCAGGCGGTCCACAACGCCGCGAACGACCCCCCGCAGACCGACGACGCGCTCCGCTCCCTCCAGAACGACCTGAAGAAGATCGGCGACAAGACGGCCGACGCCGACGCCGACAAAGCCGTCGACGACCTCGGCACGGCCGTCGGCAACGTCCGCACCGCCCCCGACCACGGCGACCGCACCCCCGACCTCACCCCCGCCACCGACGCCGCCGGCGAACTGACCAAGGTCTGCACCCCCTGATACTGGAGGACATGACCCGCCTGATCCTCGCCACCCGCAACGCCGGAAAGATCACCGAACTCCGGGCGATCCTCACGGACGCCGGCCTGCCCCACGAACTCATCGGCACCGACGCCTACCCCGAGATCCCCGACGTCAAGGAGACCGGCGTCACCTTCGCCGAGAACGCCCTCCTCAAGGCCCACGCCCTCGCCCAGGCCACCGGCCTGCCCGCCGTCGCCGACGACTCCGGCCTCTGCGTCGACGTCCTCGGCGGCGCGCCCGGCATCTTCTCCGCCCGCTGGTCCGGCCGCCACGGCGACGACCAGGCCAACCTCGACCTGCTCCTCGCCCAGCTCTCCGACATCGCCGCGGAACACCGCGCGGCCCACTTCACCTGCGCCGCGGCCCTCGCCCTCCCCGACGGCACGGAACGCGTCGTCGAGGGCCGCCTGCGCGGCACCCTCCGCCACGCCCCGGCCGGCACCCACGGCTTCGGCTACGACCCGATCCTCCAGCCGGACGACGAGACCCGCACCTGCGCGGAACTCACCCCCACGGAAAAGAACGCGATCAGCCACCGCGGCAAGGCGTTCCGGGCACTGGTACCGGTGGTACGGGAACTGCTGGGCTGACCATGACCGAAGGGGCCGCCCTGCCGGGCGGCCCCTTCATCGTGTGTGCGGCCGGTGGGATTCGAACCCACACGGGTGTGAACCCACTGGGATCTAAACCCAGCATGACTGCCAATTCCATCACGGCCGCTCAAAAACGGTCATCGCGCTCGACCGGCAGCGCTCAGTGTACGGGCAGAGCTCGTCACGCGGCGAGAGACGGCCTCCCTTTCTGCCGACACCACGTCTCCGTCAACGAGTGGCAGTTGGGACACAGATACCGCAGGTTTTCCTCACGGTTGTCGCGCCAGTCGCCGTTGACGTGGTCGATCTGCAGGGTGATCGGCCGACCCAGCCACTCCCCGGTATTGCCGCAGGACCGGCATGCGTACGGCACGCCGATCTCGGTCAGGGCCCGGTGGAGTTGAGTCCTGTTCGTCCGTCCGGAGCCGGGCGGCAGGACGACCAGCACGCGGTGAGCGACGGGTGCGGGCGCTGGGCGCTCCGGCCGGGCCCAGGAAACGCGTGTGAAGTGGCTCGTATCGAGACCGAGCCGAGCCGATGCGCGTCGAACGCGTCGGTGATTGGTGTCGTTGACGTCCAGATCGAGGCTTCGCATCACGCCGGCGTAACTCGTGGAGCGTGCGACGGCGTCGCGCAGCCTGTCCTCGGGGATCCTCACTCGGCGATAGGAGAAATGCCCGGTATCGATGGCCTGGGCGCGCAGCATCCGTTTCAGGGTCGCGCGTGAGCGGCTGTCGTCCGGCACGCCCAGGGCCCGGGCCACACCGCGCACACTCGTCGTCGTCGCCGCGGCGGCGCTCAGCTGCTCGCGTGTGAAGGGCAGGTCCGGCTCCGGCTGGTTCAACCCGGGGAAATGGCTGACGTCGATTCCGGCCGCACTGATCCGGCGTCGGATATGGGACAGCGTCCCGGTGGCTGGTGTGGCGCCCAGCTTCAAGGCCACTTCGCGGAGCGAGGACGACGCGGCGGCAGCCTCTGCGATGGCGGCATCCGGGTACTTGCGCCACGGGCTCCGTTGGGCGAAGTGGCTCGTGTCGATGCCGTGACGGGCGACCTTCTCCTGCAGGAGCCGGCGCCGGCCTCCGCTCGTTCGAAGGCCGAGTCGTCTCATCAGGTCTGCCCAGGTGCGCGCCTCGGCGACGGCTCGCTCAAGCCGTTCTCCGGTGTACGGATCCGCACCTTCTCCGGTCGCGCCCGATGCAGTGCCCATGCCACAGCCTCCGCTCTCTTGGCTCACACGTTCGTGGCCTCGTACGGAGTAACGAACCGGTTGTCGGACAGTCACGCGCGGAATGGGCCGGAAAGGGGAACGGCCCGCGCCGGAGGTCCGGGCGGGCCGTGGGCGTGGGGTGGGGGTGTTAGATGCCCAGGTCCTTGATGATCTTGGCCACGTGGCCGGTGGCCTTCACGTTGTAGAGGGCTCGTTCGACCTTGCCGTGCTCGTCCACGACGACGGTGGAGCGGATGACGCCGGTGACGGTCTTGCCGTAGAGCTTCTTCTCGCCGAAGGCGCCGTAGGACTCCAGGACCTTCTTGTCGGGGTCGGCGAGGAGGGTGACCTTCAGGGACTCCGTCTCGCGGAACTTGGCGAGCTTCTCCGGCTTGTCGGGGGAGATGCCGATGACGTCGTACCCGGCGCCCGCCAGCAGGTCGAGGTTGTCGGTGAAGTCGCACGCCTGCTTGGTGCAGCCGGGGGTGAGGGCGGCCGGGTAGAAGTAGACGATGACCTTGCGGCCCTTGCGGTCGGCCAGCGACACCTCGTTGCCGTCGGCGTCGGGGAGCGTGAAGGCGGGGGCCGGGTCCCCGGGCTGGAGTCGCTCGGTCATCGAAGCTCGTCTCCTCGTGCGTGTCCGCGTACGTGGCTATACCGTGTCGGTCCGAGGGTAACCGGGGGTGCCGACAGCGCGGTCGCGGCGGGAGCTGACAGACTGTGCTGAACAGGCATCAGTTGACTTCGGAGGCGCGACGGTGGCGGACACGGCGGACACCAGGACCCCGGCTGAGATCGAGGCGGACATCAGGCACCGCCGCGAGGTACTGGCCGAGACGCTCGACGAGATCGGTGTGCGCGTGCACCCGAAGACCATCGCCGGGGACGCCAGGGCGAAGGTCGCCGCCCACGTCGATCACACCCTCGGCCGGGCCTATGTGCAGGTCAACCGAGTGGTGAGCGAGGTGCGGGGCCGGTTCACGGACGAGACGGGCGCGCCCCGCCTGGAGCGGGTCGTGCCGGTCGCGCTGCTCGCCGTGGGGGTCGTCGGGCTGCTCGCGGTGGGCACGCGCAAGCGCCGCGGCTGAGGTCACGGGCGACCCACCCGCGTACGGACGCGCTGAAGGCAGGTAGGTTCGAGGCGTGAGCGCCAACAACAACGAGCACAGCACCCACGACGACAAGCTGCCCATCCGGATGCTGCACGACCGCGTGCTGGTCCGGCAGGACACGAGCGAGGGCGAGCGGCGTTCGGGCGGCGGCATCCTGATCCCCGCGACGGCGGCGGTGGGACGCCGGCTGGCCTGGGCGGAGGTCGTCGCGGTCGGGCAGAACGTGCGGACCGTCGAGCCGGGCGACCGGGTGCTGTACGACCCGGAGGACCGGGCCGAGGTCGAGGTGCGGGGCACGGCGTACGTGCTGATGCGCGAGCGTGACCTGCACGCCGTGGCCGCGGACCGCTTCGAGGGGTCGGAGGACTCCACCGGTCTGTATCTCTGAATCCCTGAGCCGGTACGTCCGGCTCCGAATCCGCGTGAGGGGCCGGTGACCACCGTCACCGGCCCCTCACGCGTTCCTTTGCTAGCCTCGGGAGGAGCCCGACGAGACGCGCCGTACCGGGGACCAAGGCAAAGACGACGCACCTGTTCGTGAACGCCTGTTCGTCTCGGAGGTGCTGTCGTGGCCTGGGTCCTGCTTGTCGTCGCCGGTCTGCTGGAGGTCGGCTGGTCGATCGGGATGAAGTACAGCGAGGGCTTCACCCGGCCGGTGCCCAGTGTGCTCACCGGTGCCGGGATCGTCGCGAGCATGCTGCTGCTGTCCTGGGCCGCGCGATCCCTGCCCATCGGCACCGCGTACGGCGTGTGGGTGGGCATCGGGGCGGCCGGTGCGGCGGTGCTCGGCATGGTGGTGCTGGGGGAGCCGGTGACCGCCGCCCGGATCTTCTTCGTGTGCCTGCTGCTGGTGTCCGTGGTGGGGCTCAAGGCGACCTCGGGGCACTGAGTGTCCAGTGCGCCGACGTCGCCTTGAGCGTCGGCTCACTGGCGGCGGGGCGCGGTGCCGTTCTGCGGGCCGCCCGGGCCGTTGCCCGTGGTGGTGCCCTGGTCGCCGCCCGGGCCGTTGCCGTCCGTGGGGCCGCCCGGCCCGGTGGGCGTGCCGCCGCCGGTGCCGTCCGTGGTGCCGCCGGCCGCCGGGTTCCCGCCGCCGCCCGGCTGCCCGGTGTTCCCGCCGGCGCCGCCGCCCGGCGTGCTGCCCGTGCCGCCGTCGCCCGGCGTGCCGCCGCCCGAGTCGCCCGGGGTGCCGCCGGTCCGGCCCTGCGTCTGCCCCTGGTCCTGGCCCTGGGTGTCCTGGCCGCCCGGGGCCGTGGCGGTGGCGCCGCCGTCGTCCTGGCCGCCGGTGCCCGGCGTCTGCCCGGTGTCGCCCGACGGTGCCTGGCTCTCGTCGGCGCCGGCCTGGAGCTGGAGGTCGAAGTCGGTGGCCGGGGTGTTCTTCAGCGCGTCGCCCATGAACTGCGCCCAGATGCTGCCGGGCGCCCCGCTGCCGTTGATCCGGTCGAGGCCGAGAGCGCCGTACAGCGGCATGTGCTTGGCGTTGTCCGGGTCCTGGCCCATCACGGAGACGACGGTGGCCAGGTCGGGCGTGTACCCGGCGAACCAGGCCGCCTTGTCGTCCTCGGCGGTGCCGGTCTTGGCGGCGGCGGGGTGGCCGATCGCCTGGGCCGGGGCGCCGGTGCCGTTCTGCACGACGCTCTGGAGCACGGCGGTGGTGGTGTCGGCGGCCTGGCGGCTGACGGCCTGGCTGACGGTGGACTCGTACGTCGGCAGGACGACGGCGTTGGCGCCGTCCTTGGTGATCTTCGTGACCATCCGGTACGCGCCGTGCTTGCCGTGGTTGGCGAGGGTGGCGTACGCCTCGGTCATGTCCAGGACGCTGGCGGTGGCGGTGCCCAGCGCGATGGACGGGGAGCCGATCAGGGACGGGGTGGTGGCCGGGACGCCGAGCGCGACGGCGGTGTCCTTCACCTTGCCGGAGCCCACGTCGGCGGCCAGCTGCGCGTACACCGCGTTGACCGACTTGTCGGTGGCCTCGCGGACGGTGATCTGGCCGTAGGAGCGCTGGTCCTCGTTCTCCGGCGCGTACTCGCCGCCGCTCCAGCCCTGGACGGGGCGCTTGTTGGTGCCGTCGTAGAGGGTGTTGGGGGTGATGGTGCGGCCGTCCTGGGTCGTCGACTCGTTCTGGACGGCGGAGGTGAACACGAACGGCTTGAAGGTGGAGCCGACCTGGAAGTCCCGGCGGGTGGCGTTGTTCGTGTACTGCTTGGTGTAGTCGATGCCGCCGTACATGGCGACGACCTCGCCGGTCTTCGGGTCGACGGCGGCGCCGCCCGCGCGGACGTACCGGTCGACCTTGTTGCCCTTCTTGTCCAGCTTCTTCATCAGCTGGTCGTCGACGGCCTTGACGAAGGCGTTCTGCCGGTCCTTCTGGATGGTGGTGGTGATGCGGTAGCCGCCCGCGGCCAGCTCGTCCTCGTCGAGGATCTTGTTCTTGGCGAGGTAGTCCTTGACCGCGCGCACGAGGTAGCCGCGCTGCCCGGCCATGTTGGTGGGCACGGTGGCCTGCCGCGGCTCGGGGAACTTCAGCCCGGCCCGCTCGGACGCGCCGAGCCAGCCCTTCTTGACCATGCCGTCCAGGACGTAGTTCCAGCGGGCGACGGCGGCGGTCTTGTTCTCCGGGTGGGCGGCGACGTCGTACTCGCTGGGCGCGTTGACCAGCGCGGCGAGGTAGGCGGCGCGGGCCGGGTCGAGGTCCTTGGCCTTGACGCCGTAGTACGCCTGGGCGGCGGCCTGGACGCCGTAGGCGTTGCGGCCGAAGTAGCTGGTGTTGAGGTAGCCCTCCAGGATCTTGTCCTTGGACTCGTTGCGGTCCAGCTTGATCGAGATGAAGAACTCCTTCACCTTGCGGGTGACGGTCTGTTCCTGGCCCAGGTAGTAGTTCTTCACGTACTGCTGGGTGATCGTGGAGCCGGACTGCTTGCCCTTGCCGGTGGCCGTGTTCCAGCCGGCCCGCAGCATGGCCTTGGGGTCGACGGCCGTCTCCGTGTAGAAGTCGCGGTCCTCGGCGGCGAGCACGGCGTGCTGGGCGGCCGGGGAGACCTGCGAGAGGTCGACGTTCTCGCGGTTGATGTCGCCGTCGCGGGTGATCTCGGTGCCGTCGGCGTAGAGGTAGACGTTGGCCTGCTTCATGGCCAGCGCGTTGGCGGGCGGGATCTTCACCAGGGAGTACCCGAGGAAGAACGCGCCGAAGCCGAGCAGCACGAGGACGACGAAGCCGCCGAGCGTCATCCGCCAGGTCGGGAAGGCGCGGCGCCATCCGGTGCGTTTGCGCTTGGCCCGCTTGGACTGCTTGGTCTGTGTGGTCTGCTTGTCAGGGCGGGTGCTGCCGTCGCCGCCGGGGGCGGCCTGTGCCATACCGGCGGACGGCGGTGTGGCACCGCCTCCGCCTCCGCCGGTGCCGCCTCCGGCCGGGGCGGTCCTGGGGACGCGTGCGGTGACGGCGGTGACAGCGGTGTCCTCGGCGGCCGGGCGGCCGGCTGCCGCGCCGGCGCCTGCTCCCGTGCCCGCGGCGGCTGCGCCCGCGGTGCCCTTGCCCCAGGTGACGGGACCGGTGCCCGTGTTCCGGTCGCTGCCGGCGGCGGAACGGCCGGTGGCACCCGGCTTGCCGGTGGCGGCGGTGTCCGCGGGCTTCCCGGACTTCTCCGGGCCCCCGGGGCGCCCGCCCTTCGCGGGCCCGCCCGCGTCCTCCGCGCGCTCCCCCTTCGCGGCCCCCGCCTCGCCCGCCCCACCCGTCGTACCGGCCTCACCCGCCGCGTCCGCCTTGTCCGCCGCGCCCGTCGGCGTGGCCCAGGTCGGCGGAGGGGTGCGGCGCTGGGTGCCGCCTTCCGCCGCGGGGGCAGCCGGTGGCCGCTTCGGGGCCCCGCCGGGGTGCGGGCCCGGACGTGGTCCCGGACCCGAGCCCGAACCCGAACTTCCGTTCGGCTTCTGCCCCTCGGCCTTCGGCTGCGGCTCGTCGCTCATCTCGTGCACGGACTCCTGTTTCGCGTTCTCGCGTCGTACGTTTCCCGTACGCCCTCATGCGCCTTCTGCGCCCCCCAGAGGAAGACTCTCGCACCCCGCGTTCCGTTCCCGGTTCCGGGCGGTTGACCGGGTCGGAAATTGCGTGGCATGTCACGTCCGTCGCGCACTAGGCTCCTGTGCTTCGGTGTCGGCGGACCTTGGGGGCGTGACATGGGCGCTGGACGGTTGTACGCGGCCGTCGCGGCGGGGGGCTTCAGACGGTACGCGACCTACCGGACGGCCACCGCCGCCGGAGTCTTCACGAACACGGTCTTCGGGCTGGTCCTCGTGTACACCTACCTCGCGCTGTGGGACGCCAGACCGCATCTGGGCGGCTACGACCAGGCGCAGGCGGTGACGTACGTCTGGCTGGGGCAGGCGTTCCTGTCGACGCTCGCGATCGGCGGGGGCGGCTTCGAGGACGAGCTGATGGAGCGCATCCGCACGGGCGACATCGCCATCGACCTCTACCGGCCCGCCGACCTCCAGCTGTGGTGGCTGGCGGCCGACCTGGGCCGGGCGGCGTTCCAGCTGCTGGGCCGGGGTGTGCTGCCGTTCGCGTTCGGGGCGCTGTTCTTCCCGGTCGCGCTGCCCGCCGACCCGCTGGCCTGGCTGGCCTTCCTCGGCGCGGTGCTGCCCGCGATGCTGGTGAGCTTCGGGATCAGATTCCTGGTCGGGCTGAGCGCGTTCTGGCTGATGGACGGCACCGGCGTGGTGCAGATCGCCTGGCTGGCCGGCTACTTCTGCTCGGGGATGCTGCTGCCGCTGAACGTCTTCCCGGGCGCCCTGGGCGAGGTCGTACGGGCCCTGCCGTGGTCCTCGCTGCTCCAGGCCCCGGCCGACGTCCTGCTCGGACGGGCGGACCCGCTGCCCACGTACGCTTTCCAGGGGGCGTGGGCGGTGGCGCTGCTGGCGGTGGGACGGCTGCTGCAGACGGCGGCGACGCGGCGGGTGGTGGTCCAGGGTGGCTGAGCCCGTGACCGGTTCCGTGCCCGAGTCCCTGCCTGAGTCCGTGCCCGGGTTCGTGCCGGATTCCGTCGCCGGGCGGCTGGTGGCCGGGCTGCGCGTGTACTGCCTGATCGCCGCGATGTGGCTGCGCTCCACGATGGCGTACCGCGCCTCCTTCGTGATGACCACCTTCGGCAACTTCGCGGGCACCGCGCTGGACTTCGTGGCGATCCTGCTGATGTTCTCCCGGGTGGACGCGCTCGGCGGCTACCGGCTGCCGGAGATCGCCCTCCTGTACGGGCTGTCCGGCATGTCCTTCGGGCTGGCCGACCTCGCCATCGGCTCCATGGACCGGCTGGGGCGGCGGGTGCGCGACGGCACGCTGGACACGCTGCTGGTCCGCCCCGCCCCGGTGCTCGCGCAGGTCGCGGCGGACCGGTTCGCGCTGCGCCGGCTGGGCCGCGTCACCCAGAGCACGCTGGTACTCGGCTACGCGCTGTGCTCGCTGGACGTGCACTGGACGCTGCCGAAGCTGGTGCTGATGCCGGTCGCGGTGGTGAGCGGCAGCGCGATCTTCAGCGCGGTGTTCGTGGCGGGGGCGGCCTTCCAGTTCGCCGCGCAGGACGCCTCCGAGGTGCAGAACGCGTTCACCTACGGCGGTACCACGCTGTTGCAGTACCCGCCGACGGTGTTCGCCAAGGAGCTGGTGCGCGGGGTGACGTTCGTGCTGCCGCTGGCCTTCGTCAACTGGCTGCCCGTCACCTATGTGCTCGGGCGGCCGTACCCGCTCGGGCTGCCGCACTGGACGGCGTTCGCCTCGCCGCTGGTCGCGGTCGGCTGCTGCGCGCTGGCGGGGCTGGCCTGGCGGGCGGGGCTCAGGTCGTACCGGAGCACGGGGAGCTGAGCCGCGGCGGAGTACGGGGAGCTGAGCGGGATCGGAGCACGGGGAGTTGGAGGGACGCGGACAGTGGGATTGAGCGAAGGTTCGGCGGGCGGCGGCGGAGACGGCCGAGGTACCGGGGAGGGCTTCATCGCGCTCGACCGGGTCGAGAAGGTCTTCGACGTGCGCAAGAAGACCGGGTTCCTCAAGCGCGAGCGGCGGCGGGTGCGGGCGGTCGACGGGATCTCCTTCACCGTGGCGCGCGGCGAGATGGTCGGCTACATCGGCCCGAACGGCGCCGGCAAGTCCACCACGATCAAGATGCTCACCGGCATCCTCACGCCGAGCGGCGGCCGGCTGCGGGTGGCCGGCATCGACCCCGCCCGCGAGCGGGCGCGGCTCGCGCGGCGTATCGGGGTGGTGTTCGGGCAGCGTACGACCCTGTGGTGGGACCTGCCGCTGATCGACTCCTACCGGCTGGCGCACCGCATGTACCGCATCCCCGACGCCCGTTACCGGGAGAACCTGGACCGCTGCGTCGAACTCCTCGAACTGGCCGAGCTGCTGGAGGTCCCGGTCCGCCAGCTCTCCCTGGGCCAGCGCATGCGCGGCGACATCGCGGCGGCCCTGCTGCACGACCCGGAGGTGCTGTACCTGGACGAGCCGACCATCGGCCTGGACGTGGTCAGCAAGGCCAAGGTCCGCGGGTTCCTGCGGGACCTGAACACCGAGCGCGGCACGACGGTGCTGCTGACCACGCACGACCTCCAGGACATCGAGCAGCTGTGCTCGCGGGTGATGGTCATCGACCACGGGCGGCTGATGTACGACGGCCCGCTGGCCGGGCTGCACGGGGTGGGGGAGAGCGAACGCACCCTGGTGGTGGACCTGGAGCACGAGCTGCCGCCCATCGAGGTGCCGTCGGCGCGGGTGGTGCGGGTGGAGGGGCCGCGGCAGTGGCTGGCCTTCCCGGCGGGCCGGTCGGCGGCCCCGCTGGTGGCGCGGATCGCGCAGGAGTACCCGCTGGTGGACCTGTCGGTACGGGAGCCGGACATCGAGGCGGTCATCGCGAAGATGTACGCGGCCTCGCCCGGGAACGCTGCCGAGAGTGCCGCCGAGGGGGCCGCCGAGGACGCTGCCGAGGGGGCTGCCCAGGGCGCGCTCCCGTAGCCCGGCGCGCCCGGACTCGTAGCCCCGGGGCGCCCGGAACTCGTAGGCTTCGGCCCATGACCGAAGCTGTGCCCTCCGGGGGAGAACCCGCCCGGCCCCCCGCCCCCGAACTGCGCGCCTCCGACGCCGACCGGGAACGCGTCGCCGAGGTGCTGCGGGACGCCCTGGCCGAAGGACGCCTGGACATGGCGGAGTTCGAGGAGCGGCTGGAGGCGACGTACCAGGCACGCACCTACGGCGCGTTGGCGCCGATCATCCGTGACCTGCCCGTCGCGGGGGCCGCGCCGGTCCCCGCGGTGTCGCTGCACAAGGAACCGGCCCCGAGCGGCAGCTGGGCGGCCCGGATCGTGGGCGGCGGGGGGACGTCCTCGTGGGCCGTCGCCGTCATGTCCGGGTTCCAGCGCAAGGGGGCCTGGACGGTCCCCAAGCGGTTCAACTGCTTCGCCTTCTGGGGCGGCGGCGAGATCGACCTGCGCGAGGCCAACTTCGCCGACCGCGAGGTGGAGATCAACTGCGTCGCGATCATGGGCGGCGCGCAGGTGATCGTGCCGCCCGGCGTCGAGGTGGTGGTGCGCGGCATCGGCATCATGGGCGGCTTCGACCACCGCGAGGAGGGCGTGCCGGGCGAGCCGGGCGCCCCGCGCGTGATCGTCACCGGCTTCGCCTTCTGGGGCGGCGTGGGCGTCGAACGCAAACTCACCAAGGCGGAGCGGCTGCGCCGGCGCGAGGAGCGCCGCCAGGAGAAGCTGGACCGCCGGGAGCAGCGCCGCGAGCTGCAGGCGTCGCGCCGCGAGGAGCGCCGGGACCGCTGGGAGCGGCACCGGGACCTCCAGGAGGAGCGCATGGAGCAGCACCGGCAGCGGCACGAGGAGCGGTGGGAGCAGCACCGGGAGCGCTGGGAGCAGCACCGCGACCGCAGGGATGACCGCCGGGACCGCAGGGACCGCAGGGATGACCGCCGGGACGGTCGCGGGCCCGGGGGCTTCTAGCCCGCCGGCTACCCACCGGCGGCCGGTCTGCCTCTGGGGCCCGTCCCGTACGGCCTCCGCCCCGCCTCGCCCCGCCCCTCCCGCGCGCCCCCGCCCGGACAGGCCCCCGGGGAGTCGGCCGGGAAGGGACAATTGGGTGCGGGACGTGTGCGCGATCACCGAACGGGTGGAGTGGATGGAACCGACGAAGACGACCGGACCGGCCGTACCGACCGCGCAGACCGCGCCGGATGCGCAGCCCGCGCCGGACGCGCGGATCGCGCCCAATGCGCCGAGGACCGGCCCGGACGCGGCGGGCGCCGCCGTCCCCCGCCGCGCGATGACCGTGTTCAGCCCCGCCGACGAGGAGCGCCGGCGCGGCGTGCGCCGGATGAAGCTGACCGCGACCGGGCTGCTGCTGTTCGTGGCGGTGGTGTACGTCCTGGCGAAGTGGGCCCAGCACAGCGGCGCCGGCGCCTGGGCGGGCTATGTCGCCGCGGCCACCGAGGCGGGCATGGTGGGCGCGCTGGCCGACTGGTTCGCGGTCACCGCCCTCTTCCGCCACCCGCTGGGCCTGCCCATCCCGCACACCGCGATCATCCCGACCAAGAAGGACCAGCTCGGCGTCTCGCTGGGCGAGTTCGTCGGTGAGAACTTCCTGTCCGAGGACGTCGTACGGCAGCGGCTGCGCGCGGTGGGCATCGGTGGCCGCCTGGGCGCCTGGCTCGCCCGACCGGAGCACGCCGACCGGGTGACCGCCGAGCTGGCCACTGCGCTGCGCGGCGCCCTGACGGTGCTGCGCGACTCCGACGTGCAGGCGGTGGTCGGTGAGGCGATCACCCGCCGGGCGGGCGGGCAGGAGATCGCGCCCGGCCTCGGCAAGCTGCTGGAGCGGGTCGTCGCGGACGGCGGCCACCGGCGGGTCGTCGATCTGGTCGTCACCCGTGCGCACGACTGGCTGGTGCTGCACGGCGACTCCGTGATGGACGCCGTGCAGGGCGGCGCGCCCGGCTGGACGCCCCGGTTCGTCGACCGCAAGGTCGGTGAGCGGGTCTACAAGGAGCTGCTGCGCTTCGTCACCGAGATGCGCGACATGCCCGGCCACCCCGCGCGCGGGGCCCTGGACCGCTTCCTCACCGACTTCGCCGCCGACCTCCAGTCCGACGACGAGACGCGCGCGCGGGTCGAGCGGCTCAAGAGCGAGGTGCTGGGCCGCGGCGAGGTGCAGGACCTGATCGCCTCCGCCTGGACCGCCGTACGGTCGATGATCGTCGCCGCGGCGGAGGACGAGCACAGTGAGCTGCGCCGGCGGGTGCGGGCCTCGCTGCTCTCGCTGGGCGCCCGGACGGCCGAGGACCCGCGGGCGCAGGCCAAGGTGGACCGCTGGGTGGAGGGCGCGGCGGTGTACGTCGTGACGACGTACCGCAAGGAGATCACCTCCCTGATCACGGACACGGTGGCCGGCTGGGACGCCGAGCACACCACCCGCAAGATCGAGGCCCACATCGGCCGGGACCTCCAGTTCATCCGGATCAACGGCACGGTGGTCGGCTCGCTGGCCGGGTTGCTGATCTACGCGGTGTCGCGTCTCCTCGGAGCGTAGGCGGACGGCAGCCGTGCGTGATCCGGTCCCTTCGGGGGCACTCGCATGGCGTTCCGCTCGACGAGGAGGGAGCCCATGGCCAGCGCAGACGCCCCAGACGCCGTAAACGCCGCAGGTACCGAGGGTGCCGAGGGCGCCGGGTCAGGCCGTACCGTGACCACCGACATCCCCGCCAGACTCGACCGCCTCCCGTGGTCGCGCTGGCACTGGACGATCGTCATCGGGCTCGGCACGGTGTGGATCCTCGACGGCCTGGAGGTCACGGTCGTCGGCAACATCGCCAGTCGGCTGTCCGAGCCCGGCAGCGGCCTGTCGATCAGCTCCGGGCAGGTCACGGGCATCGCCGCCGCGCTGTACGTGGCGGGCGCCTGCGTCGGCGCCCTGTTCTGGGGGCGGCTGACCGACCGCTACGGCCGCAAGAAGCTGTTCATGATCACGCTGGCGGTGTACCTCGCGGCCACCGCCCTGACCGCCGTCTCCTTCGAGGCGTGGTGGTTCTTCCTCTTCCGCTTCCTGACCGGCTTCGGCATCGGCGGTGAGTACGCGGCCATCAACTCGGCGATCGACGAGCTGATCCCCGCGAACTACCGCGGCCGGGTCGACCTGATCATCAACGGCAGCTTCTGGGTGGGCGCGGTCGGCGGTTCGCTGCTGTCGATCCTGGCGCTGAACACGGACTTCCTGGCGGCCGACGTCGGCTGGCGGCTGACGTTCGCGCTGGGCACCGTCCTCGCGCTGGTCATCCTCCTGGTCCGGCGGCACGTCCCGGAGAGCCCGCGCTGGCTGCTGATCCACGGCAGGGACCGCGAGGCGGAGGAGGTGGTGTCCGGCATCGAACGCGAGGTGGAGTCCGAGACGGGCCGCCCGCTGCCCGCGCCGCACGGCGAGATCACCATCCACCAGCGCCCCAGCGTCTCCTTCCTGGAGATCGGCCGCACCATCTTCGCGGACTACCGCAAGCGGGCCGTCCTCGGCTTCTCCCTCTTCATCGGCCAGGCGTTCCTGTACAACGCGATCACCTTCGGCTTCGGCGCGATCCTGACCAAGTTCTTCGGTGTGCCCTCCGGCCACACCGGCTACTACTTCGCCGTGATCGCGGTCGGCAACTTCCTCGGCCCGCTGCTGCTGGGCAAGCTCTTCGACACGGTCGGCCGCCGGGTGATGATCGCCTCCACCTATCTGCTGTCCGGGCTGCTGCTGTTCGGCACGGCCTGGCTGTTCGACCGCGGTTCGCTCAGCGCGGTGACGCTGACCGCCTGCTGGTGCGTGGTGCTGTTCTTCGCCTCGGCGGGTGCCTCCAGCGCCTACCTGACCGTCTCCGAGATCTTCCCGATGGAGACCAGGGCGATGTCCATCGCCTTCTTCTACGCCCTGGGCACCGCCGCCGGCGGCATCAGCGGCCCGGTGCTCTTCGCCGACCTCACCGGCACCGGCAAGGTCGGCGACACCGTCCTCGCCTTCTGCATCGGCGCGGCCCTGATGTGCGCGGCGGGCCTGGTGGCCGCGTTCCTCGCGGTCAACGCCGAACGCCGCTCGCTGGAGGACATCGCCAAGCCGCTGACCGCGGTGACGGAGAAGGCGAAGTCCGCCGCGCAGGGCGGCTCGCGCGACATCACGCCGCCGTCGTCGAGCCCGGCCTGACGTTTATGGGGCATGGGGGCGGGGGCCGGAGCCTGCGGTGGTGGAGCCGACGCCGTACCCGGTGGACCGCATCGCCACGCAGGCCGGTTCCGGCCCCGGCCCCGACCGCCGCCGAAGAGTGACAGTCGGCGAGGACGAGCCCGCGCGTGGCGATCTCCCGGCCGGCCGCCCAGCGCGACGGGATCGGGCGCCTGCGCAAACAGCTCGCCGCCGACGGCAACGTCCGCGGCCTTCCCGCCCGCGCCGGCGGCACGGCTCCGTACGGGTCGTGCAGCTGAGGCAATCCGGGCCCGGGTGTCCACGTAGCCGATGGAGCCAAGAGGCCCCCGGTGGCAGACATCATCAATCATGATCAGGTCTGCCATCCGGCCTGGGTGTGGCTCCTTCGCCGGGACTGCGGGATCAGGGTGCACGGCAGGCTCCGTCAGGGGTACGGAACAACTCCGGGGCGGCCGGCAAGGGGGAGCGGCTGTCGCTGTGACGGACGCGGTGGGCATGCCCGGGGCCGCCGCCGCGCCCGCGCCCTTCAGCTCCCCGCCGCCACCCGCCGTACCACCGCCAGCGCCTCGCGCACTGCCCCCGGGATGTCCGTCACCGGGAAGCGCGCCTGGCGCACCACGCGTTCGCGGTCCACCACCAGTACCGCCCGCTTCAGCCGCAGTGCCTGCCCGGCGCGGAACACCGGTAGCCGCAGAGCGGCGGCGAGGCGCAGGTCGACGTCTGAGAGCAGGGTGAAGGGGATGCCCTCCTCGACCGCGAACACCCGCTGCTCGTCCGGGCGCTGAGTACTCACGCCGCGCACCTCGGCGCCCGCCGCGCGGAAGTCGTCGTACGCGTCCCGGAACAGCCGGTTTTCCAGCGTGCAGCCGATGGCACCCGGGATGTCGGCCCAGCCGTCCGGCAACGGGCCCGGGCGACCGGTCGCCGGGTAGCAGAACAGGACGGTGGCCGCAGCCTCGGCCACCGGGTCCAGCGGCTCACCGTCCCGGTGCCCCGGCAGCCTGAGGCGCGGCAGCCACTCGCCCACCAGGCCCGCCACCCGCCGCGCCTCGGCACTCTCCTCGTCGGCCGTGCCACTCAGCGAGCCGTCGCCGAGCAGCCAGCGGTCCGCCCAGTCCTGCATCGAGAGGAGCACGGGCAGCAGCCCCCGCCCGCTCTCCGTCAGCCGGTACTCGTACCGCACCGGGCCGCTGTGATACGGAACCTTCTCCAGGACCGCCGCCTCCACCAGATGCGCGAGGCGCTCGGTCAGCACCTTTCGGGAGATCCCCAGCTCTTCTTGGAGTGCGTCGAACCGGTGGTGTCCGCGTGCGGTCTCCCGCACCAGGAGCAGGCTCCACCAGTCGCCGATCACTGCCGCCGCCTGCGCGATCGCACAGGCGGCGTCCCGCTCGGGCACCGACCTGACCATGGGTCTCCTGACGTCCGGATGCAGCATCCAGTCTTCGGAACCATCTTGCGCTATGCGGTTAGTTCCGGATAGGAACTCTACCGCGACCATGCAAGTTCCCATAAGAGACTCACTGGAGGTCAGGTATCGCATGAGCGAGACATCGACGGTCCCGGAGCACGATCGCCGCAGCACCCACCACGCGACCTCGCCTCCGGCCGTCTTCTGGCGCTACTGGGCCGCCGCCACCGTCAGCAACACGGGCACCGCCGTCACCGCCCTCGCTCTCCCCCTGGTCGCCCTCACAGTCCTCGACGCCACCGCGCTCCAGGCCACCCTGCTCGCCGCCGCCGGACAGATCTCCTGGCTGCTGCTCAGCCTCCCGGCCGGAGTGATCGCCCAGCGCGTCCCGCTCCGCCGCCTCCAGGTCACCCTCGATCTCGTACGGTTCGCCGCCGTCGGATCCCTCCCGCTCGCCTGGTGGCTTGACCGGCTCAGCTACCCGCACCTGTTGCTCGCCGCTCTGGTCACCGGCGCCGCGACCGTACTCTTCGACATCGGCAACTCGACCTTTCTGCCCGCCATCGTTCCGGACCGGCAGCTCGCCGCCCGCAACAGCCTGATGTCCGGCACGGAGGCCGTCACCGAGACCGGAGGGCCTTCCGGGGGCGGCATCCTCGTGCACGCTGCGGGCCCGGTCGGCGCGCTCCTCGTGGACGCGGCCAGCTACCTGCTCTCCGCCGTGCTGCTGCGTACGCTCCCCGAGCGCCGTCCCGCCGCCCGCACGGGCGACGGCGCCCTCCGGCTGATCCGCGAGGGCTGGACGTATGTGACGCGGCACCCAGTGATGCTGCCCTGCATGCTCTGGGCCACCGCCACCAACTTCGTCTGCGCCGCCCTGGTCGCCCTCACACCCCTCTATCTGGTCCGTGAGGCCGGATTGACGCCGGTACAACTTGGCCTGGTGCTCGCCCTGGACGGAATCGGCGCGCTCGCCGGATCCGCCGTGGCGGTCCGAGTGACCCGGCGGTTCGGCACCGCCCGGGGGCTCGTCGGGGCCGCGCTGGCCGGTGGCGCCGCCGCCCTGCTGGCCCCGCTGGCCACATCCGCAGCCGACGCCTACTGGTTTGCCCTGGGCAACGCCGGCTTTGCCTTCGGCGTCGTCATCGGGTCGATCACCACCCGCACCCACCGCCAGACCGAGTCCCCTCCTGAGCTCCTCTCCCGCGTCATGGCCACCGTCCGCTTCGTCTCCTGGGGTGCTCAGCCGCTCGGCGCCCTCACGGCCGGCCTGCTCGCCACGTACGCGGGGACGCACGCGGCCCTGTGGACGGTGTGCGCGGCCGCGCTCCTGCCGCCGCTGTACCTGCTCGCGGTCCCGGTGGGCCGCCGCCGGGATCTCGCCTGACACGGACACCCTGGCCGGGAGGGAGTCCGCCCCCTCCCGGCGCCGGCACAGCGACACCAAGGGCCATGACTCACGAAGGATGAGACGCAGGTCACACGACAGCGTCCCCGAGTCTCGTCACACAGCGCGCGTCCGCTCCGTCGTACCGGTACGACCACGAAACGACACCGCCGAGCGCCGACGACATCGACGCGACGGCCTACCGAGGAGCCCACGATGGAACCCCGCCTGAACCTTTTCGCCAACCCCGTCGCCGCCAAGTTCCTGCGGCACATCAACTCCGCGGGCAAGGTCGTCTCGGACTCGGGCCTGCCGGCCGCCACCCAGGAACTGGTGAAGATCCGCGCCAGCCAGATCAACGGCTGCGGCTTCTGCACCGACATGCACACCAAGGACGCCGCCCACGCGGGCGAGACCTCCGTGCGCCTGAACCTGATCGCGGCCTGGCGGGAGGCGAAGGTCTTCACCGACGCCGAGCGCGCCGCCCTGGAACTGACCGAGGAGGGCACCCGCCTGGCCGACGCCGCGGGCGGGGTCAGCGAGGAGGTCTACGCGAACGCCGCCAAGCACTACGACGAGGAGCAACTGGCCGCGCTGATCGGCCTGATCGCCGTGATCAACGCGTACAACCGCCTCGACGTCATCGCCCAGACGCCGGCGGGCGACTACGAGCCGGGTATGTTCGGCTGACCGACGCGGCGGTTCGACCGGCGAGGGGTCGCGGCGGTTCGACCGGCGAGGGGTGAGGGATGGGGCGGCGGCCGGAGAAGAGCACGGCCCCGGGACGCTCCGCTTCCCGCACCCGCCCGGACGGCACCCGCCTCGCCTACGACGACCGGCGCGGGCCGTTCCTGTTGCTGCACGGCATGGCGGGCCACCGCGGCGAGTGGGACGACCTGGCCGCACGCCTCGCCGCCGACGGGTACCGCGTGGTGACGTACGACGCCCGGGCCACGGCGACAGCACGCGCCGCCCGCGGGACGTGACCCGCGCGGCGTGCGTGGCGGACGCGGCGGCCCTGATCCGGGAACTGGACCTGGCCCCCGCCACCGTGATCGGCCAGTCCTTCGGCGGCCACACGGCCCTGCTCCCGGCCGCCGCCCACCCCGATCTGGTGGCCTCCCTGCTCTCTGTCGAGGCAGGCCCGGCCGCGGCCGCGCCGGACCCCCGTCGCGATCGAGGCATGGATGCGCTCGTGACCGACCCCGTTCCCCACCACCGAGTCGGCGGCCCGCTTCTTCGGTCACGAGGCGTGGGCGCGGAGCCTGGAACGGCGACCGGATGGCTGGTGGCGTCGATCCGCGAACTGACGAAACGCGGCCACTGGCAGGAGTGGACGCGAATACGCTGCCCGGCCCTGGTGGTCAGGGGCGAGAACGGCACGATGCGAACGACGGAGTTCGAGGAGACGCACACCCGCCGCCCCAACGCCACCCGCCGGCTGACGGTCCCCGGCGCGGGCCACGACGTCCACTTGGACCAGCCGGGGCGCGTGTACGAGGCGGTGGCGTCCTTCCGTGACACCGCCCCGGAACAATCACACGGACTCGGTACGTGAGCCGAGCTGAGCCACGGCACCCCGCGCCACGCGGAACCCGACATCATCGATCCGGAAGGTCGGGTGGCTGCGACGCCGCACGGAGGCCCGGCAACTCCAGTGCTCGTCGGCCCACCCGCCCCCGCGCAGCACCCGGTAACTGCCGTACACCTGCGGGTCGTAGAGGTCCCAGCACCACTCCCACACATTGCCCAGCATGTCGTACAGCCCCCAGCCGTTGGGCCGCTTGCCGCCCACCGCGTGCACCCGCTCACCGGAGTTGCCCCGGTACCAGGCGATCTCGTCGAGCCCGTCGTACCGCGGCCCGTCCGTCCCCGCACGGCACGCGTACTCCCACTCGGCCTCGCTCGGCAGCCGGTACCCGTCGGCCCGGCCGTCCCACTCGACCGTCCCGTCCCCCACCCGGTAGACGGCCGCAAGCCCCTCCCGCCGCGACAAGGCGTTGCAGAACCGCACCGCGTCCCACCAGGACACCCCCTCGACCGGCAGCGACTCCCCCTCACCCGCACCGGGCCACTCCCCGGTGACCGCCCCGTACACCCCCTGCGTCACCGGCACCACCGACAACCGGAACGCCCCCACCTCGACCGGCCACCGACGCCCCGTCCGCCGATCCGACAACGTCACGTCCCCACCGGAAAGCCCGACCATCTCCACTCGCGTTCCCCCACTCACGATGAGCCAGCCTTCCCCGCCTCCCGACCCACCGCCCGCCACTTGGGGCCGTGGTTCAGGTTCAGCTTGCGTTGATAGCCGCGTACGTCCACACATCGGCCGGGAGCTCGTGCTGTAGATCCCACTTGATGGCCATGGGCTTGCTGCCGGTGTGATCGACGTAGGTGGCCGGGCCGAGCAGCATCCATGGTTGGGACTTGCCTATATCGGTGTTCTTGTAGCGGCGCAGGAACAGCAGTACATGGCTGCCGCGCTGCTTGTGCTCCTGGTAGCGCATGCCGGTAGGCGAGGTGGCGGCTGTTGCGTTCTGGGACTCCCAGTGGAAGAGCGTCGGGCTCAGGGCGTAGTCCTTGTACCGGACGGTGGGTGAGAAGTCCTTCTCGTTCTTCTCCGAAGTGATGAACAGAGCGTCCGTCTGGCATTCCTCGGCCCACTGCACTCCTTGTGACCAAGACCGCGGCATTTGGCCGCCGAAGCGCGCCACACCGAGCGCCGCCAAAATCTCGGAGCGGTTGTACGCGCTGTGCACCTTCAGCGGGACGTGGCTCAGCTGGCCGGTCAGGGAGATCGGGAAGTGGTCCGCCTGCTCTATGACGTACGACAGTACTTGCCTGAGCTCGTCCCGGAAGGCATGTTGCTCCCGCAGCGAGGCAAGACCTTCCTGGAAGCTGGTGAATCCGCGCGCGTCATCCCAGAGGTTGAAGAACAGCATGCGGGCGTAGGACTGATCGGTCGCGCCCAGTTCCTCATAAGGCGGAGCGTCATCTTGGAGAAGCCGAAGGTAGGCATGGGCGCGCTCCGGGTCGTCTACGTGGAGGAAGGCGTGGACCCGCTTGAGCAGCGCGGTTTCTTCTGGTGATGCGGTGTTCTCGATCAGGCCGGCGCGGCGCAGAAGCATCGTCCAGGAGGACTTGTCGCTCTTGTAGAGCTCCTTGATCTCCCGGCAGCTCTCTCGGAGGTAGTCGGCCAGGCGGGGCGTGCTGTAGGCCCTCACCTCCTTCGCCAAGGTTGTCACCGTGGCGTTCACTTGCGTGCGGATGTTGTCGAGGATGAGGTCCTTGGACTTGCCTTCCAAAATGATCTGGCAGCCGGACGGCAGTTGGGGGAAGCCATGCTCAATGTGCTCGACCAGCCTGTTCCGCGACAGGTTGGTCATGGCTCGGAACTGCTCCTCGAAGCGGAACTCCGCCCGGTGCTGTCCGATGAAGTCGAGAACGGTGAGGACCGGCTTCGTTTCCGTGCGCCGCAGCCCGCGGCCCAACTGCTGGAGGAAGATCGTGGCGCTGCTGGTGGGGCGGAGAAGGAGCAGGGTGTCGACGTCCGGGACGTCGAGGCCCTCGTTGAAGAGGTCGACGGAGAAGACCACCTGGAGCTTGCCGTCCCGCAGGTCGCGTAGCGCTTGAGCGCGCACGTCAGCGGGCGAGTCGCTGTCCAGTGCCACGGCCCGCACATTGGCCTTGCGGAAGAAGTCGGCCATGAAGTGCGCATGAGCTTTGCTCACACAGAACCCCAGGGCTCGCATGGCGGTGGGGTTGGAGACCTTGTCCTCGACCTGTTTCACCACGATCCGCGCGCGGGCTTTGTTGCCGGTGTACAGGTTCTCCAGGTCCCGTTCGGCGTATGCACCCTGCTGCCAGCCCAGGTTCGTCAGGTTCGTGCCGTCGGGGATGCCGAAGTAGTGGAAGGGGCACAGCAAGTCGTTCTCCAGGGCCTCCCACAGCCGCATTTCGGCCGCGATCCTTCCTTCGAAGAACTCGTCCTGGACGTTGCGCCCGTCCATCCGCTCCGGAGTGGCGGTCAGGCCCAGCAGCTCCTTCGGTGAGAAGTGGTCGATCACCCTTCGGTACGTGCTGGCCGTGGCGTGGTGGAACTCATCGATGACGATGACGTCGAAGTGCTCGCGCGCCAGTTGCTCCAGCCGCCGGACGTTGAGCGACTGGACGCTCGCGAAGACGTGGTTCCACTCGCGTGGCTCCTGCCCGGCGTGCAGCAACTCCCCGAACGAGGCATCGTCCAGCACTTCCCGGTAGGTGCGCAGAGACTGGTTGAGGATTTCCTTGCGGTGCGCCACGAACAGCAGCCTCGGCCGTGCGCCATCCGCTGCCCTGCACAGATTGCGGTAGTCGAGGGCGGCCATCACCGTCTTGCCCGTACCGGTCGCTGCGACGAGCAGGTTTCGATGCCTTCCGCGGAGCTCCCGCTCGACCCTGAGCCGCTCCAGCATGTCCCGCTGGTGGGGGAAGGGGCGTACCTCAAGGCCGGAGAGGTTGATCTTCTGATCGGCGGTGGGCGTATTGCCGCTCGCCTGAGCGAGTGCTCCGTCAAGACGTGCACCGTCCCTATCGGGGTCGTACGTCTCGAAGGCGGTGTCGTTCCAGTACGCGTCGAAGGTCGCCTCGAACTTGGCCAGCACGGCGGGTGTGGCGATCGAAGACAGGCGTACGTTCCACTCCAGGCCGTCGAGCAACGCGGCGCGGGACAGGTTTGAGCTTCCGACATAGGCGGTGTCGAAACCGGTATTGCGCCGGAACAGCCATGCCTTCGCGTGCAGGCGCGTGGAGCGCGTCTCGTAATTGACCTTGACGGTGGCACCGAAGTCGCGAACCAGGCGGTCGAGCGCACGCCGGTCCGTAGCGCCCATGTAGGTGGTCGTAATGACCCGGATCTTGATGTTCCGCTCTTTGGCGGCGCGTAGAGCGTCCTCCAGGACTCTTATCCCGTACCACTTCACGAAGGCGCAGAGCAGGTCGATGCGGTCCGCGGTCGCGAGCTCTGCGCGCAATTCTGCGCCCAGGCTGAGGTCCTCGGGCGAGTTGGTCAGCAGTGACGTCTCGGACAGCGGGGTGAGCGGACGGATCGCGTAGGCACCCGGTGCTTCCTGTTCCGCAAGGGCGAGCAACTGCCGTGGTCCGTCGACCACCGTGCTGATGCTTTCGGCATTGCTCTGCCCCGAGGCGTCTGCGGCCAGGGACTCCAGAACTTTGTTGGCGAAAGGCACCCGCTCGGCTGCCGGGAGCTGGTTGAGCCTGCGGGAGACCACCTCGCTGATGTGCCGGGCCAGGATGTGGGGCGTGGACTCGGCGCTGACCTGCGTGTCGATGGCCTTCCAGCCCATGGCCTCCAACTGACCCAGCTCATCGTGCACACTCTGGGTGATCAGCTTCTCGTACACCCCGGCGATCGGCTGTCCCAGATCCCCCGTATCGGCCACCACAACCCCCTCGACCACACGTCAACGTGCATCTGTTGTAACAGGAGGCACTGACAGCGGCGGAACGCGGACCCCGTCTCACCCCAAGTACGGGTCGCTTCGGCGTTCAAGGAAGTGCTGCAACCGCAGCTGCTGCGTTGGGTGCATGGGCAGTGTCGCCAGCTCGTCTGGAGCGACGAACCGCAATTCCGTCGACTCGTCTGACATGGCCAGCCGGCCTCCGGTGATGCGTGCGGTGAAGCACATGTTGAACTGTCGGCGGACTTCACCATCCGAGTAAGCGATCACATGGCGTGGTCTGTGTAGGTGCCGACGAGACCGGTGATCTCCACATCAAAGCCGGTCTCCTCCTTCACCTCTCGCACGGCCGCCCCGGGCAGCGAATCGTCCATCTCCATCCCACCGCCGGGTAGCGCCCACAGGTTGTTGTCGCGGCGGCGCTGGAGCAAGATGCGGCCCTGTCCGTCGGTCACCACGGCGGAGGCGGCGACTACGAGGCTGTTGGGCCTGGGTGCACGGGGATCGTCGTAGTACTCGCTGCGTGCCACTGGTTATGCCTCCAGGCGTCGCCTATTGCGATGCGTACGGCGCAGCCCTTGGCGACTCGTTCTGTCAGCAGGGCGTTCAGCCGGGGGTATGCCTCGTGCAGGAAGACGGCAGCGTAGACCAAGGCGTCGATGCGCTGGGTGTACAGCGCTTCTAGATCCGGGCTGACTCCGCGAGCCCTTCGCGGTTGGCGGATGGTTGGTCGGTTCAGATTGACCCAGCGTTCCACGGACTTCGGGTTCACATCGGTTTATGCCGCGAGAGCCTCGCAAGTCCACCCTCCGGCCGCCATTGCGGCCCTCAGCCTCTCGTTCTGCATGCAGCCCCCGAGACAAAGACGTTCTAAGGGACGTTTTACCGCCTCCGGGACGTCCCGAGGTGCCCGCTGGGCGTGGTTCCTCCGTCTGAGGGAGGCGCGCAACCATGGCCGCCATACGCCAAGTCGATGCCCGGGCCCGCGTGTACCACGGGGGTGCGACAACGCTGTCGAGGAGCGCTGGCACCATGCAATCCACCGTCCCGGAGCCCGAGCATCCACTCCGGGCCAAGATGACGATCAAGGTCTACACCGTCAATCGCGCGGGTGCCGTGAGCGAACCACGTGCCACGGTGACCGTGCCGTACGAAGAAGAACTGGAGCTGTCACCGCTGGGGCTTGCTCCGCTCCCGCCGTGTCGTTGCCCTCGGTGCCAAGAGGGTGGGGTGGGGGTCCAGTGACCGTTTCCCGATCGGCGAACGACAATGCAGGCCAGCACGCGGTACGTGTGCAGTCCATGCGGCAGTGTGCACTCCGACTTCTGGATGGGGCCGCCCCTCTGCCCGGGCCCGCCGAAGTACAAGTACTCACTCTCCGCTTGCGCGGCTACCTCCAGCTCCTCATCCCCGAGGTGGATGACACGGGCAGCGTGCGGAACGAGCGGGCGCATGTCCACTGCTTGGCCAAGCGGCGCTTGGCGGTATAGCGATATAGGCGTATGTAGGGTCGCGGCGCCTGTGTTCGTGTGCGTGATGCGTATTTGTGCCTGGGTCCGGGCCCGTCGTACTACGGCGGACCCGGGCACAGCCGTTTGTGCGCGGTACGGCGCAGCGCCCCGCAAGCGGTCAGACAGTCGCCCCGTGGCACTCCCCGTAAGAAACCCCCGACCCGCACCAACACCCCGCCCCCCGCTCCGGCGGCCAAGTCATCGCTCGGCCCCGGGCTGCCAAGGTCGTCGCGTACTGGGGGAGGAGGGTGGCGTCGGAGGGGGTGGTGCCCTCGGAGGCGGCGAAGGCCTCGTAGGAGGGGACTGTGCCGGTGACGATGCCGAGGTTGGGGGTGCCGGAGGTGGAGAGTTCGCGTAGGGAGGACTCTATGGTCGCCAGGTGGGCCTCGTGGGAGGGGTACTCCGTGGTGAGGCCGGCGTAGGCGGTCAGGAGTTCCTGGAGTTCGGCCGCCGGCCAGTGCAGGACGGCGACCGGGAAGGGGCGGGAGAGGGCCTCGCGGTACGCGCCCAGTTCCGCGCGCAGGCGCACCAGTTCCGCCTGGAGTTCGGCCGGGTTCTCCGAGCCGAGGGACCAGACGCGCTTGGGGTCGTGGAGTTCGTCCAGGGAGACCGGCGAGGTGTGCAGGGTGTCGGCCAGGGCGTCCCACTCGTCGTGGGAGGCGCCCAGCATCCGGCGCACCCGGTGGCGGCCGTACAGGAGGGGATGCGTGGCGTACGGGGGTTCCGGGACGTCCGTCAGCAGCAGCGCCACCGCCTCCGTGAACGTCTTGTGCGCCTCCTCCAGCTCGTCGTGGGTCTCCAGGGACTCCGCGACGATCACCCAGGGGGCCGGGTCCCGCGGGGCGGTCGTGCGGATGCCCTCGATGATGGCCCTGGCCTCGGCCTCGTGGTCGTACTCCCAGAGGTTCGCGGCCTTCAGGGCGCGGACCAGGGAGGCGTTCTCCAAACCGTCGGGGGAGGAGAGCAGGCGGTCGTAGAGCGTGGTCGCCGCCGGGCGGTCGCCGGACAGCTCCAGGTGGGCGGCGGCCCGCAGCAGGAGGGCCTCGGCGTCCTCGGGGTAGAGGCCGGCGGTCCGCTCCAGGCGGGCCGCCTCGGCGGCGTGGTCGACGGATTCGGCGTTCTCGGCGTTCTCGGCGTGGTCGACGTTTTCGGCGTTCGCTGCGTTCGTGGTGTTCGCTGCGTTCTGGGCGGGCGTGTCGGGGCGCATGGGGGACACCGTACTGCCGGGCGCTGACAAAGGTCAGGTACCCGCGGGCCAGGGCCGGACGGGGGAACGGCCCGGCCCGGTGCCGGGCTCAGCGGCGGGGGCGGGCCGCCAGTACCGTCAGCGCGCCCAGGGCCGCCAGGGCCGCCGACACCAGGATCGCCACGTTCGCGCCCCGCGCCGGGGCGCCCGCCGAGGTGGTGAGGGCGATCGTCAGGGCGACGCCCGCGCAGGAGCCGATGTAGCGGAACGTCTGCTGAGCACCCGAGCCCATCGCCGCCCGCTCCGGCGGTACGGACTCCACCGCCGTCAGCGGCAGCGCCGCGTTCAGCAGGCCGCTGCCGAGGCCGCTCACCACCAGGCCGGGCAGCAGCCGCGGCCAGGAACCGGCGCCGACCGCGCCCAGCATGGTCAGGACGCCCGCCGCGTGCAAGGCGAAACCGAGGGCCAGTTGCCGGCGCGGGGCCAGCCGGCCGGACAGGTGCCGGGCCAGCAGGGCGACCGTGAAGCTCAGGCCCGACCAGAGCAGGAGCAGCCACGCCGTCGCCATCGGGGACAGCGCCAGCGTCCGTTGCAGCAGGGCCGGCAGGAAGCTGAACAGGCCGATCACCGCGAGGCCGGTGAACAGGCCGCCCGCCGCGGACGCCAGGAACGGGCGGTGGCGCAGCAGGGACAGATCGATCATGGGAGTGGCGCTGCGGCGCTCCACCGCGATGAAGACACCGGCCAGGACCACCGTCCCCGCGAGCAGCAGCCCCACCGAGGGCCGCAGCCAGCCGTCCCGGCCCAGCGTCAGCGCCGCCACCAGGGCGATCAGGGCCAGGCCGAAGGCCAGCGCGCCCGGGATGTCCGGGCGGCCGCCGCGCGGGGCGCGCGACTCCGCGAGCGTACGGGTGCCGAGCGCCGCCACCGCCAGCGCCGCCGCGCCCAGGACCGCGTACGCCACCCGCCAGGTCGGCAGGGCGCCGGCCACCAGCGGGCCGACCGCTATGCCGCCGCTGACGAAGGCGCCCCAGACGCCGGTCGCGTGCAGCCGGCCGCGCGGGGTCGGAAAGGCGTGCACCAGCAGGCCGAGGCTGCTGGCCAGCAGGGCCGCGCTCGCCGCGCCCTGGGCGATCCGGGCCAGCGTGAACTGCCAGGTGGACGTGGACAGCGCGCCCAGGGCCGTGGTCAGGCCGAGCGCCAGGGTGCCGGAGAGGAAGATCCGGCGGCGTCCGTAGTCGTCGGCCAGGCTGCCGGCGACCAGGAGCAGGGCCGCCAGGCCCAACGGGGTGCCGTTGAGCAGCCAGGCCTGGGCCGACAGGGACGTGTGCAGGGCGGCCGCGGTGCCGGGGAGCGTGACCATCGGCGCGGTGTACGTCATCAGGGCCACGGCCGTGGCCGCGCTGGTGACGGCCAGGGTGGCGGCGGGGCGCGGGGGAACGGTGATGTCCCGGCGCACTCGCCGCAGGCTTCGCCGCCGCGCGGGGGTGCGGACGGCCGAGAGCTGCGGCGCGGTGTCCTCCGCGGGGGCCGCACCGGCCTTCGTGGCGGTGGTGATCGAGGTGGGGTCTGGCCCGGTCATGGTGGCGTCGTCCTTCCTGTGGACGGGTGGGCCGCGGGGGTCGGGGTGGGGCGGTCGGGGGGGGCGAGGTGGTCGGGGCGGGCGGGCTGAGCTGATCCTGGATAGTTGGTTCGGTGAATGAACCTTGGCTTCCCCCGCACCGTAGCACCATCAGTTCGGTCATTGAACCAACCTGTCGGAAAGTGGCTACAGTGGACCGCATGGCACTGGGCAAGGACTACGCGACGCAGGAGTGCTCGATCGCCCGCGCGCTGGAGGTCGTCGGGGAGCGCTGGACGCTGCTCGTCGTCCGGGACGCGCTCTACGGCGTCCGGCGCTACAACGACTTCCTGGTCCACCTCGGCATCCCGCGCGCGGTCCTCGCCGCCCGGCTCCAGGCGCTGACCTCGGAGGGCATCCTCGACAAGCGGCGGTACCAGCAGTCGCCGCCGCGCGACGAGTACGTCCTCACCGAGCGCGGCACCGCCCTGTGGCCCGCCCTGCGCGCACTCGGGCTGTGGGGGCGCGAGCACTACACCGGGCGGCAGCTGCGCTACTTCCGGCACGCGGTGTGCGGCACCGAACTCGGGCCGTACGGCGAATGCCCCGCCTGCGGAACCGTCGTACCGGTCCCGGACGTCCTCATGACACCGGGACCCGGACTCGATCCGGACCCGCGGGACCCGGTCAGCCGGGCGCTGCTCACGCCGAGGCGGCTGCTGCGGCCCCTGGAGACCGATCTCGCACAGGAGTCCGGTTCCGTACCGGACTGATCCTCTGGAACCCTGTATAACCCTGTATAACGGGGACACCGGGCGACGACGCCCGACAGAGCGCACGGCAGGACGCGCGACAGAACGCACGGCAGGACGCGCGACAGAACGCACGGCAGGACGCGCGCGACCGAGGGGAGGGGCGGCAGTGATCCAGCAGCGGATCGGCACGCGGCTCGCTCCCCTGCGACTGCCCCTGTTCCTCCTGCTCCTGCTGGCCCTTCAGCTCGCGCTGCTCGACACGGGCAGCCTCTCCGCGACCGTCGCCGCCGGCGCGGCGCTCGTCGCCTGCGCGCTGCTCGCCTCCCGGTGCGCGCCCGCCGTCGCGCCCACGCGGGTGCGTACCGCCATCCGCGACCGGGACCGGCGTACGGCCTTCCTGCCGCAGCGCGATCCCGACGCCGCGGGCCGGCGACGGCCGCGAGCGCCCGGACGGGCCCCCGCGGCGACCGTCGCCGCGTAGGGCACGCACGCACCCGCACCACTCCGGTTCTTCTGCCTCTTCTGCGTGACCCTGCGCGGGTCGTCATGCCGCCACGTTCCGTTTCCGGCACGACGAGACCCCCGGAGGGCTCACCCATGGCTGTTTTCTCCTCTGCTCTCTCCTCTGCTCTCTCCTCTGTTTTCTCCCTTTTCGCGCGGCTGGTCGAGCAGGTGGCCGACCTGCTCCAGCCGCTCTGCCACGCCTCCGCGGCCGCCGCCGCGATCGTCCTGGTCACCGCGCTCGTACGGCTGCTCGTCCACCCGCTCTCCCGGGCCGCGGCGCGCGGGCAGAAGGCGCAGGCGGCGCTGCGGCCCCGGGTCGCGGAGCTGCGGAGGAAGTACCGCAAGGACCCCGCGCGGCTGAAGAAGGCGCTGGTCGCGCTGCACGCCGAGGAGAAGGTGTCGCCGCTGTCGGGCTGCCTGCCCAGCCTGCTCCAGATGCCCGCCTTCTTCCTGCTCTACCACCTCTTCTCCAGCGCGACGATCGGCGGGGACGCCAACGGGCTGCTGACCCACCGGCTGTTCGCCGCGCCGCTCGGCGGGCGGTGGAGCGACGCCCTGGCGGGCGGCGGGGCCTTCGGGGCGGCCGGACTGGTGTACGTCGGGCTGTTCGCGGTGGTGGCCGCCGTCGCCACCTTCAACTTCCTGCGCACCCGGCGGGCCATGGCCGAGGGCGAGACGGGCGGCGGGAGCGGCGGGAGCGGCGAGGTGATGATCCCCGGGCTCGGGGCGGCGGCCGGCAAGGTCATGCCGTTCATGTCGTTCGCCACGCTCGTCACCGTGGCGGTGGTGCCGCTGGCCGCCGCGCTGTACGTGGTGACCAGCACCGCGTGGACCGCCGTCGAACGGGCGCTGCTCGCCCGGTGACCTGCCCCGACCGGCCTTGCCGGCGACGTTGCTACGGTCCAGTACGTGAACGGGGTCTTGCGGAGTGGACCACGACCTTGGACGATCGAACAGTCCTCCGACGGCTGTGTCTGCCGCACCCAGGTCGGTCGCTCGGCGGGGCTGCCCGCGATCGAGGGAGATACGGAACATGAAGCTGCTGCGAGTCGGTACGGCCGGGGCTGAGCGGCCCGCGCTGCTGGACGGCGAGGGCACCCTGCGCGACCTGTCGGGCATCGTCGCGGACATCGACGGCGCCCTGCTCGCCGACGACACGGCGCTCGGCCGGGTACGGGCCGCCGCCGAGGCCGGGGAACTGCCGGTGCTCGATCCCGCCGGGCTGCGGATCGGGCCGCCGCTGGCCCGGATCGGCAAGGTCGTGTGCATCGGGCTGAACTACCACGACCACGCCCGCGAGACGGGCGCCGAGCCGCCCGCCGAGCCGGTGGTCTTCTTCAAGGCGGCGGACACGGTGGTCGGCCCGAACGACACCGTGCTCGTGCCGCGCCGCTCCGCCAAGACCGACTGGGAGGTGGAGCTGGCGGTCGTCATCGGCCGCACCGCCCGCTACCTGGAGACGGACGAGGAGGCGCTCGCGCACGTCGCCGGGTACGCGGTGGCGCACGACGTGTCCGAGCGGGAGTTCCAGATCGAGCGGGGCGGCACCTGGGACAAGGGGAAGAACTGCGAGACGTTCAACCCGCTCGGGCCGTGGCTGGTGACGGCCGACGAGGTGCCCGACCCGCAGGACCTCGCCCTGAAGCTGTGGGTCAACGGGGAGCTGCGGCAGGACGGGACGACCGCCGAGCAGATCTTCCCGGTGGCGGAGGTCGTGCGCTACGTCAGCCAGTTCATGACGCTGTACCCAGGGGACGTCATCAACACCGGTACGCCGGCGGGGGTGGCCATGGGGCAGCCCGAGCCGAAGCCGTATCTGCGGTCCGGGGACGTGGTGGAGCTGGAGATCGGGGGGCTGGGGCGGCAGCGGCAGGAACTCAAGAACGCGTAGCGCTCCGCTGGGTGGGGCGGGGACTCGGTCGGGTTCGCGTCACGCGTTTCGGGTGCGGGTGGGTGGGGGCTGGTCGCGCAGTTCCCCGCGCCCCTTCTTCGCTCAGCCGAGTTGACCAGGCCCCGCCCCCCTTCCCCTTTTTTCTTGCTCAGCCGAGTAGGGCGGCGAGCCTGCGCCATTCCGGCCTGGGGAGGGTGTCGTGGTTCTTCGTGTCGGTGATGATCTGGAGGGCCAGGTGGTCGGCGCCCGCCGACTGGAACTCCTCGATGCGGGCGCGCACGCGGTTCTCGTCGCCCCAGGCGTACACCGCGTCGATCAGGCGGTCGCTGCCGCCGTCGCGCAGGTCGTCCTCCGTGAAGCCCAGGCGGAGGAAGTTGTTGGTGTAGTTGGGGAGCTGGAGGTAGCTCGCGAGGTAGTCGCGGGCGGTGGCGCGGGCCCTGGCGGGGTCGTCGTCCAGGACGACCTTCAGCTCGGGCGCCAGCAGCGGGCCCGCGCCGAGGATCTCGCGGGCCTTGGCGGTGTGCTCGGTCGTGACCAGATACGGGACCGCGCCCGCCGCCCGGTCCCGGGACAGTTCGAGCGTCCGGGGACCGAGCGCGGCCAGCACCCGGCGGCCGGCCGGCACCTTCGCGGCGTCCAGCCCGTCGAGGTAGGAGACCAGCGCCGAGTACGGGCGGCGGTACTGCTCCGCGAGCTTGGCGTGGCTCACGCCCAGACCGAGGACGAACCGGCCGGGGTGGGCCGCCTCCAGCTCGGCGAACCCGGCCGCGCTCGCGTCGGCCTCGTGCTGCCAGATGCTCTGGATGCTGGTGCCGACGGCGAGCCGCGAGGTCGCCGCCAGGAGCGGGGCGGCGTTGTACGGGGCGCTGCTGCCGCCGAGCCACGCCGTGCCGTACCCGAGTTCCTCCAGCTCGGCGGCGGCCTCGGCGATCTCACCGTGCCGGGCCGGGTCCTCCGAGCGGAGGCCGGTGCTCCAGACGCCGTACCGTCCGACCGTCTGCTTCAGTGGGGCTGCCGTGTCGCTCATCGATTCCGGTCCCTCCGGGCGGGTGCCTCGGTCACGCGCCGTCACGCGTGATCGTCCTGCGTACAGCCAACCCCAACAGAGAGGCTCACCCCGGCCATTCCCCGGCGCGTCGACGTGTCCCGCCGCGTCGCCGCGTCCCGGTACGCCGACGTGTTCCGGTACGTGAACTACCGGTTCAGGAACGCCTCCAGCGCCTCCACCACCAGCCGGTGGTCCGCCACCTGGGGCAGGCCCGAGACCGTGACCGCGCCGATCACCCCGGCGCCCTCGACGGTGAGCGGGAAGGAACCGCCGTGGGCCGCGTACGTGTCCGGGTCCAGCCGCGAGGAGTCCTCGAAGGTCGTGCCCTTGGCGCGGAAGCGGGCGCCGACCAGATAGGAGGCCGAGCCGTAACGCTCCACCACCCGGCGTTTACGGGCGATCCAGGCGTCGTTGTCGGGGGTGGAGCCGGGCAGGGCCGCGTGGAAGAGCTGCTGGCCGGCGCGGTGGATGTCGACGGCGACCGGCGCCCGCCGCTCCCGTGCCAGCCCCACCAGGAGCGAACCCAGCGCCCAGGCGTCCTCGTGGGTGAACCGGTCGAGGACCAGGCGGCGTTCCTGCGCCTCCAGTTCCTCGACGGTGGGGACGGTCTCCCCGGCGGTGGGGACGGAGTCCGTGGTCACAGGCGCACCGCCACTCCGTCGCGGGCCGAGCGGTGGGCCGCCTCCAGGACGTCCAGGGCGGCGGCCGCCTCCGAGGCGGTCACCGGGTTCGGGGCGCCCTCGCGCAGGGCGGCGGCCACGGCGGCGTAGTACGCCGGGTAGTCGCCGGGCAGGGTGGGTACGGGACTGCCGCCGCCGGTCACCGGGGACTCGCCCGCGCCGATACGCCCCCACAGGGACTCGTCCTCCCTGCCCCAGCCGGCCGGGCCCGGCCGCTCGCCCGCCCGCAGCGCGGCCTCCTGCGGGTCCAGGCCGTGCTTGACGTAACCGGCCCGCGAGCCCAGCACCCGGAAGCGCGGGCCGAGTTGGGCCGCCGTGGAGGAGACGTACAGGTGCGAGCGGACGCCGCCCGCGTGGGTGAGCGCGAGGAACGTGTCGTCGTCGGCCTCGGCGCCCGCGCGGCGCACCACCGACTCGGCGTACACCTCGGTGACCGGGCCGAACAGCACGAGGGCCTGGTCGACGACATGGCTCCCGAGGTCGTAGAGCAGACCTCCGATCTCTGCCGGGTCGCCGGACTCGCGCCAGCCGCCCTTGGGCTGGGGCCGCCAGCGCTCGAAGCGGGACTCGAACCGCCATACGTCGCCCAGCTCGCCCCGGGCGATCAGCTCGCGCAGGGTCAGGAAGTCGTTGTCCCAGCGGCGGTTCTGGAAGACGGACAGCAGCAGGCCGCGCTCCTCGGCGAGGGCCGCGAGGGTGCGCGCCTCGGCCGCCGTGCCCGCGACCGGCTTGTCCACGACCACCGGCAGGCCCGCCTCCAGCGCCGCCGTGGCGAGCGGGACGTGCGTCTTGTTCGGGGAGGCGAGGACGACGAGGTCGAGTGCGGCGGCGCGGGCGAACAGCTCGTCGGGGCCGGCGGCCAGGCGGACGTCCGGGAACTCGGTCCGGGCCTGCGCCTGCCGTTCCTCGTTCGAGGTGGCGACCGTGTCGAGGACCAGGCCCTCGGTGGCGGCGATCAGCGGGGCGTGGAAGACGGAACCGGCGAGGCCGTAACCGACGAGGCCCACGCGGAGGGGGGTGCTAGTCATGCTCCCACTTTCGCAACGCTGTTGCCTAAGTGCAAGCGCGGGGGACAATGGGGGCGTGGGCGAAGGCGAGGACGAGGGCGGGACGAGCGCGGTGGCGGGAACGGACGGGGGTGCGCGCGCCGGCGCGGACGCGAGCGGGCACGCGGGCGCCGGCGTGAGCGCGGACGCGCGTGCTGAGGTGGGTGCCGGCGCGAGCGTGGGCGCGGGTACGGGGGCCGCCGAGGCGGGGCGGAGGCTGCCGCGCGGCGGGGCGGCGGGGGCCAATCTGCTCGCCCTGCGCAGCCACAACACCGCGCTCGTGCTCGATCTGCTGCGCGGGGCGGGGGCGGCGGGGATCAGCCGCCTGGAGCTGGCCGAGCGGACCGGGCTCACCCCGCAGGCGGTCAGCAAGATCACCGCACGGCTGCGGGAGCGGGGGTTCGCGGCGGAGGCCGGCCGGCGCGCGTCCACCGGGGGCAAGCCGCGGACCGTGCTGCGGCTGGTCCCGGAGGCCGGGCACGCGGTGGGCGTGCAGGTCGAGCGGGACGAGGTGCGGACGGTCCTGGTCGACCTGGACGGCACCGTCACCGCCGAGCGGCGCCACCCGCTGGACCTGGGCGGCCTGAGCGGCGATCCGGGTGACCCGAGTGACCCGGGTGACCCGGGCGACCTGAGTGATCCGGGTGACCCGAGTGGCCCGGCCGCCAGGGCCGGTGGCGTCAGGACCGGTGGTGCCAGGACCGGTGGCGCCAGGGCCGGTGGTGCCAGGACCGGTGGTGTCAGGACCGGTGGTGCCGGGGCCGTCGTGGCAGCGGTCGGCGCGCAGGTCGAGGAGCTGGTGCGGGAGGCGTTCGGCGGGTCCCCGCGCGAGGCGGCCGCCGACTCCCTGGTCGGGGTCGGGGTGGCCCTGCCCGGGCCGCTCGACCACCGGCGGGGCGTGCTGCGCCGGGTCACCGGGTTCCCGGAGTGGGACGGGTTCCCGCTGCGGGACGCGCTGGAGCGGCGGCTCGGCGTGCCCGTCGCGGTCGACAAGGACACCAACGCGGCGGCGTTCGGACTCGCGGTCGCCGAGGAGGGCGGCGGCGGGTCCTTCGCCTATCTCCACCTCGGTACGGGGCTCGGGGCCGGACTGGTGATCGGCGGGAGCGTGCACCGGGGCGCGCGGACCGGGGCGGGGGAGTTCGGGCACCAGGTGATCCAGCTGGACGGGCCGCCGTGCGCCTGCGGCGACCGGGGCTGCCTGGAAGCGCTGTGCCTGGCCGCCGTCGGGCGGGGGGACGTGGCCGAGGCGGCGCGGGTGCTGGGGGCGGGGGCCGCGAACCTCGTGGGGCTGCTCGACATCGATCTGGTGCTGCTCGGCGGGCGTACGGTCATGCGCCGGCCGGAGGCGTTCACGGCGGGCGTGGCGGCGGTGCTGGCCGCGCGTGCCCGGCGCGCCGGGGTGCCCGGCGGTGCCGTACCCGTACGGGTGGTGCCGGGCGGCGCCCGGGAGGTCGCGGTGGGGGCGGCCCACCTGCTGCTGGGGCCGCTGTTCGGGCGGGGGGACGGATAGGGGCGTGGGCAGGGGACGGGGGCGACGACTTCTCGCCACCGCCAACGGCGCCTTCTCGCCACCACGAACGGCGTCTTCGCGCCGCCCCGGAGCTGCCGCCCGGCCCACGGTCAGGGTCTGGCACCATCCCTGGGTGGACTACCCGAACGACCAGGCCCCCGGCGCCCCCGTCCGCTCCGGCATCCCGGAGCACGGCCGGATTCCCAAGTACTACGCGGTGAAGGCGCGGATCGACCGCCTCGTCGGCGAGCTGGGGGAGGGGCGGCCGATCCCGACCGAGCGCGATCTGTCCGAGGAGTACGGGGTCGCCCGCGAGACCGTGCGGCAGGCGCTGCGCGAGCTGGTCCTGGAGGGCAAGCTGCGCCGCCGGGGCCGGGGCACGGTCGTCGCCGGGCCCAAGCTGGAGCAGCCGCTCTCCCTGGCCAGCTACACCGAGGGCGTACGGCGGCAGGGACGTACCCCAGGACGTGCCCTGGTGGGCCTGGACCGCTTCCCCTGCCCCGAGGCGCTCGCCGCCGAGACCGGGCTCACCCGGGGCGAACCCGTCTGGCACCTGGAGCGCGTCCTGCTCGCGGACGAGGAGCGGGTCGGCCTGGAGAGCACCTATGTGGCCGTGGCCCGGGTACCGCGCCTGGACGCCGACTTCGACCCCGACTCCTCCTTCTACGCCTATCTGCGGGGCCTCGGACTGGCCTTCGGGGACGCCGACGAGCGCATCGAGACCGTGCTCGCCACCCCGCGCGAGGCCCTGCTCGTCGGCACCCCGCCCGCGCTGCCCATGCTGCTGATCCACCGCCTCTCGCGGGACGTCGGGGGGCGGCCCCTGGAGCGGGTGCGCAGCCTGTACCGGGGCGACCGGTTCTCCTTCACCACCCACCTGGACGGCTGAGCGGCGGGACGGCTGAGCGGCGGGCGGCGCCCGGGAATCGTTGCCGCCGAGAAGGCCCCGCACCGCTGAGACAAAGGCCACTCCCACCCGGAGATGGAGTAACGAAGAGATAACGGGTCTAGCCCAATCTTGATGCCTCGTTCAGGCTCTCGTTGTCAGCCGGTCTCTTCCGGTTCTCCGTCCGAGAGGAACGTCGTCGTCGTGAAAGTGACAGTCGTCGGAGCAGGCGTGGTGGGCACCATGCACGCCTGGCAGGCAGTGGAACGCGGCCACGAGGTCGTGCAGATCGAACGCGAGGCCGAGGCCCGGGGCGCCTCGCTGCGCAACTTCGGGCAGATCTGGGTCAGCGGCCGCGCGGGCGGCGAGGAACTGGAGACCGCCCTGCGGGCCCGGGAGCTGTGGGAGGAGATCGGCGGCCGCGTCCCGGCGCTGGGCTTCCGCCCCAACGGCTCCCTGACCCCGGTCCGCGGCGACCTGGAACGCGCCGTCGCGGAGGCCGCCGTGGCCCGCCCGGACGCCGCCGCCCGCGGGTACGAGCTGCTCACCCCGGCCGAGGCCCGTGCCGTCAACCCGGCCCTGCGCGGCGCGTTCGACGCGGCCCTGTACTGCGAGCGCGACGCCGCCGTCGAGCCGCGCACCGCCCAGCTCGCCCTGCGCGCCGAGCTGCTCAGGCACCCCCGCTACACCTTCCTGCCGGGCCGCGAGGTCCGCGAGGTGATCGGCGGGAGCGCGGTGCGCGACGACCACGGCGACGTGCACAGCGCCGACGTGGTCGTGCTGGCCACCGGCGCCTGGCTCGGCGGGCTGGTGCGCGAGCTGGCCGGCCCGGACCTGCCGGTGCGCCGGGTGCGGTTGCAGATGATGCAGACCGACCCGCTGGGCGAGGCCCTGACCACCTCCGTCGCGGACGCCGACAGCTTCCGCTACTACCCGGCCTACGCGTCCGACGCCCTCGACCGGCTCGACGCGGACCAGCCGCAGCCGCCCACCGCCGCCGAGCACCGGATGCAGCTGCTCATGGTGCAGCGCGCCGACGGCGGCCTGACCATCGGCGACACCCACGAGTACGAGCACCCCTTCGCCTTCGACACCGTCGAGGACCCCTACGACCACCTCACCGGCGTCGTCGAGTCCCTCCTCGGCCGCCCGCTGCCCACGGTCCGCCGCCGCTGGGCCGGGGTGTACGCGCAGTGCACCGACCCCTCCCGGGTGGTGCACCGGCAGCAGGTCCGCGACGGCGTGTGGCTGGTCACCGGACCCGGCGGACGCGGCATGACCTGCGCGCCCGCGATCGCCGAGAAGACCGCGACCGAGCTGGGCTGGTGAGGAAGAACATGACCGAGAACACCGCACACACCACCGGCACGCACCCCACCGAGACCACCGAGACCACCGAGACCACCGAGACCATGCACTCCACGGACACCACGCACCCCACCGATACCACGCACCCCACCGACACCCCCGGCATCCGCCTCGTCGTCCTCGACATGGCCGGCACCACCGTCGCCGACGGCGGCCTGGTCGAGCAGGCCTTCGCCGCGGCCGCCGCCGCCCTCGGCGTCGAGCCCGGCTCCCCCGACCACGCCGACAAGCTCGCCTACGTCCGCGCCACCATGGGCGAGTCGAAGATCTCCGTCTTCCGGCACCTGTTCGGCGCCGAGGAGGCCGCCCAGCGGGCCAACGCCGCCTTCGAGAAGGCGTACGGCGAACTGGTCGACGGCGGGCTCGTCGCCCCCGTCCCCGGCGCCCGCGAGGCCATCGAGGACCTGCGGGCCGACGGCCGCACGGTGGTCCTGAGCACCGGCTTCGCCCGCGTCACCCAGGACGCGATCCTCGGCGCGCTCGGCTGGCGCGGCCTCGTCCCGCTCACCCTGTGCCCGGCCGACGCGGGCGGGCGCGGGCGGCCGTACCCGGACATGGTGCTGACGGCGTTCCTGCGCACCGGCGCCGCCGACTCCGTACGGCAGGTGGCCGTCGCCGGCGACACCACGTACGACATGCTCAGCGGCGTACGCGCCGGCGCGGGCCTGGTCGCCGGAGTGCTGACCGGGGCCCACGGCCGGAGCGACCTGAGCGCCGCCGGCGCCACCCATGTGCTGCCCTCCGTCGCCGCCCTGCCCGCCCTGCTGCGCGGAGACGGGGGAGCGGGCTGATGGGCATACGCTTCGAGTCCGTCACGGTCGCCTACGACGGCACGGTCGTCCTGGACGGCTTCGACCTCACCGTCGAACCCGGCGAGGTCATGGCCCTGCTCGGGCCGTCCGGGTCCGGCAAGACCACCGCGCTGAGGGCGGTCGCCGGGTTCGTGCGGCCCGCCTCCGGGCGCGTCCACCTCGCCGGCCGCGACGTGACGGACCTGCCCCCGCACCAGCGGGGCATCGGCATGGTCGTGCAGAGCTACGCCCTCTTCCCGCACCTGCGGGTCGAGGACAACGTGGCCTTCGGGCTCCGGGCCCGCCGCCTGCCCAAGGCCGAGGTGCGCGAACGGGTGCGGGAGGCGCTGGAGATGGTCGGCATGGCGGACTTCGCCCGCCGCCACCCCCGGGAGCTGTCCGGTGGGCAGCAGCAGCGGGTCGCCCTCGCCCGGGCGCTCGCCATCCGGCCGGGCGTCCTGCTCCTGGACGAGCCGCTGTCCGCGCTCGACGCCCGGCTGCGCTCGGGCATGCTGGCCGAACTCGCCCGGCTGCACCGCGAACTGCCGGACGTGTCGATCCTGTACGTCACCCACGACCAGCACGAGGCACTCACCCTGGCCGACCGGATCGCGGTCATGGACCGGGCCCGGCTGCGCGCCTGCGGCACGGCACGGGAGCTGTACCGGGCGCCGGCCGACACGTTCACCGCGTCCTTCGTCGGCGGCGCCAACCTGCTGCCGGTGACGGTGGAGGAGCACGGGGCGCACTTCGCCGGCCGGCGGCTGGCGCTGGGAGCGGGGGCGGCGCGGGCCGTCCCCGGCCCCCGGGCCACCCTGTGCGTACGCCCCCATCTGATCGGCCTCGGCGACGGCCCCAACCCGCTGCCGGGCACCGTGCGCGAGGTCCAGTGGCGCGGCGCCGGCCACCGGCTGTACGTCGACGTCGACGGCCACCGGGTCATGGCCGACCTCGCCGAACTCAGGGACCCCCCGGCCCTCGGTTCCCCGGTGACCGTGCACTTCGCCCCCGAGGACGCGGTCCTGCTGCCCGCGGGGGACGACGATGACTGAACTGTCCCGCCCGGACCGCGGCGAGCGTATGGACCGGGCCGGGCGCAGGGACCGTACCGGGCGTACGGATGGCACCGGGCGTACGGACCGTGCCGGGCGTACGGACCGTGCCGGGCTCACGGCCCGCGGCCCGGCCGCCCCAGCCACCCCCGCCACCCCGCCCACCTGCGCAGCGACGGCCCGGACAGCCCGGACAGCCCGGACGGCCCGGACAGCCGCCCTCGGGCGTCCTCGGACCGGAGTCACCGGGCCCCTGCTCCGGGCGGCCCCGCCCGTCGCCGTCCTCGCCCTCGTCTTCCTCTACCCGCTGGCCCTCGTCGTCCAGCAGTCCTTCCGCCCGGACACCGGCGGCACCTCCCTGAAGCCGTACACCGACGTCTTCGCCTCGGCCGCGTTCGGCCACGCCCTGTGGACCACGGTCTGGCTGGCGCTCGCCGCGACCGCCGGATGCCTGGTCCTCGGCTTCCTGCTGGCGCTGATCATCGCCTTCGTGCCCTTCCCGGGCGCCCGGGCCGTGGCCCGCTTCATCGACGTCTTCCTGTCCTTCCCGTCCTTCCTGATCACGCTCGCGCTGCTCTTCGTCTACGGCACGGCCGGCATGGCCAACGGGCTGTGGACGCACCTCACCGGCGCGCCCCAGGGGCCGTTCCAGTTCCTGGCCACGCCCTGGGGCGTGCTGCTGGCCGAGATCACCTACTTCACGCCGTTCGTGATGCGCCCGCTGCTCGCCGCCTTCTCCCAGCTGGACACCGCGCAACTGGAGGCGGCCGGCTCGCTCGGGGCCCGCGCGCCCCGGATCGTGCGCAGCGTGATCCTGCCCGAGGCGCTGCCCGCGCTCGCGGCCGGCGGCAGCCTGGTCCTGGTGCTGTGCCTCAACGAGTTCGGGATCGTGCTGTTCACCGGCGCGAAGGGCGTCACCACCCTGCCGATGCTCGTCTACAGCAAGGCGATCCTGGAGTCCGACTACCCGGGCGCCTGCGTGGTCGCCGTCGTCAACGTCCTGATCTCCGTGGGCCTGTACGGCCTCTACCGGGTGGTGAGCCGCCGTGCTGGTGCATAGCCGCAAGGGGAAGTGGGCCGCCGGCCTCCTCTTCTTCGTCCTCTTCCTGCCCCTGTTCGCGCTGCCGCTGCTGGTGATCCTGGCGGCCTCCTTCGCCACCCACTGGTCCGGGGTGCTCCCCTCCGGCCTCACCACCGGCCACTACACGGCCGCCGGCCGCGGCGAGGCGTGGCAGGCGCTCACCACCAGCCTGGTCACCGCCGCGACCGCGAGCCTGCTCGCGCTGGTCCTCGGCACCTGGGCCGCGCTGGCCGCCGCCGGGCTGAGCCGCCGTCACCGGGCCGTTCTGGACGCCCTGTTCGTGCTGCCGGTCGCCGTTCCCTCGGTGGTGGTGGGCCTGGCCGTGCTGGTCGCCTTCTCCCGGCCGCCGCTACTGCTCAACGGCACCCGCTGGATCGTGATCGTCGCGCACACCGTCCTGGTCACCGCCTTCGCGTACCAGTCGGTCTCGGCCGCCCTGCGCCGGCTCGACCCGGCCTACGAGCAGGCCGCCGCCTCCCTGGGGGCCGGGCCCGCCCGGGTGCTGTGGCGGGTGCGGCTGCCGCTGCTGCTGCCCTCGCTGACCGCCGCCGCCGGGCTCTGCTTCGCCCTGTCCATGGGCGAGCTGAGCGCCACGATGATGCTCTACCCGCCCGACTGGACCCCGCTGCCGGTCCTCATCTACGCGGCCACCGACCGCGGCTCGCTCTTCACCGGCTCCGCGCTCGCCGTCGTCCTGCTGACCGCGACCCTGCTGGTCCTGTTCGCCGTCTCCCGCCTGCGCACCCGGGCCGCCCACCGCTGACCGCCCCCGCCGCGCACGCCCCCGACGCCTTCCCCGCTCCCGTACTCGCCTTCCCCGCTCCCGTACTCGCCTTCCGCGCTCCCGTACTCGCCTTCCGCGCTCCCGTACTCGCCTTCCGCGCTCCCGTACTCGCCTTCCGCGCTCCCGTACTCGCCGTTCCCGCTCCCGTACTCGTAAGGAGTCCGTCTCGCCATGCGCAAGAACACCCTCACGCTCGCCACCGCCGTCTGCCTGCTCGCCGCCCCCCTCACCGCCTGCGACGGCACCTCGGCCGCCGCCGACACCAAGTCCGTCACCGTCTACAGCGCCGACGGCCTCAAGGGCGAGAACGGCGACGGCTGGTACGACCGCGTCTTCGAGGACTTCGAGAAGCAGACCGGCATCAAGGTCAAGTACGTCGAGGGCGGCTCCGGCGAGATGGTGCAGCGCGCCGTCCGAGAGAAGGCCAACCCGCAGGCCGACGTACTGGTCACGCTGCCCCCGTTCATCCAGCAGGCCGACGGCAAGGGCCTGCTCCAGAAGTACGCCCCCGAGGGCGCCGGTCACGTGGGCACCGCCGACAAGGCCGCCGACGGCACCTGGACCTCGGTCGTCAACAACTACTTCGGGTTCGTCTACAACAAGAAGGAAGTGAACCCGGCGCCCACCACCTGGGAGCAGCTCCTCGACGCCAAGTACAAGGACAAGCTCCAGTACTCCACCCCGGGCGTCGCGGGCGACGGCACCGCCGTCCTCGTCAAGGCCGTGCACGACTTCGGCGGCAAGGACGCGGCCCTGGCCTACCTCAAGAAGCTCCAGGCCAACAACGTCGGCCCGTCCGCCTCCACCGGCAAGCTGGCGCCCAAGGTCGACAAGGGCGAGCTGCTCGTCGCCAACGGTGATGTGCAGATGAACCACGCCCAGTCCAAGACCATGCCCCACCTCGGCATCTGGTTCCCGGCCCGGCAGGGCGGCCGGCCCACCACCTTCGCGCTGCCCTACGCCGCCGGCCTGCTCACCAAGGCCCCGCACGGCGACAACGGCAGGAAACTCCTCGACTTCATGCTCGGCGCGCGGGCCCAGCGCCAGGTCAGCGAGATCGGCGGCGGCTTCAGCGCCCGCGAGGACGTCAAGGCCACCGACGCCGACGCGACCGCCCTGGCCGCGCTGATGCGGGGCGTGCAGGTGTTCCGGCCCGACTGGGCCGACATCGACAAGAACCTCACCGCGTATGTCGAGGACTGGAAGGCGGCCACCGGGAGCTGAGCCGGAAGCGGAGCCAGGAGCGGAGCCCGAAGCGGAGCCGGCAGCTGAACCGTTCCGGCAAGATCGGGCCACTGGTTAGGCTGGGCCCCGCAGGCCCGCGTACGGCAGGAGACCGAAGCCCATGGCAGACCGCAAGCCCATCGAGTCGTGGCTCACCGACATGGACGGTGTGCTCATCCACGAGGGCGTACCGATCCCGGGCGCCGACGCCTTCCTGAAGAAGCTGCGCGAGTCCGGCCGGCCCTTCCTGGTGCTCACCAACAACTCCATCTACACCCAGCGCGACCTGCACGCCCGGCTGCGCCGCCTGGGCCTGGACGTGCCGCAGCAGAACATCTGGACATCGGCGCTGGCCACCGCCCAGTTCCTCGACGACCAGCGGCCCGGCGGCAGCGCCTACGTCATCGGCGAGGCCGGCCTGACCACCGCGCTGCACGACATCGGCTACGTCCTCACCGACCACGAGCCCGACTTCGTCATCCTCGGCGAGACCCGGACGTACTCCTTCGAGGCCCTGACGAAGGCCGTGCGCCTGATCAACGACGGCGCCCGGTTCATCGCCACCAACCCGGACAACGTCGGCCCCTCCGTCGAGGGCGATCTGCCCGCCACCGGCTCGGTCGCCGCGCTGATCACCGCGGCGACCGGCCGCAAGCCGTACTTCGTGGGCAAGCCCAACCCGCTGATGATGCGCGCCGGACTGAACGCGATCGGCGCCCACTCGGAGACCTCCGCCATGATCGGCGACCGCATGGACACCGATGTGCTCGCCGGTCTGGAGGCCGGGATGCGCACCTTCCTGGTGCTGACCGGCGTGACCCAGCCCAAGGACGTCGACCGCTACCCGTTCCGGCCGTCCGAGGTCATCGACTCCATCGCCGATCTGGTGGACCGCGTCTGAACCACCCCGCTCACCCGAACGGAGCACTACGCTCCGCCCTCGGTGGCGCTCCGGGTCCGGCGGGAGTTCGCTGGTACCCGGAGGTGCCACGATGGGCTCACTGCGCCTGACTCTCTGTGCGGGACTGCTGGCCGCCGGCGCCTTCGCCCCGGTGGCCGGCACCACCGCCGTACCGGCGGCGGACGGCCCCCCGGCGGCGGTGCGGCCCGCCTCCGGCGGCCGGACCACCGCCGTACCGGCACTGCTGCGACCCGCCCCCGCCGCGCCCCACGCCGTCGCGTCCGCGCCCGGCAGGGCGCACGCGGTGACCGAAGCGGTCCTCGCGGGCGCCGCCGCGGCCGCCGTCCTCCTCCTGCCCCGGGGACTCGGCGCGGCCCGCCCCGGCAGCGACCGCTCCGGACGGCGACCCGGGCCGGGGTCCGAGGGCTGAGGAAGGCGATCACCATGCCCGACACCGGACATTCCCCCGGCCGCCCCGCCCCCGGCCGCCTCGTCGCCGGACTGGCCTGGGCGGCGCTGCTGCTCGGCCTGTGGCAGTGGGGCGGCACCACGACCGAGGTCCACCAGGAACCGGCCGGACCCGTATCCGGCCCGGTGACCGGTCCTGGGTCCGGCCTTGTATCCGATCCCGGGGCCGGCCTCCTGACCGGCGACATGGCCGCGGCCGGCCGGCCCGCCCAGCCGCACCCCGCCCACCACACCTCCTCCCCCCACGCCGCCCCCTAGGAGCGCCCCAACACCTGCCCCCTCCCCCCCGGAGCGCCCCGCCGCCCGCCCGGAACCGCCCCGGCCGTCCGTTTCGGTGTACCTCGGCGGAACGGGCCCCCGGCCCGGCGGCACCTGGCAGCATGGCGCGCGGCACGGGGCCGGACGGCCGAGCGCACCGAGGGGGAGTGGATCGCATGGACGGCACGATGGGGGCCCGCGCGCAGGTCCCCGCGGCGGGGGGAGCGCGGGCGGCGGCCGCGCTGGCGCTGGGGGCAATCCTGCTGGCCGCGGGCTGTTCCGCACCCGCAGAGGACGACGGAGCCGGCGGGGCGGACGCCGCGATCATCCAGCAGCCCGGGCGGAGTGACCCGTACTGGGTGAACCCGGACAGCGGGGCGGCCCGGCAGGTCGCCGCCCACCTCAGGGCGGGCCGCACGGCCGACGCCCGGCGGCTGAGGAGGATCGCCGCGCAGCCGACCGGCGAGTGGATCGGGCCCAAGAACCCGGAGGCGGAGGCCCGCGGCTTCACCGAGGCCGCCGACCGGGCCGGCCGCACCGCGCTCCTCGTCCTCTACGACATCCCGCACCGCGACTGCGGCCAGTACTCGGGCGGCGGCGCCGCCGACGGGGACGCCTACCGGGCCTGGATCGACGGCGTCGCCCGCGGCATCGCGGACCGCGCCGCCACGGTGGTCCTGGAACCGGACGCCGTGCTGCACCTGGCGGACGGCTGCACTCCGCAAGAGTTCCAGGAGGAGCGCTACGACCTGCTGGCCGGCGCGGTCGCCCGGCTCAAGGCCCTGCCGGGCACCAAGGTCTACCTGGACGCGGGCAACGCCGGCTGGGGCCGGCCCGACCAGATCGACGGGCCGCTGCGCCGGGCGGGTGTGGACCGCGCCGACGGCTTCGCCGTCAACGTCTCCAACTTCTACTCCACCGCGGACTCCCTCGCCTACGGCAAGCAGCTCTCCGCGAAGGTCGGCGGCAAGCACTTCGTCATCGACACCAGCCGCAACGGCAACGGCCCCTGGACCGGCGGCGCCGCCGACGAGCGCTGGTGCAACCCGCCCGGCCGCGCCCTCGGCGACACCCCGACGACGGAGACCGCCGACCCGCTGGCCGACGCCTACCTCTGGATCAAGCGCCCCGGCGAGTCCGACGGCACCTGCCGGGGCGGCCCGAAGGCGGGGGCCTGGTGGGACGCGTACGCGCTCGGGCTGGCGGCCCGCGCGGACCGGTAGCCGAACAGCCGCCCCCCCCCGGGACGGTCGGGCGTCAGGGCACCCGGACCCACCGCGCCGTGCTCGGCGTGCCCCGGGCGTCGGTCACGAACAGCATGTACCAGCCCGACTGCACCAGATTCCGGTTCTTCGGCACCGTCACCGTGACCTGATCGCCGGAGGCCGTGAAGTCCAGCGCGATCGACCGCTGGTCCACGTCCGTGACATGCGTGGAGGCGCTCGGCCGGATCAGCCGGGCCTTCCGGATCGCCGCCGCGTGCGGCGAGGTGAACGTGCCGGACGCGCCGCGCGCCAGGGTCCGCGGGCCGCCCGACAGCGTGGGCCGCGCGCCCCGGTACAGGTACGGCGGGGTGTAGATCTCGATGCGCTGCTCGAAGGTGCCGGGCCGGGTTCCGGCCCGGTCGCCGTAGAGCGGGTCGGAGCCGAAGAACATCACCCGGCCGTCCGGCAGCAGGATCGAGCCCGCGTGGTAGTCGCGGCCCACCAGCGGATCGGCGACCCGGCGGAAGGTGTTCGAGGCCGGGTCGTACAGCCGGGCCTGGCGGATGTCCGAGGCGCCGCGGCCCCGGTAGTCCGCGGAGCCGCCGGAGACCAGCACGGAGTCGTCGGGCAGGATCGAGGACTGCGGATAGCGGGTGCCCTTCTCCAGCGGCGGGCCGTCCGTGAACCGCGGGTGCCTCGCCGTCAGGTCGATCAGCCGGGTCCGCTTGCTGGACCGCCGGGACTCACCGACCCCGCCGCCCCCGACGACCAGGTACTTCTCGTCCTGGGCGGGCGGCAGCAGCACCGTGCCGGAGGTTTCGAGGAGCTGCGGGTCGCTCATCCCGGGCACCTTGGTGAACCGGTTGCTGCGCAGGTCCCACACGCCCGGGTCACGGCCCACGTCGGCGGGGCCGTACCCCGCGTTGGACCCCGAGTAGAAGAGCTTGCCGTCCGCCATCAGGAACAGCGCCGGGTAGGTGGGGAACTGGCGGGTCTTCGGGGTGTACGTCCACTTCCTGGTCGCCGGGTCGAAGATCTCGTTCTTGCCGGGGACCAGCTGGCCGATGTCGTCGAGGCCGGAGACCCCGAGGACCGTCCCGTCGCCCAGCGTGGTGAGCGTGGGGTACCAGCGGGCCTCGTGCATCGGGTCGGCCTTGAGGTACCTCTCCGCGACCGGATCGAACTCGTAGGTGTCCCTGATGCCCTGGAAGTCCTTCTTGTCCAGGGCGAGTTTCTGCGCGATGCCATAGGTGTTGCGGGCGTCGGCGCCGGTCAGGCCCTGGACGCGGTAGTTGTCCTGGGTCCCCGTCTCGTACCGGGCACCGCTGCGCCGCGCCTCGACGTAGATCCGGCCGAGCCCCGGCGTGTTGCTGAGGAAGCGGCCCGTGCGCCGGTCGAAGTTCTTCTTCGCGCGCGGCACGAGCACCGGGTCCTTGGAGACGAAGGTCTTGCCGTTCGCCCGGCCGGTGAACACGGTCCCGGCGGGCAGCGTGACCGGCCGGTCCGGGTTCTCGTTGTGGACGATCATCAGTCCGCCGGCCTTGGTGACGTCCCCCTTGAGCTTCTCGTAGCGCTTGGTGCCGCCCGCGATCAGGACGCTGCCGTCCGCGAGCTGGGTGTGGCCGGTGCAGAACAGGTCGGTGGGCGTGGGCACCTTCCTGACCGTGCCCTTGACCGGGTCCCAGAGGCGGGAGTCGAACCTCCTGGCGTCGAAGTTCGCCTGGTTGTTGCCCGAGCCGGCGACCAGCAGGACCTTCCCGGTGTGCAGCAGCACCGCGTGGATGGTGTCCTGCCGGTACTTCCTGGGGAACTCGACGATGTCCCAGTGGCCGTTGGCGGCCTTGTACCCGGGCCGGTCGATCACGTACTGGTGGTAGCGCCCGGCCCCGAAGCGGTACAGCCACGGCCCGTTCGTCCCGGCCAGCGCGAGCACCACCACCGCGCCGAGGCCGACCCGGCGGGCCCGCCGGAATCCGGCCCGGCCCTTCACGCCTCACGCTCCCAGGCTCCGCCTGCCTGCCCGGCGTACGCCGGCGCGGGCGTGGCGTACCCCGGCGTACGCAGAGCAGCCACCGGCGTACGCCGCCCCCGCCGCCTCCGCCGCAGCGACCACCGCCACGCGGCCATCGGCGAGGCGGTGACGATCAGGGCGAGCGCGGCCCAGGTGAGCATCGCCGGGTGGGCGTGCCCGCGGGCGATCCCGGCGGCGATCGAGCCGCCGAAGACCAGGACGAAGAACCAGTGCGTACGGAACGTGCCGAACAGCGTGTCCGGGCTCGCCGAGTCGCCCTTGGGCGTCACCACGAACCGGCTCCGGCGGCGCAGCACGGCGTCCAGCAGCGAGCGGGCGTAGACGGGCGCCGACAGCGCCGACATCACCATGCCGGCCACCCCGCCGGAGCCCTCCGGTTCGTGCGGGGACACGTTGTGGCGGCGGTTCCACAGGTACAGGCCGATCTGGAGGGCGGAGGCGTTGCCGTACAGCATCAGCCACACCGTGGGGTCGATGTTCACGCCCGAGGCGCCCACGCCCAGGAAGAGTGCGCAGCTCAGGGCGGCCAGGACCCAGTTCAGGGCGGACATCGGGTAGAAGACGATCATCAGGGTGTAGTGGAGGAGCCGGCCCGGCGGCAGCGAGCCGAAGCCCTTCCAGTACTGCTTGAGGATCGTCTCGTAGGTCCCGCGCGACCAGCGCAGCTGCTGGGTGAAGAAGTCCGTCCAGGAGTTCGGGCCCTCGCCCACGGCGAGCACGTCCGGGGTGTAGACGGACCGCCACCGCCGGCCGGTGGCCGGATTGCGGGCGCGGTGCATCTCGAAGCCGGTGGCCATGTCCTCGGTGATCGAGTCGTACAGGCCGCCGATCTGCTTCAGCGCGCCGATCCGCACGGCGTTGGAGGTGCCCACGAACATGGGCGTGCCGTAGCGGTTGCCGGCCCGCTGGACCAGGGCGTGGAAGAGGAACTGCTGCGACTCGGCGGCCTTGGTGACGAACGTGTCGTAGTTGCCGTAGACCTGCGGTCCGACGACGAACCCGACGTCCGGGTCGCGGAAGTAACCGAGCATCCGCTCCAGGTAGTTGGGCAGCGGTACGTGGTCGGTGTCGACGGACGCGAAGAAGTCGTAGTCGTCGCCGTGCGCCTGGAGCCAGGCGTTGTAGTTGCCGTGCTTGGTCCGGGCGCGGTGCGGTCCCGCGGGCCGGTTCCAGCGCGCGACGCCCTTGCGGGTGAAGTGGTGCACGCCCAGGCGCGCGCAGACCTCCTGCACCTCGGCGTCGTCGCCCTCGTCGAGCAGCCACACGTGCACCACGCCCCGGTGGCGCAGCCGGACGGCCGCCCGCAGGGTGCGCGTGACCATCTCCAGCGGTTCCTTGCCGGGCACGAAGGTGGTGAGGAAGGCGACGCGGGTGCCGGCCTCGGGCACCACCGGGACCGGGTCGCGGGCGACCAGGGTGGCGTGCGCGTTGGACAGCACGTTCAGGCAGCGGAAGGTCTCGATCAGCCCGATCGAGACCAGCATCACCGTGTCGAGCGCCGGCAGGAAGCCGTACGCCGGGTGATCCCGCCGGGTCCAGTGCTCCGGCCGGAGCAGCCAGGCCAGCAGGGCGAGGGAGAGCAGCGGCGCGGCGGCCGGCAGCAGGGCGGCCCGCAGGCGGTGCGGCTCCCGCGAGAGCAGCGAGCGGTAGCGCACCCGGTAGGGGCGGTCCGGGTCGGGGCGGGTGAGCGGTCCGGCCAGGCGGCTGTGGTGCTCGTAGTCGTAGCCCGGCGGCGTCCGCCCGGTGCCGTGATGGTCACGGTCGTGGCCCGGGAGCGTTCTTCCGGTGCCGTGGTGCTCGTGGTCGTGGCCGGGCGGCGTCCGCCCGGTGCCGTGGTGCTGCCGGGCGCCCGATGGCGTCGACGTCATGAGTCATTCCCCCGCACGCGCGCGCCGGCGCGCGTTCGATCCGGTTGCCTGCCGGATGCATGGCTGCCCCGGCGGCCGCCGTCGATGCGCGGGGCCCCTGTTTCCCCACGCACCGGGTGACCTGCTCAAACGGCCTTTCGAAAACCCGCGCCCGCGCGCCCCCAACTGCCGCGCGCGACATGCGAGAAGCCCCTCGCTGCTGCGAGGGGCTTCTCGGTCATGTGCGCCGCCAGGGACTCGAACCCCGGACCCGCTGATTAAGAGTCAGCTGCTCTAACCAACTGAGCTAGCGGCGCCTGCTGACAGGGAAAACTTTACAGGACCCCGGGCGGTGCTCATGACCACCGCCCGGGGCGCCGGACCTGCCTCCGGGAGCTTCCGTCCATCATTCGTCCATCATTCGGGCCGTCAGACATGCGTATTTTCAGCCGGGTTGTGACACTGATCAACGTGCACAGGTCCGGACAAGTCCGCATGGAGTGTGACGTGGATCGCATGGAGCTACCGGCCGACCGGCCGCACCGTTCCTTCCCCCGGCTCATCCAGAACGAGGCGACCACCGAGATCCCCTTTCACCTGCTCTTCCGGGACGATCCCGGCCCGGCCGCGGGGCACGGCGCCGGGAGTGGGGGCGGGGGGCACCTTTCACCGGCCCCGGTGGCGCTCGGCCCCGCGGTGGTCGGCAGCAGGCGGGGCACGGGCGAGCAGCCCCGCTTCCGCCGCCGGGTGCCGTCGCCGGCCCGCCCGGCGCCCGGCGTGGATGCCGCGCTGGTGGAACGGCCGGCGCGGGCGCTGCCGGGGGCGGCCGGGGTGCTCGCCGGGGCCTGCGGGGCGGCGGGCTGTGTCCTGACCTCCTGGTGGGCGGGGGCGCTGCCGCCGCTCGCGGCCCAGGCGCTGCGGCTGCCGCAGGCCGCGGGCACCGGGCTCGGCCTGCCGCAGTGGGCGGCGTACGCCGGTGCCGGGGCGCTCGGGCTGCTCGGCTTCGGCGGGCTGGCCCGGGGGCGGACCGGGCGGGCCTGGGTGCTCGGCCTGTTCGGCCGCTACCGGGGGACCGTCTGGCGCACCGGGCTGATCTGGGTGAACCCGCTGGTGCCGCGCCGCCGGATCGACGTACGGCTGCGGCACTGGCGCAGCGACCCGCTGCCGGCCACCGACGCGGACGGGATCGCGCTGCGGGTGGCGGTGCTGGTGGTGTGGCGGGTGCGGGACACGGCGCGGGCGGCGCTCGGGATCGACGACCACGAGGCGTATCTGCGCGCCTGTGTGGAGGCCGCGCTGGCCCGGGTGGCGCTGCGGGCGCCGGGCTGCGGCCCGGGTGCCGCGCAGGCGGCCGGGGACGCGCTGACCCGGCTGGTGGCGCGGGAGGTGGGACCGGTGGGGCTGGAGGTGTGCGCGGTGCGGCCGGCCCGGATCGAGTACGCCCCGGAGATCGCCGAGGCCATGCACCGGCGGGCCGTGGCCGTCCTGGACGCCCGGGAGCGGGCCGGCGCGCTCACCTCGGTGGTGGACTCGGTCGAGGACACCGTGACCCGGCTGGCCGTGCGCGGGCTGGTCGACCTGGACGACGGCGCGCGCAAGGTGCTGGTGCGCGACCTGACGGTGGCCTTCTGCGCGGGCCGCCGGGAGACCTCGCGGTGAGGGGTCCGGCGGCCCGTCCTCCGGCGATCCCGGGAAACTCCCGGGATTGGTATGGACATGCTCAAGTGGCCGCAATAACCTGAGCTTGGTCTAGACCAAGCTCAGGTACCTCGTGCACGCACAGCACAGCTCTCCCCGACCTCCCCACGTCTTCAGGAGCGGCAGCATGCGCACCAAGGCCAAGTTGTACGCGGCCGTGCTGGGGCTCACCACCGCCGGAGCCTTCGTGCTCTCCACCGGTGGCGCCAGCAGCCACGGCTACACGGACCTCCCCATCAGCAGGCAGAAGCTCTGTGCCAACGGCACGGTGAGCGGCTGCGGCTCCATCAAGTGGGAGCCGCAGAGCGTCGAGGGCCCCAAGGGCTTCCCGGCCTCCGGACCCGCCGACGGGCAGATCTGCTCGGGCAACCACACCGAGTTCGGCGACCTGGACAGCCCCCGGACCCCCTCGGGCGGCGCCTGGCCCACCACCCAGGTCACCGGCGGCCAGAGCTACACCTTCCGCTGGCAGTTCACGGCCCGGCACGCCACGACCGACTTCAAGTACTACGTCACCAAGCAGGGCTGGAACCAGAACCACGCCCTGACCCGCGCCGACCTCAACACGACCCCGTTCCTGACGGTCCCCTACGGCGGCAAGCAGCCCCCGGCCACCCTCAGCCAGTCCGGCACCCTGCCCACCGGCCTGAGCGGCCACCACGTGATCCTCTCGGTCTGGACGATCGCCGACACGGGCAACGCGTTCTACGCCTGCTCGGACGTCACGTTCTGAGCGTTCCCGGGGCGGACGACGCGAAAGGCCCCTCGCTGCTGCGAGGGGCCTTTCATCAGGTGCGCCGCCAGGGACTCGAACCCCGGACCCGCTGATTAAGAGTCAGCTGCTCTAACCAACTGAGCTAGCGGCGCATGACTCCCGCCGTCCGCTTCCCGCGGCCGGCGACGAAGAAAATAATACCCGGTCCCGAGGGGTGCTCTGACCACCTCGGGGATCAGTGGGGCGCGGTCCGGACGCGTTCGGCGAGGCGGCCCATGCGGGCACGGGCCGCTTCGAGCTGGGCGCGGTCGGCCGCGGCAGGGCCGCCCCCGGTGGCGAGCTCGTCCCACAGGGCGATCAGTTCACGGCCCAGGTCGAGCCCCTGTGCGGGGTCCCGCAGGGCACGCCAGGCGGCTGCCGCGCTCTGCACACCGGCGACGGCCCGCTCGTCCCCCTGGCGCAGACGGGCCCTGGCGAGGTCCATGGACAGGGTGAAGGAACGCCGGGCGTCCCCTGCCAGATAGGCGATGTACGCGGCGAGCTCACGCAACTGGAGCACCTCCGGATGCTCCGGGCCCAGCGTCTGGGAAGCCGAGGCGATGCTCTGCTCGGCCATCGCCGCGGCCGACTCGATCCGTCCCCTGCTCACCGCCTCGTTGATCCGCTGGACAGGCTCGGCCAGCAGCGAGGGTGCCGCGGATGCGGAGGAGGGCGCGTCCTGCGCGGACCTGACCGGGGACGCCGCTTCCGGTGCCGAAGCGGTTTCCTCGCCGACCGGGTCCGGAACCGCCCGCGACGTCCCCTCCGCCTCCTCGTGCCGCTGAAGCGCCGGAACGGCCATGGCCGCCGGGGTGTGCGGGTCCTCGTGGGCCGCCGCCTCCGGTACCGCGAGGGCGTGCGCGAGCGGGATCGCGGAAGTCGCTCCCGCGACCAGTGGGACGGGCTGCCCGGCGAACGCGCTCGACCCGTCGGCCGACACCTGAATGGGGGTGATGTACCCGATCCGCTCGTCGTGGACGGTGGCCGACACGGGGTGGCCGGTGGCGAGCACCAGGCGGTGCAGATAGTTCAGCACCGCCTCTTCCACGCTCTCGCTCGACCCCACGGCGACGGGCAGCCCGCCCACCGTGGCGCTCTCGTCCGTCGGGACGTGCACGTCGATGGGGCGCAGCCCGGACGCGGGCAGCGGTGCCTGCTCGTGCCCGCTCTGCTGGCGCTTGCGGCTGCGACTGAATCTGGACATCGGTTCCCTCACCGGGCGGAAGTGTCAGAGGAGGAGCCGGCGGACGCCGACGGCACGCTGCCGCTCGGCGGCGTCACGGCGTCGACGACGGTCGCGTCGTCGACACGCCACGGTCGGCCGGCAGAAGAACGCACCAGCTTCACATAGGCGTTGAGCCGCGGCCCCACGCCTGACCAGCCGTCCCGGCCGTGTGCGGTTCCCGCGACGACGAGGGAGCGGTAGGCGATCGTCTCGCTGTCGCGTGGCGCGTCGTCCTCCAGTTCACCGCTCACGGTCACGGTGGTCCAGGCGCGGTGTCCGGCCCAGGTGTTCCACTCGTTCCCCGGGCCGCTCGCGGGGTGATACGCGCGCTCGGCGGTCAATCTGCGCTCCGTGAGCCAGCGTGCCGCGCGCAACATGGCGTCGTGCGGACTCGTGTCGTACACGGTGTCGTAGCTGTAGGCCGTCTCGGCCCATGCCTTGGACACCGCGTCGGCGTCGTTGTCGTTCACGACGCCCGGGGCCGCCACGTGCGCGTCGGGTCCCAGCGGCCTTCCGGCCGGTGGGGGCGCCTTGGCGACGAAGGACGGCTCCGCCGAACCCGTGCCACCCTGTCCGGTACCCGCCACCCGGTGGTCCGGCAAGCCGCAACCCGTGAGCAGGGCGAGGCCGGCGACCACCGTGAGCAGGCCGGTCGCGGACCGCCGACCGGCCCGTACGACGCCTGACCCCATCACGTCTGTCCCCCCTTCCTGTTCCGGCACGTCACTTCAGCCCCAGCCATGGAGCGGGGTTCACATACTGGCCGTTCACCATGACCTCGAAGTGGGCATGCGGACCGGTCGAGTAGCCGGTGGAACCCACCGCTCCGACCTGCTGTCCCACCTTGACCTGCTGCCCCACCGAGACGCTGATGGCCGACATGTGGTTGTACGTCGTCGAGATCTGCTTGCCGTCGATGGTCCCGTGCGAGATCACCACACGGTTGCCGTAGCCGTTGGCCCAGCCCGCGGACGTCACCTTGCCGTCCAGGGCGGCCAGGAACGGCGTACCGGCCGGCACACCGAAGTCGATGCCGGTGTGCAGCTTGTAGACGTGCAGGATCGGGTGCATCCGCATCCCGAACGGCGAGGTGACCGGCGGGTTCCCGCGCAACGGCATGGCCATCTTCTGGCCCGGCGGAACCGCGCCGGGGGTATCGCCCACCGAGGCGTACTTGGGTATCAGGGACTTGATGCGGGCGACATAGTTCTGGGTCTCGGTGTACGGCGGCATGCCGTGGTACTGCTCGATCGCTCCCGGCCCTGAGTTGTAGGCGGCCAGTGCGAGGTCGAGGGTCTCGCCCGATGCCTTGCCCCGGCTCTTGTACCCGTCGACGCTTCTGGCGAGGCCGCAGTCGTACCGTCCCTGAGCCATGATCGCGTCGGCCGGATCGAAGGGTGAGGCGCGTCCGTTCCCGTCCTCGTCTCTTCCCCATGACGGCCACGTACCGGGCATGAACTGGGACAGGCCCTCGGCGCCGACCGGCGATACCGCGGCGGGGTTCCACCCGGACTCGGCCTCTATCTGGGCAGCGATGACAGCCGGTTTGATCACGTCGCACTGAGCGCCCGACTTGAGGATCCACGGCACGTACTCCGGCTTCACCGAACCGCTCTTCAGGCCCCCGCCCACGCTGTTCCCGTCGTTCCCGTCGTCCTGGGCATTCACGTCACCGCTGACCGCGACCATCATGATCACCGGCAGCATGACCGCGGCAAGGGCGCCACCGATCACCCAGGCCGCAGCCCCTCCCCCGCTCTTCGACATCTGCTCCCTCAGTGCCAAGTAAACTGCTCACGCCGCCGGTTGAGTCTCCCCGACAACGAAGTGCGCGTTCGTAACCACCCGGTTACGAACTTGTCCCAGGGCATCACACAGTGCTACCTATCACTCCTGTGCCAGTGATGATTGCACTGTTAGGGGTGCCAATCATGCCTCGGGGGAGATGAGTTGTCGGTGCAAGGTGGGCCGCGGGGCGGCCCTGAGGTCTGGACCCGTGGTCCGTTCACGCCACCGGGGTCACCGGAGTCACCGGTGCGCCCGATACCGGCCGCTGACACGCCGTCTGCTCATCGGCGGCTGGCCTGGGTGGCCGCACACGGCGGGGCGGGTGCCACCACGCTGGCCACGGTCTTCGGGGGATTCGACCCGGATGGTGACTGGCCCCGGCCTGACCGGGGGGAGCCGGACGGAGTCCTGCTGGTGGCCCGCACGCACGCCGCCGGGCTGCAGGCCGTGTCACGGACTCTCGACGCCTTCCGGCGAGGTGAACAACCACGCGGGCTCGAACTGGTCGCCGTCGTGCTGGTCGCCGACGCTCCCGGGCGGCTGCCGCGGCCGTTGCAGCAGCGGATCAAAGTGATCGGCTCGGTGGTGCGGGTCCATCGAGTGCCCTGGGTGCCCGCCTGGCGCACCGGGGACTTCACGGCTCCTCCGCCGCGGGAGGCATCCGGTCTGGCGGCACTGGCTGCCGAGCCGCCGGTACGAGACGTACGCATGAGGAGCGACGGATGAACGCCGGAGTGATGATGGCCGTCACCATCGCGTCGTACACCCCGCCCTCTGCGGTCACCACCCCGCTGGACAGGGTCCTCGGCTACATCGCCTGGCTGGTCACCGCGGCGGGGGTGGCCGGGCTGATGATCGTCGGCAGCCGCATGGCCATCGCGCTCAAAACGGGAGACGCGGAGGAGCACCTGCGCGAGTACCTCATCGTGATGGGGGCGTGTGTCATCGCCGCCTGCGCCGGGCCGCTCGTGCAGTTCGTGGGCCTGGACTTCTGGAACACGTCCGGCTGAGCGATGGGCTGATACGGGAGCCGGTCTCCCTTCCCGCCACGAGCACGTCACGGTGCGGCGGAAGAACCTCACGGATACCGCCCGCGGGCCGGCCGGCTCGTCAGGCTCCTCGCCCCTGTGCCACACCAACTTGAGACCCAAGCACCACATCGGCTCTTCGGCCGATCCAATCGGGGAGGACTTCCATGATCCAGGCACTCGCTGCCAAAGCCCACGCACATCTCGTTCTCGCGGGCGGAGCGGTGCCCAACCCGTCCCGTAACGCCCCGGACGCGCTGACCAGCAAGGTCGACAAGGTCCTCGGCATCCTGGCCTGGGTCGGTACCGCGGCGGGTGTCGCGGGTGTGCTGATCACCGGCGCGATGATGGCGGTCTCGATGCGCCGTGGCGAGGGCTCGGAGCACATGGGCCGGCTCGGCATGGTTCTCGGCGGTTGTGTCCTGGTGGCCACCGCCGGTCCTGTCGTCACCTTCGTCTTCGGCTGATCCGGTCACGGCCCGCACAGGAAGGAAACATCGGCATGTTGAACTCCGGTCGGCCCCGTGGGGGCAGCGGAGAGTGGGAGCAGCCGTTCTGGCAGCAGCGGGGCTGGATCCTGTCGGCCGGGTTCGTGCTGGTGCTGCTCGTCCTCGCCGGCTTCACGCTGCTGAACCAGGGCGACGACGGCACTCCGGACGCCTCCGGTTCGCCCGCCCCGAGTCGAAGCGCTTCTCAGGGCGGTGGGGGCGGCAAGCAGGACGACCGGCCTGCCGGGTGCCGCACCGATGACAGTGACCAGGCAAAACCGACAGCGCCACCGAAGGACTTCTCGTGGAAGGCTGACGGGACCGGTCTGGTCCCCGTGTCCAGGACCGCGGGTCCGCTGAAGTTCGACGGGGCTGTCTGGTCCTGCTACGCGCACACCCCGATGGGTGCGGTGCTCGCTGCCCAGGCCATCACCGACCACTTCAACTACCCCGGCTGGCGCGAGGTGGTGAACCGGCAGGTCGTGCCGGGCGCGGGTCGGGACGCTCTGGTCGCCGGCCGCTCCAAGGAGAAGGACAAGCCCACTTCCGGCCAGGCCGACGCCGGTGGCTACGCCGGATTCACGGTCCTCTCCTACGACAGCCGGACGGCAACGGTGATGATCCTGGTACGCGGCCCCAGCGCGGGTGTGTACGGTGCCGCCTCGATGACGGTGCACTGGCAGGACGGTGACTGGAAGGTCGCTCCCGACCCGGACGGCACGGTCTATTCCGGGACGTCACAGGTGAGCGGCACCAACGGCTTTGTCACCTGGGGGAGCTGAGATGTCCTGCAGCTGGAAGGTGTACGACTGCGTCAGCGACGGTCTCAAGTGGGGCCTGTCCGAAGGGGGAGAGCAGCTCGCCAACGGCGGTGTCGAGGCTTTCGCCAAGGCGATCGGCGACGCGACTGCGGAGACGCTGAAAGCGCTCAACGGCGTCTGGATGCATATCAAAGGGGGGGATCCGGGGCAGCCGACCACTGCCATCCACGACATGACCGGCTGGCTGGTCGGATACGTGGCCGTGGGGTGCCTGCTGGTCGCCGCCGCCAAAATGGCGCTCGACCGAAGAGGCCAGCCCATGAAGCAGGCCTTCATGGGGATGTGGAAGGTCCTCCTGGTCGGTGGACTCGCGGTGCCGGTGGTGCAGGCGCTCACCACTGCTTCCGACAAGTACGCGGAGGACGTCTACGCGAAGTCCGACCTCGGCGACCAAGCCAGCAAGATCCTCGGCGTGATGTCCCTGGACGCGCCCGGCCTGGTCCTGATCTTCGGACTGCTGGTCATGTTGTCGTCCTTCGTGCAGATCTGCCTCATGTACATCCGCATCGGGGTGCTGATCATGCTGGTGGGCACCTTGCCGCTCGCCGCCGTGTCCTCCATGACCGGGTGGGGCGAGGGCTGGTGGAAGAAGCACACCGGCTGGCTCGCGGCCTGGATCCTGTACAAGCCGGCTGCGGCGCTGATCATCTATTCCGCCACCGCCATGACCAAGGACACGAAGAACCTCAATCAGACCATCGCCGGCATGGGCATGCTCATCCTGTCCGTCTTCGCGCTGCCCGCCCTGCTCAAGCTGATCGTTCCCGCGACCGCCGCGCTGGGCAGTACCTCGGGCGGCACCGTCACGCTCAACGCCGTCAACAACCTGGCCAGCGGGGCGGTCAGTATCGCCTCCGGCGGGCTGGGCGGTGGCGGGGGCGGCGGTGCGGGCCGCTCCGGCGCCGCGGGCCCGGAGGGCTCCCCGTCCTCCGGGGCCGGCGCTTCGGCGCCCGCTCCGACGGCGGGCGCGGGCGGCGGTGCGGGCGGCGGAGCCGGCTCGGGAGCCGCCGGCGCGGCGGGGGGCGCGGCCGCCGGTGCCGCGACCGGTGGCGCGGCCGCGGCCGTACAGGCCGCCGCGGTCGTCGCGCAGACCACCGTGGCCGCGGCCAGCGAGGTGGCCCACTCCCTGGACGACAACGACGGGATGAAGGGCCACAACCAGTAGGAGACACCGAGTCCCGGACTCCGCGGCCGGGCCGGACACCACGTGCCCGGCCCGGCCGCCCCCGCCCCGCCCTCACCCTGCCCCGCTGAAGCCGGAAGACCGGAAGAAGGAACCCCATGTCGACCGACGCCCTGACGCGTCCTACTTACGGGAACTGGCGGCGTCCCCGCCGCCCCGGCCTCGGCCCCCTGGGCCTGCTCGGAACCGTCGTTGCCTTCGGCGGTCTGCTCGTGGCGCTGCTGGCTTCGCTGGTCTCCCTGGCGGCGGCGATCGTGGTGCTGGTACCCACAGCACTCTTCCTCGCCCCGTTGGCGCTTCGCACGGCGGACGGGCGCAACGTCTATCAGGTCCTCGCCCTGCGCATCGGCTGGATGAGACGGAAGGCGAACGGCTCCACCACCTACGTCTCCGGTCCGCTCTCGCGGCGCCCCGGCGGCCGGTTCCAGCCGCCCGGGCTGCTCGCCCGTACGAAGATGCACGAAGGCCGGGACGCCTACGACCGCCCCTTCGGCGTGATCCATCACCCGGGCCGCAACCTGTACACGCTGGTCCTCGCCTGCGAGCCGGACGGCGGCTCGCTCGTCGACCCGCAGCAGGTGGACGTCTGGGTCGCGTCCTGGGGCGACTGGCTGTCCAGGCTCGCCCATGAACCCGGCCTGCGCGGCGCCCAGGTCGTCGTCGAGACCGCCCCCGACACCGGCACCCGGCTCGCCGCGGAGGTCCTGCCCCGTATCTCCCCCGACGCCCCTGCCGCCGCCCGGGCCGTGATGGAGGAGGTGGTCGAGCGCTATCCGACCGCGTCCTCGGAGATGCACACGTACATCGCCCTCACCTACGGTCCCACCGGCGGCCCCAAGCGCGATGTCGACGACGTGGTCACCGACCTGTCCATGCGGCTTCCCGGACTGCTGTCCGGGCTGGTCGCCGCGGGCGGCGGCTCGGCGTACCCGCTGTCGGCCGACCGGATCGCCGAGGTCGTGCGGGTGGCCTACGACCCGGCCGTCGCCCCGGACGTGCTCAGTGCCCGCGCCGAGCACACGACCACCGGCCTGGAGTGGGAGGACTCGGGCCCGGCGGCCGCGGTCGAGACGGTCACCGCGTACAGGCACGACTCCGGCGTCTCCCGTACCTGGCAGCTGACGCTCGCGCCGCGGGGCACCGTCCGCTCCAGCGTGCTGCGCGGCCTGCTGGAACCGGCCCCCGGCACGCGCCGCAAGCGCGTCTCGCTGGTCTACCGGCCGATCGATCCGGCGACCTCCGCCCGCATCGTGGAGTCCGACCGGCGCGCGGCCCACTTCATGGCGACGTCGCGCGGCGGTCTCGTCCAGGCCCGGGCCACCTCGGAGATCAGGGCGGCCGAACAGACCGCCGCCGAGGAGGCGTCCGGTGCCGGTCTGGTCGAGTTCTCGCTGATGGTGACGGTCACCGTCGACGACGAGCAGGGGCTCCAGGACGCCGCGATCACCGTGCGCAACCTCCAGGCGTCCTCGCGCATCCTGATGCGCCCGGCCGACCGCATGCAGGCGTCCGCCTTCACCTGCACGCTGCCCGTGGGCGTCCTGCCCTGGGAGCACACTCTCGTTCCGTACCAGATCAGGGAGGCCCTGTGAGCGGGAAACAGCGTCCCCAGCGTCCCACCGTGGCACCGCCGCGCGGCTGGTACGGAGCGGGCGGCGGCCAGGTCGGCCACCTCGATCCGCCCACGATGTGGCGGGCGACCACCGTGCAGGCGTGCGGTCTGTGGCCCTTCGCGGCCGGTTCGGGCGCGCCCATGACCGGCGTACCGCTCGGCCAGCATCTGCACACCGGCGCCACCGTGTGCGGCGATCCCATTTCCTGGTTCACCCGGGCCCGGTACATCTCCAACCCCTCCCTGTTCATGCTCGGCATGCCGGGCCTGGGCAAGTCGACCCTGGTCAACCGGATCCTGATCGGCCTGGTGGCGACCGGCGTCACCCCGCTGGTGCTCGGTGACCTCAAACCCGACTACGCGGACACCGTCCGGGCCCTGGGCGGTCAGGTGATCTCCATCGGGCGGGGTGTCGGCGGTATCAACGTGCTCGATCCGGGTGCGATGGGCCAGGCCGCGGTGCGGATCGGTGGTGAGGCCGGGCGGGTCCTGGCCGCGGAGGCACACGGACGTGTCCTCAACATGGTCGCCGCGCTGATCACGATCGTGCGCGGCCGGCCGATGGACGACCACGAGCAGTCGGTGCTCTCCGCCTGCCTGCACCACCTGACCGAACGGACCGAACGGGGCCGTGCCCCGCTGCTGCCCGATCTGCTGCGGGTACTGGACGAAGGACCCGACCGGGTACGCGCGGTGACCCTGGACCGCGGCAACGTCGCCCGCTACCAGGAAGCGGTCGACCCACTGCACCGCTCACTGCTCGGTGTCCTGGACGGCCCCCTGGGCGACACGTTCGCGTCCGAGACGTCGACGAGGATCGACCCGGCTTCGCCCGCGGTGTGCGTGGACATCTCCCGGATCGGCGAGGCCGACACCCAGCTGACCGCGGCGGCGATGCTCGCCGCCTGGTCCGACGGCCTGGGCACGGTGGCGGCCGCGCACGCGCTCGCGGACGCCGGACTCGCGCCGCAGCGTTGGTTCTTCACCGTCCTGGACGAGTTGTGGCGTCCGCTGCGCGCCGCGTCCGGCATCGTGGAGCGGATCGACGCACTGACCCGGCTCAACCGGTCCCTCGGGCTCGGCGACGCGAAGATCACGCACACACTCAAGGACGCCGAGGCGCTCGGCAGCGAGGCCGACCGGGCCAAGGCGCGCGGGTTCGTGGAGCGCGCCGGCATGGTGGTGTGCGCGGGGCTGCCGCGCGCCGAGATGCGGGAACTGGGCGACATCGTCGGTATGTCGGAGCGGGAGATCGAACTGGTCTCGTCGTGGTCGTCGCCTCCGGGCTGGGCGAGCACCGGAGGCCACGAGGAGCCGCCCGGCCGAGGCCGCTTCCTGATCAAGGTGGGCGGCCGTCCCGGCATCCCGATCAAGGTGTCGATCACCGACACCGAACGCACCCTGCACAACACCAACACCCGCTGGACCGGCAACAAACTGAACCTCCCGCAGCAGATGGAGGCTCCGAGGTGAGCACGCCGCGCCCCGGGCGCAGGGGCCACTCGTCCGGAGACGACCTGCTGCCGTGGATCATCCCGGGCGTCGCCGTCCTCGTCGGCGGTGCCTTCGCCGGCGCCTGGCTGGGCGGCTCGCTGGGCGCGGCCGTGTCCGGCGCGGGCTGGGACCCGCCGCCGTTCTCGCTGCGGACGCTGGCGACCCTGGTCCAGGACGGCCCCGGCGCGGTCTGGCCGAAGGCGTCGAGTGCGGCGGTGACGGCCGGCATCGGCACGGTCTTCGGGCTGTTCGTCGCCGTCGTGATCGGGCTGATCGTCCTGGTCCGGGGCCGGACGGCCCGCCCCGCCGGCCTCGCAGGACGCAAGGAGCTGGCCGGCCTGCTGCCGAAGGGCGCGGCGGCCCGCGCCCGCGAGCTGCGCCCGTCACTGTCCGAGGCCGCCAGGCTGCACGCCGACGAAACGGGCAATCTGCTGGGGAACCTGGAGCCCGGCGGTCCGGAACTCAGATCCAGTTACGAGGACGTGGAACTGGACCTCATGGCACCGCGCGCCGGCAAGTCGACCGGCATCGCCGTGCCACGCGTCCTGCGCGCCCAGGGCAGCGTGCTGCTGACCTCCAACAAGGCGGACGTCTACAGCGTCACCCGGGCCGAGCGCGAACGTGCCGGACGTGTCTGGGTGTTCGACCCGCAGGGCATCGCGCACACTCCGCGCGAGATGTGGTGGGACATGCTCGCCGACGCGGCCACCATCGAGGGCGCACGGCGTCTCGCCGGCCACTTCGTCGGGGCGGTCAACGACGACGCGACCAAGCGGGACTTCTGGATCTCGGCCGCGCAGAACACGCTCACCGCCCTCTTCCATGCCGCCAACCGCGGGAAGCGGGGTGTGGGGGAGGTGCTCGCATGGCTCGCGGACCCGGCCGACCGTACACCCGTCGACCTGCTGCGCGACGCGGCCATGCCGGCTCTCGCCGATCAGCTGCACGGCACCGTCCAGGGTGCGGTCGAGACCCGGGACGGCATCTACGAGACGGCCCGCCAGTGCGTGGCCTGCCTCCTCGACCCCGCCATCGCCGCCTGGGTGGCTCCGGACCCGCGCAGGCCGCAGTTCCGGCCGGAGCAGCACGTCCTGGCCAAGGACACCCTGTACCTGCTGTCCAAGGACGGCGGCGGCTCGGCCGCCGGTGTCATCGCCGCGATCGCGGACTCGGTGCTGCGTGCGGGCGTGGTCGCCGCCGAGCGTCTGGGCGGTCGTCTCGATCCGCCGATGACGGCCGTGCTCGACGAGGCTGCCAACGTCTGCCGCATCTCCGACCTGCCCGATCTGTACTCCCACTTCGGTTCGCGCGGCATCAACGTCGTCACTTTGCTGCAGAGCTACCGGCAGGGCGCGCGAGTCTGGGGAGAGGCCGGGATGGACGCCCTGTGGGGGGCGGCCACCATCAAGCTGCTGGGCGCCGGCCTGGACGATGCCGACTTCGTCGAGAAGGTGTCCAGGCTGGTCGGCGAACACGACGTGTCGACAGTCAGCTACTCCAAGAGCAAGGACGGCCGCTCCCGCTCCACCTCGTACCGGCTGGAGCGCATCCTGCCCGCCGACCGCATCCGCGCCCTGCCCAAGGGCACCGCACTCCTCCTGGCGACCGGGACCAAGCCCGCCCTGATCCGGCTGCGCCCCTGGTACGCCGAGCCCGGCGCCGACCGCATGCAGGCCGCGGCCCGGGCCGAAGTCGAAGCCATCACCACCCGCGCTGTGGAGAAGACCGTCCGATGACCGAGACCACGCCACCGTCCCAGGAACAGCCCGACGCGCCGCCGTTCATCTTCTACATGGACGGCGAGGAGTACCTCCGGGAGCTGCGCACCCTCACCACCTGGGTCTCCGACCTCCTGCTGCCCCTCTACGGCCGCGAGGCCACCTCGCAGCAGCCCTGGTGCCCCCGCTGGTGGGAGCACCTGGAGGCCATTGCCAGACTGCATGCGCTGTGGCTGGCCTGGCAGGAGTGCACCGGCGCGGCGGCGGGCGCCTCGGGCCCGTCCGCGTGGCACCGTGACCACCTCGGCCCCGCGATGGCGGAACTGCGCTCCGCCACCGGCCCGTTCGCGGGCTGCAAGGAGGGGGGCCACCGCGCCAAGGCGGTGCCCGCGGTGGAGCCCTACGACGGAGGAAACGGCGCCGGGGGCACCGGCGAGCCCGATCCGTACGAAATCAGCCTGTGGTAGACGAGGACGCCATGAACGAGGAATCCCGCACCCAACCGTCCCTGCGCGCCTACCTCGGCCGCTACGCCGCCGGGCTGGTCCCGCGTGAGGAGATGCTCACCACGGTGGCGAACTGGCCCTTCGAGCAAGAAGAGCTGGAAGAAGGGCACCCCGCCCCCACTCATCAGGACAACACGCGGTCGGTGGTCACGGCGGCCCGCCTGCTCGGTCAGCTGACCCGCGAGGACCTGGAGGAGATCCAGCACAGGACAGAGCGACGGCAGTGACCTCCCACGGACGGGAAGCGCGCCTGGACCCCGCGTACCAGGAGCTGTATCGCGCGCTGCAACGCCGCATGGGCCCGGGTGGTGACCTCTCGCCCGGCGAGCACGACACCTTCGGCCGGTACCGGCACGGTGTGCTGTGGACCCCGGAACGCGAGCGCGTCCACATGGCGATCCTGGACGACTTCAGGCAGCGCTGCGCCGGCCTGCCCCGCGACGGCCACGCCGCACTCCTGACCGCGGGCGCACCCGGCGCCGGGAAGGGAGGCGCCCTGCGCGGGCTCGCCGACTGGCAGCACCGCGACGACGAACTGGGACGTGCGCTGGCCGAAGTGCACGGCGTCCACGTGCGGGACTACGTCGTACTGGACCCCGACGAGTTCAAGGTGGCCCTGTTCGAGCACGGTGGCGGCCCCGAGCTGGGCTCCGAGGCGTACGAGCTGCCCGGTGGCCGCCGGCTGTCTCCGTCCGAGACGGCCTCGCTCACCCACCGGGAGTCCGCCTACCTGCAAGGCGTCTTCGAGCAGTGGGCACGCGCCGAGGGGTACAACCTCCTGTACGACGCCACCCTGCGGGATCAGCGGTGGAACGAGAAACTGCTCGGCGATCTGCGCGGTGACGGCTACGACAAGCGTGTCCTGCTGTCGGTCGAGGTGCCGCTCGACCGGTGCCTGGCGCAGAACGCGGCTCGCTGGCAGCACGGGCGAGCCGACTTCGACGCGGGACGCGACTGGTACGGCGGCCGGATGGCCCCCGAAGGGTTGATCACGGACCTGTACGCGCGCAGCACGACCGGGCACGGTCACTCCATCGGCCGCGAGAACGCGGAGAAGCTGGTCGCGGGCGGCCTGGCCACCGGACTGATCACCTCGGACCGGGGTCTCCCGGCGCGTGCGAGCACTCCCGGGCCATCAGCCGCCCAGGGCTTCCGGCAGGGCGACGCCCTGGTGCGCATCGCCGCGGCGGGACGGCTGCGGTCAGGGGCGGCCACGGCGACCGGGATGCCGGGGCCGCGGACGGCCACCCCGGCGCCCAGGACACCGCCGGTGCAGTCCCCGGCCGCCCGGAACCCCAGGTCGCGATGAGTCGGCTACTGCTGCTGCGGGGGGCTGAAGTGGTCGATGCCTTCGAGGAGACCCTGCTTGCGTTCCAGGCTGTCCAACAGCCACCGGCGGTCGAACCTGCTCGGATCCTTCCGGTACATCGCCCGGCCGCGATCCGAGGTGAACAGCTCTTCGGGAATTCGGTCCGCGTCCTCGGGCAGGAACTTGAAGACTTCCTCCAGCACGGCGAGTGCGTAGGTCCACTTCGCCCGGTGCTGTCGGTGCTCGGCGGGCGGCGTGTTCAGCAGCCGCAGACTCGCGTCGGTGCCCACCTCGTCGCTGACCCACATGAACTCGCCCGGATCGATGATCCGCGACGGCTCGGGGCCACCGAAAGCGGGCGGCGCGGGCGGAAGTTCGTCCGTCATCCGGAACTCGAACGTGCGCATGCGACCGCATTGAGGACAGGCACCCTCGTACACCGCGACCATCGCACCGTCGCGCTGCTCCAGACGGTGCGTGCGCTCGAAGCTCTCGGCCCCGCAGGCGCAGGCGTGCAGGTCCATGTAGAGATGCGCTTCTTGCGTCGAACGGGCGATCAGCATGGGAAGATCCTACGTGCTGTGAGCCAGGCGAAGGGGGAGAACGCCAGTGGATCAGGACCCGGCCGACCGGGGTACCGACCCGGCTCGGAACGGACAGTCACGGGAGCCCGTCACCATCACCGCCACCGATGTGGCGGGCAGCCGCTTCGCGGGTACGTCCGTCCCGGGACCGGGCACCGCGTCAGGCCCTGACCAGGCGGCGATCATCGCGCAGGCGGAGAGCGCGCTGCCGTTGGTCGTGCAGAGCCTGTACGGGGAACGGCTTCGCTCGATCGCACTGGTCGACAGCGGAGACGACCGCCACTTCGTGCTCACCGACCACCGGGGCGGCACGATGACGCTGGGACTGGACGCCGTTCCTCTGCCCTCGCAGGTGGTCGCCCGGACGTATGTCAACACCACGTCCGACAACCACTTCGTGCAGCTCTCCGACCGGATGGACCCCCAGCAGGCGGGCCGGGCCCTGAGCCACGAGGTGGGCGAGCTGCTGGCCGTGCGCGACCGCGCGGCCGCGGGCGCGGAGCGGGTCCGTGACGACATGCTGGTACGAGGGCCCCTCGCCGCCGACCGGTTCTCGCTGTCCGAGGAGGATCTCGGCCGGGTCGGCGAGCTGAACTACCTCGCCGCCCGTATGCGCGATGCGAGTCTCGACGACAGGCAGCGTGCTGAGGCGCGCCAGGAGTTCTCGGCTCTCGTGGATCACACCGGGCTGCGAGCCGTGGCCACGGCCGAAGACGTGTCGTCCCGGTCACTTCAGGAGTATGCCGCCAGGTTCCGCTTGGATGCTGTCAACCCGTACCTGACACCCTTGTCCAGGGAGGCGATGGCCCAACTCGCCCACCCCGTCGAGCAACTCCCTCCCTCCGACGCCCGCGCCCTGCTGGACTTCCGTGACCGTGCCGGACAGGCGCAGGCGGCCGTCCAGCCGGAGCTGGGCGCACACCCCATGCCGGGTTTCCGGCCGGACGGCTCTCCCGTCCCGCGCGCGGAGCTGGCCGCGGCGGCGGCCGACGCCGCCGGGGCCCGTACGGAAGCCAGCCGGGCGACGCTGGAGCAACTGCGCGCGGAGGCCGCGGCGACGGGGGAGTGGCCGGCCCGAAGGGTCGTCATCGGCGGTGGGGCGAGTCTTGTCGGCCGTGACCCGGACGCGTTGCTCATCGACGCACGGGGCCGCTGGCACCTGGACCCCGGCGAGGGCATCGTCCAGTCGGCCGACCAGGTGCGTGACATGCGTCTGACCGGTCTCGGCGACGCCCACCAGTTCGGGGACGGCACGAGTCGGGTCCCGCGCGACGCGGTCCGGCTGTGGGAGGACACGCTCGCCGTACGCGGCCCGGTGATCGACGGCCAGGCCCGTCTGCTCGCCGCCGCCGACGGCCACCTCTACGCGCACATCCGCCCCAACGGTGTCCCGGCCGACGGATCACAGGACGTGTACGTCAAGGTGGAGGGCGTGCCGACCGTCGCCACCGGTCTGCCGCCCGAGATGGTGCCGGGCGTGGACCGGGAGACGCAGAATCTGCGTGAGGCGGTCGAGGCGCTCGGCGCGCGAGTGCCCGCCGATGCCCCCGTCCAGCCGCGCCTCGCCGGTGCGGCCACCGCTCAGGAGGCACTGCGGCTCCTGAACGACGAGGGCCTGGTGGACTCACTCCGGGCCGACCCCGCTGCGCGTGGAGCGCTGCAGACCCTCGATGCCACGGCACAGTGGGAGCAGGCCCGGACGCAGGCGCCCGGCCGGGTGTTCATCGGTGACGAGATCGCCGAGAACCGTTTCGACCCGCAGGCCGAGGGTGCCCCCAAGACGTGGGTCATCGCGGGCGCGGGCGGCACCGGCGTGGCCAATGCCGAGATCATTCTCGAGGCCGACCCGGAAGCCCGGGTCACGATCGTCGGTCCGAACCTGCCACCGGCGTTGGAGAACCAGGTCCAGTTCAACGCGATGCGCCGGCGCTTCGACTCCGGCTACGGCGGCGACGGGCGGCTCACCATCGACATCGACCGCGGCAACCGGGTCGGCGCCGTCCAGCTGCTCACCGGTCCGGACGGCCGGCCGCGGTTCCGCGCGGGAAGGGCGGAGGCCGACGGGTTCGTCGGCTGCCTCGGCCGCACCTCACCCCTGCCGCAGGCGCTGCGGGAACTGGGCGATCGGGCCAGGGGCGCAGGTGGCGGTGTCCGAGGGGATTTGATGTTCGACCAGGACCGCCAGTACTTGGGCTACGGGCTCACATTCGAGTCAGGTGAGCGGCAGTTCCGTGTCGAGGTGACCGGTGCCGCGTCCAGATCGCTGCCCCGCGATGTCTTTCCCGCCGAGACCCAGCGGTCGCTGGCGGCGATGAACGGACGGCAGGTACCCGCCCAGAGCGGCAACGCGGCCCCCGGCTTCGCTCCCGCCGCCTGGCAGGCGGCCCAGCTCGCCGCGGCCCGGGACCAGGGCACCGTACAGCTGCACGGCACGGTGCCCGAGGGCTGGCTCCGGCCCGGCGAGATCACCCGCTCCGCGGCGGCTTCCCCCGGCGGTACCGGCACCGTTCGTCCGGCCAACCCGCTCGGTGGCGCCGCCCATGCCCAGTCGGGCCGCCTCCCGTCCGGACCGGGGCATCGCCCCGGCCAGGTGCCCGGAGCTTCCCCTGTGGCGCAGGCGCCGCGCGTCCCCCGCCCACCGCGGCCCGGGGCCGGTGGACGTGGCTCGGCGCGGTGACGATTCGGTGCGCACGGCCGGGACACGCCGCCACCGGGGACCTGGACAACCACCACACGGCTCAAGGAAAGGACACCCCATGCCCAGGGCTCGGATGACCGTGGCGGCGGCGGCGCTCGCCGGGATGCTGCTCGCCGGATGCGGGAAGGGCGACGGCGGTAGCTCGGGTGCCGGTGAGGGGCGCCAGGGGGCCGGTGCGGGCGGGAGCGCCGCGCCGGTGAAGCTGAGCGTGCCTCCCGCCTACGACGGCGCCAAGGGCTGGGACCAGGAGATCGGCTGGGTTCCGCGGGACGCCGACGCCGACCCGGTGGCGACGGACGGGAAGACCGTCGCCTACATCATCCGGTCCGGTGACGGATACGCGGTCCAGGCGCGGGACGGCGCCACGGGCAAGGTGCGGTGGACGAGCGCGCCGTACCGGACTCCCCCGGCGGAGGACCGGCACGCCCAATGGGCCATGCTCACGCCCCGGCTGACCGCGGTACGGCAGGGCGGCCGTACCTACTTCGCGGCCTGGGCGGTCGGGGAGCAGCCCGGTGACGCCCTCACCAAGAGCCAGGAGGTCACCCAGATCGGCATCTACCCGGCGGACGCCTCCGGCGGCTCGGTCGAGCCGCTGCACGACCTCTCGGTTCCCGACGACGGACTGCGGTCGGGGCTGATCCGGGTCCGGGACAGCGGCGCCGGGCTGCTGATCACCTGGGAGACCGCTGATGAGCACAGTGTGGCCGTGGACGCGGTGACCGGCGCGGTGAAGCGGTACGACGACGCGAACGGCCTGCCCGGCTGCTCGGACTGCTGGGACAGCGCGGTCGTGGCCGTCACCACGAAGGGCCCCGTCGTGAGCGGGCGGCCGGGCGGGCTGACCGTACCCGGTGGATGGACCGGCAAGGACATCGCGCCCAAGAATGTCAAGGACGGTGAGACGGGCACCCTGACAGGCGTGAACGACGGCGTGTTCGTCGCCCGCTGGCGGCAGGCCACCGACACCGACGGCACCGATGCCCCCGTCTGGTCCGTGCACGACCTGGAGAGCGGCCGGCTGCTGGTGGGCGCGGAATGCGACAACGGCAGGGACGACGACGATGCCCGCACCCTCGTCAGGTCCCCGAACGGCACTTACGCCGCCTTCGGTTCGGTCGTCTTCGACGTCAAGGCGGGCCGGACGCTGTGCCTGACCGGTGAGGGGAACCGTCGCACCATCGAGGTCGTCGCCCTCGCGGACGACGGCACCGCCTACGGCGTGACGGGCACCGACATCTCAGCCGAGGTGTCCACCCGCCCCGCCGTCGAGGTGAACGTGGGCACCGGCTCGCCGAGGGCCCTGCCCGAAGGCACCCTGGCGCCCTTCGCGACGCTGCCCGGCGGAGCCGTGTTCACCCAGCGGGAGAACGGCGCGGGAATGCGCCTGTCGGTGCGGCGGAAACGCTGAGGGCGGCCCACCGTTCACGCCGCGCCGCCCCTCACAGCACCGCCCGCAAGAACTCCCGGGTCCGCGCCTGTTCCGGTGCGCCGAAGATCTGTTCCGGGGGGCCGGACTCCACGACGTGGCCCGCGTCGAACATCAGGACGCGGTCGGAGATGTCCCGGGCGAAGCCCATCTCGTGGGTCACGCAGAGCATGGTGATGTCGGTGGAGCGGGCGATGTCGCGCAGCACGTCCAGGACGCCCGCGACCAGCTCCGGGTCGAGCGCCGAGGTCACCTCGTCCAGGAGCAGCACCTGCGGGCGCATCGCCAGCGCGCGGGCGATCGCCACCCGCTGCTGCTGGCCGCCGGAGAGCCGGCCGGGCCGCATGCCGCACTTGTCGGACAGGCCGACCAGCTCAAGCAGCTCGCGGGCGCGGGCCTGCGCCTCGTCCCGGGACAGGCCGAGCACGGTGACCGGGGCCTCGGTGATGTTCCTGAGCACCGTCATGTTCGGGAACAGGTTGAAGTGCTGGAAGACCATCCCGATCTTCTTGCGGATCTCCCGGACCTGCTTCTCGGGGGCCGGGAAGAGCCGGTCCCCGTCGACCGTGATCGTGCCCTCGTCGGGCTTGGTCAGCGTCATCAGCAGCCGCAGGATCGTGGTCTTGCCCGAGCCCGAGGGGCCGATCAGCGTGACGTGCTTGCCGGCGTCGACGGAGAAGTCGAGGCCGTCCAGGACCGTGTGGTCGCCGAACCGCTTGGTCACGTTCTCCAGCCGGATCAGCTCCCCTCGCGGGGCGGCGGCGGGACCGTCGGGATTCTTGGCGGTGTCAACGGACAAGACGTCGCTCCAGTGCTCGCAGGAGGAGGGAGGCCAGAGAGGAGACGAGGATGAAGGCCACGCCGATCACGGTCAGCGGCTCGGTGAACTGGAAGTGCTGCTGCGAGAAGAGCCGCGCCCGCCCGAGCATCTCCAGCACGGTGATCGTCATCAGCAGCGGCGTGTCCTTGAGCATCGAGATGACGTAGTTGCCCAGCGCCGGCACCACCCGGCGGATCGCCTGCGGCAGGATCACCGCCGTCCAGGTCCGCCGGCGCGGCAGGTTCAGCGCGAGCGCCGCCTCCCACTGCCCGGCGGGCACCGCCTCGATACCGGCCCGGTAGACCTGCATCGTGTACGTCGAGTAGTGCAGGCCGATCGCCAGGACGCCGGTGGCCAGGGCGGACAGTGTCAGGCCCCACTCGGGCAGCACGTAGAAGAGGAAGAACAGCTGCACCAGCAGCGGCGTGTTCCGGACGAACTCCGTCACCGCGCCCACCGGCCAGCGCGCCCACCGGCTCGGCGTGCGCATCAGCAGCGCCCACACCAGGCCCAGGGCGAAGGAGATCACCGAGCCGAGCGCGAGGGCCTGGAGGGTGACGAGCAGGCCGTCCCGGAAATGCGGCATGAAGTCGCGTACGGCGCCCCAGTCCCAGTTCACGCGGCACCGCCTCCCGCCCGGGCGCCCACCGGTTCACGGGCCGGGCCGGGCTCACCGCCGGGCGCCTTGCCCACACCCGCCTTCAGCCGCTTCTCCAGGCCCCGCATCAGCCGGGTCAGCGCGAACGCGATCACGAAGTAGATGACCAGCAGGTACGTGTAGATGTGCGCGCTCTCCTGGAGGGCCAGGCGCACCAGATTGCCGCTGAACGCCAGGTCGCCCATGCCCATCACCGACACCAGCGAGGTGCCCTTGAGCAGCTCGATCAGCAGGTTGCTGAACGGCGGGATCATCTCCGGCACCGCCTGCGGCAGCAGCACCAGCCGCATCCGCTGCCAGGGCGTGAAGCCGAGCGCGATGCCGCCCTCCCGCTGCGCCGGGTCCACCGCGTTCAGCGCCCCGCGCACGATCTCCGCGCCGTACGCCCCGTACGTCAGGCCGAGCGCCAGTGTGCCCGCCCACATCGGGACCAGCTGCCAGCCGAAGGCCGGCGGCAGCACGAAGAACACCCAGAAGATCATCACCAGCGCCGAGGTGCCGCGGAACACCTCCGTGTAGCAGCCCGCCAGGAAGCGGACGATCCACAGCCGGTGGGTACGGGCCAGGCCGGCCGCGAAGGAGACGGCGGTGGCCAGCAGCGCGCTGAAGAACAGCAGCTGCAAAGTGACCCAGACGCCCTTGAGGACGAGTTCCCACAGTCCGCTCGTCATCCGCCGCACAGCTCCTTCGCGGTCAGCCGCGTCATCTCGTCCGCGGAGAACCCGAAGGGCCGCAGGATGCGGAACAGCTCGCCGCTCTTCTTCAGCTTGCGCAGCTCGGTGTTGAAGGCGTCCCGCAGCCGGGTCTCGGTCAGCCGGAAGGCGAAGCCCCCGCCGTCCACGTGCGGCTTGCCCTTCACCAGCGGCGCGAACGCCTCGGTCGCCTCGGCCTTGGCGGACTTGCGCGCCACCGCCCGGGTGGTCAGGGCCGTACCGGCGAAGACGTCCACCCGGCCCGCCTCGACGGCGTTCAGGCCCGCCACCTGATCGGGGACGATCAGGATGTCGCTCTCCCGGTAGCCGGCCTCCACCGCGTACTGGATCTCCGCGTAGCCGGTCCCGGTGGCGAACCTGGCCTTCTTCGCCACCACGTCCCGGTAGTCGTGCAGCCCCTTCGGATTGCCCTTGCGGACGATGAAGGAGTCGAGCATCTGGTAGTCGGGGTCGGCGAAGAGGACCTGCGCGCAGCGGTCCGCGTTGATGTACATGCCGGCGGCGACGACGTCGAACTGCTGGGAGTTCAGTCCCGGGATGAGCGAGCCGAACTCGGTGGGCACCGGCTGCACCCGGTCCACGCCCAGCCGTTTGAAGATCACCCGGGCCAGTTCGGGCGCCTCGCCCGTCAGCTCACCGTCCTTGTCGATGTACCCGAACGGGATCTCGCCCGCGATGCCGAGCCGTACGACGCCCTGGGCCCTGAGCCGGTCCAGGAGATCGCCGCCGTTCTCGGTGGACACCTTCGCCACGCGGCTGCAGCCGGCGGCGCCCAGCGCGCCGAGCGCCGCCGCCCCCACCAGCAGCGACCGGCGGCCGGGCCCGGATATTCGCCCGCGTCTGCCTTCGCCATGTGCATGTGGTCGAGCCATGAGCGCGCCGCTACCCCACCGAATCCAAGTTATGCGAAGGAAATTGACGGCGACGCTGGGTACCCGCAGGGCGACGGCGTGACGAGAGCGTGACGAGACGAGAGCAGGAAGGCTGGACATGACCGCACTCGGATTCCTCTACCCGGGCCACTCCGCAGAGGACGACTATCCGCGCATCGAGCAGCTCCTGGGCAGTGACATCCGGCTGGACCTGGTCCACACCGGGGCGGGCGAGGACACGTACCGGCCCGGGGCGCCACGCGGGACCGGCGCGGTCGAGGAGCTGGCGCGGAGCGGGGAGGGGCTGCGGCTGTCCGGCGCGGAGGCGGTGGTGTGGGCGAGCACCAGCGGCGGTTTCGGGTACGGCTGGGAGGGCGCCCACCAGCAGGTGCGCGCCCTGGCCCGCGCGGTCGGCATGCCGGCCTCCTCGACCTCCTTCGGCTTCGTGCACGCGGTGGGCGAGATCGGGGTGCGCCGGGTCGCGGTCGGGGCGACCTACCCGGACGACGTGACGGCGCTGTTCGCGGACTTCCTGGGCGCGGCCGGCATCGAGGTGGTCGCCGCGCACAGCGCCCGCCTCGCCTCGGCGCGGCGGGCCGCCGAGTGGGGCGAGCCGGAGCTGCTGGCCCTGGCACGGGCGGCGGACACCCCGGCGGCCGAGGCCGTGCTGCTGCCGGACACGGCCCTGCACACCGCCTCGCACGTCGGGGCCCTGGAGGAGCAGCTGGGCAAGCCGGTGCTCACCGCCAATCAGGTGAGCGTGTGGGAGGGCCTGCGGCTCACCGACCGCCGCGTCAACGCGCCGGGCCTCGGCGCGCTGTTCACCCGGGAGCCGGTCGTCCAGGTGTGAGGACGGGCGCCAGGAAGGACGCCGGGACGGGCAGGTACGGGCGGGGGTTGCGGGTGCCGCCGCGGGGGCGTTACCTGGAGGTGTCCGGCGGTGCGGTGAGCACGCCCCGCGGCCCAGGCACCGGCCCGGCACCGCCCGTACGCGGGGGTGGGCGCGGCCACGTGCCCGCGCCCGGGCAGCGCCCCGTCCGGCCCCGCGGCCGACCGTCCCTGTCGCCGCCGCCGTCGCTCGATGCCGTCGTCCAGCGATCGACGCGGAGGTGACCGAAGTGAAAGCCGTCGTCTACGAGAAGCCCTTCGACGTGGCGGTGCGGGACGTCGACGACCCGCGGATCCAGCACCCCAACGACGTGGTCGTCCGCGTCACGTCGTCCGCGATCTGCGGCTCCGACCTGCACATGTACGAGGGCCGTACGGCCGCGGAGGCGGGCATCGTCTTCGGCCACGAGAACCTCGGCATCGTGGAGGAGACCGGCAGCGGCGTGACCTCCCTGGCCGAGGGCGACCGGGTCGTGATGCCGTTCAACGTCGCCTGCGGGTTCTGCAAGAACTGCCTCGCCGAGAAGACCGGATTCTGCCTCACGGTCAATCCGGGGTTCGCCGGCGGAGCCTACGGTTACGTCGCGATGGGCCCCTACACCGGTGGCCAGGCGGAGCGGCTGCGAGTGCCGTTCGCCGACTTCAACTGCCTGAAGCTGCCGCCGGGGGAGGAGTTCGAGACCGACTTCGTGCTGCTCGCGGACATCTTCCCGACCGGATACCACGGCTGCGAACTCGCCCAGGTCTCGCCCGGCGAGTCGGTGGCCGTCTTCGGCGCCGGGCCGGTGGGCCTGATGGCCGCCTACTCGGCGCTGCTGCGCGGCGCGGCGAAGGTGTTCTCGGTGGACCGGGTGCCCGAGCGGCTGGCCAAGGCGGAGGAGATCGGGGCCGTACCCATCGACTTCACCCGCGGCGACCCGGCCGGGCAGATCAAGGAGCTGACCGGCGGCGAGGGCACCGACAAGGGCGTGGACGCCGTCGGCTACCAGGCCCAGGCGCACGACGACGCCAGCCACGAAGAGCCCGCCGTCGTGCTGAACACGCTGGTCGAGACGGTACGGCCCACCGGCATGCTCGGTGTGCCGGGCCTGTACGTGCCCTCCGACCCGGGCGGCCCCGACGAGCACGCCAAGCACGGCCGGCTCCTGGTCTCCATCGGCAAGATGTTCGAAAAGGGCCAGCAGATGGGCACCGGCCAGTGCAACGTCAAGCGGTACAACCGCCAGCTCCGCGATCTGATCATCGCCGGGCGCGCCCGGCCCAGCTTCGTGGTCTCCCACGAACTGCCGCTGGACCAGGCCCCCGAGGCGTACGAGAAGTTCGACAAGCGGATCGAGGGCTACACCAAGGTGGTCCTGCACCCCGGGCACGCGCTGGCCGCGTGAGACGCGCGCGAGCGCATCCGGACGGGAAGGGACGGAGGCCGCGGAAATAAACGGGGACCGTCTCCTGTTGACGGCGGGCGGAACGAGCACGGCCAACCAGCAGGAGGCACCCCGTGGCGGCAGACGAGATCCGAGGCAAGGCAGCGGGCAGCGCGTCCGTCCCCCTGTCCGTACTGGACCTGGTGACCGTGGGCGCCGGGCACACGGCCACCGAGGCCCTGCGCACCGGCGTCGCCCTCTCCCGCCTCGCCGAGCGCCGCGGCTACCACCGCTACTGGGTCGCCGAGCACCACTCCATGCCCGGTGTGGCCTCTTCCTCACCGGCCGTGATCCTCGCCCACCTCGCCGCCCACACCGAGCGCATCCGCCTCGGCTCGGGCGGCGTCATGCTGCCCAACCACGCCCCGCTGGTCATCGCCGAGCAGTTCGGCACCCTGGAAGCCATGGCCCCCGGCCGGATCGACCTCGGCCTCGGCCGCGCCCCCGGCACCGACGGCGCCACCGCCGCCGCCCTGCGCCGCACCGACCACCTGAACGAGGGCGCCGACGACTTCCCCCAGCAGCTCGCCGAGCTGACCCGCTTCCTCGACGACGACTTCCCCGACGGCCACCCCTACCGCCGTATCCACGCCGTCCCCGGCCCGGTCCAGGCGACCTCCCCGGGCGGCGTGCAGTCCCCGCACCGCCCGCCGCTGTGGCTGCTCGGCTCCTCCGGCTTCAGCGCCCGCCTGGCCGGTGTGCTCGGCCTGCCCTTCGCCTTCGCCCACCACTTCTCCGCGCAGAACACGGTCCCGGCCCTCGACCTGTACCGCGAGTCCTTCCGGCCCAGCGCGGTCCTCGACGCCCCGTACGCCCTCATCGGCGTCGCCGCCCTCGCCACCGAGGACGAGAAGGAGGCCCGCCGCCAGGTACTGGCCGCCGCGCTGAACATGGTCCGGCTGCGCACCGGCCGCCCCGGCCTGGTCCCCACCCCGGAGGAGGCGGAGGCGTACGCGTTCAGCCCGATGGAGAGCGAGTTCATCGCCTCCTGGAACGCCAACGTCGTCCACGGCACCCCCGACGAGGTCCGCTCCGGCCTGGACGACCTGCACAAGCGCACCGGCGCCGACGAACTGATGATCACCAGCAACGCCCACAGCGGCGACGTACGCCTGCGCTCCTACGAACTCATCGCGGACGCCTACGGGTTGCCGTCGGCCTGAGCCGCGCACTCACCGCCGCCCGCAGGCGTGGCCGTCCAGCCCGTCCAGCAGTTCGGAGATGCGGTCCGGTGACACCGGGCGGGAGTACAGCCAGCCCTGCCCGGTGTCGCAGCCGATCCGGCGCAGCCGGCTGGCCTGGTCGGAGGTCTCCACGCACTCGGCGGTGACGGTCAGCCCCAGCCGGTGGGCGAGCTGGATCATCGCCTCGACGATCACCTCGTCGGCGGGACTCGGCGGCTCGGCCTCTGCCTGCCCGGTCTCCTCGCCCCGCGGGGCCTCTTCCCGGGGCGGCGGCCCGTACTGGAAGCCCCGTACGAACGAACCGTCCAGCTTCAGCGCCGACACCGGCAGGCGGCTGAGGTAGGCGAGGTTCGAGTAGCCGGTGCCGAAGTCGTCGATGGCGATGTGCACGCCCATGTCGCTCAGCGCCCGCAGCGCCTCCAGCGGCCGTCCCGCCGAGCCCATCACCGCGGACTCGGTCAGCTCCAGTTGCAGCAGCCCCGGCGCGAGCCCCGTCTCCGCCAGCACCCGGGCGACGTCCTCGACCAGATCCGAGTCCCACACCTGGCGGACTGCGACGTTGACGCTGACGAAGATCGGCGGCTCGTCCGGGTGGTCCAGCTGCCAGCGGCGGGCCTGGCGGCAGGCGGTGGCCAGGATCCAGCGGCCCAGCGGCACGATCGAGCCGTCCTCCTCCGCCAGTGCGATGAACCGATTCGGCGTCAGCACACCGAACTGCGGGTGCCGCCAGCGCACCAGCGCCTCCACGCCGCGCAGCCGGCCGTCCTCCATCGCGACCAGCGGCTGGTACTCCAGCGTGAACTCACCGCGCTCCACGGCCGCGCGCAGCGTGGAGACCAGCGCCTGGCGCGTCATGCGGTGCGCGTTGCGCTCCGGGTCGAACAGGGTCCAGCGGGCCCTGCCGTCCGCCTTCGCCCAGTACAGCGTCGTGTCGGCGGCCTGCATGAGGGAGGTGGCCGTCGTCCCGGCCGCCTGCCGCTCCACCACGCCGATCGACGCCGACACCGACAGCCGCCGGCCGCCGATCTCGAACGGTGCCTGGAGGGCGGTGAGCACCGACTCGGCCAGGTCGGCGAGCTGCTCGGTGCCGGTGGAGTCCTCCACGAGCAGCGCGAACTCGTCGCCGCCCAGCCGGGCCACCAGCGGGGCGTTGCCGCGGCCGTGGTCCGCCGCGTCCGCGCAGCCCGTCAGCCGCCGCGCCACGGCCGCCAGCAGCCGGTCGCCGACGCGGTGGCCGAGGGTGTCGTTGACCGCCTTGAAGCCGTCGAGATCCAGGTAGCACAGCCCGATCCGGCCGGTCCCGCCACGCGTGTACGACTCCGCCTCCAGCGCGGCCGACAGGCGCTCGAAGAACAGGGTGCGGTTGGGCAGCCGGGTCACCGGGTCGTGCATCCGCACATGCCGCAGCCGCGCCTGGAGTTCCCGGCGGGCGGTGACGTCGGTGACGGACAGGAGGACGCCGGGGGCTCCCGGGCCGTCGGCGGTCGCGGGAGCCGCGGGGGGCGCGGGGGCCGTGGGGGCTGCCGACCCTGCCGACGCTGCCGGGTCTGCGGGGGAGCCCTCCGGCGCGCGCAGGGGCGCGGCCGTGACCTGTACCCACAGGGAGCGGCCGTCGGGGTGCTTGAGGCGGCGGGTGCAGCTCAGCCGGTCCTGGCGGCCGCGCAGCACCTCGCGGTACGCGTGCCAGGTACGGGCGTCGGAGGCGAGGTCCACCAGATCGGCGGCGGCCTGCCCGGCGAGCCGGCCGGGACCGGTGCCGAGCAGCGCGCCGAAGGTGTCGTTCGCACTCACCACCAGCCCCTCCCGGTCGACGACCGCCATCGCCAGGGGCGCGGCGTCGAAGGCCGAACGGAAAGGGGGACCGGGTTCGGCCGTTCGGGTGAGGAGGGCCGGGGAGGCGGCGCCGGGTCCGGCCGGTGGAAGCGGGGGCCCGGCCGGTGGGGCGGGGACGGACGCCGAGCCGGACGGCCCGGTACCCGGAGATTCCAGAGGGTCACTCTCTGTGACTTCCGGCTGGATGAGGTCTGCCGCGGGCGTCGGCCCTTCGGACGTTCCGCTCACCGCTCGCTCCCGCAGTGCACTCGGTCTTCGTATCGGTCTCGTCGGGTGGCCGGCCGGGTGAGGATCGGCCGCCGGGCCCGTGTCCGCGCAGGAAGTGCCAGGAAAGTGTGCCGATCATAGAGGCTGACCCCCGGCCGCTTCCAGCCACTTACCGGTCCCGGTGGAGGTCCGACCCTTCTGGCAGATCGTTTCTGCCCGGATCTGGACCGGAAGTTCAGCCACTCGACCACTTGTGACGTTCCGTGAGCGGTTCGGGGTGTCGTCACGAGGGTGCCGTCACCCCTCTCATCCTTCCGATCACCCTTCCGGTGCAGACAAACAGGGCGTACCCCTACAAACTCCCACAGGCTGGGTGCGGTGTCCCCGCGAACCGCACCCGGAGGTCCACGTGCCGCGTCAGCTCCCCCTGAAGGCGCTCAGCCGTGACGCCCTCAAGGGGCTGGGCGCGGCCGCGGTGTGGCCCCGACTGCGCAGTACCGCCGCCGTGTTCACCACCCTGTCCGCGGTGGCCGCCACCTCCATCCTGACCGGCCCCTCGGTCGCCGAGCCGTTCGCGACCACGCCCTGCGCCCTCCAGCGCACCGACGCGCACCACTCCGAGGGCGTGGACACCTGGAACGCCTCCTACGTCCGGCCGACCAGGCCGCTGGACGCCGTGATGGTCTTCCTGTCCTTCCCGGACGCCGCCCCGCTCACCACCCCCGCCGAGATCGCCGCCGACCACTTCCCGGCCACCAGCCAGTTCTACGCACAGGCGTCCTACGGCCGGTTCGCCCTGCGCCCGCACCCGCTGCGGCACTGGATCCGGATGCCGCGCCCGTCCACCGCGTACGCCATGCACCGCGACTGGGACCCGCGGGACCGGGCCGTCTACCTGCGGGACGCGATCGCCGCCGCGGACCCGCAGGTCGACTTCTCCCGCTACGACGTGGTCTACCTCGTGGCCGACCCGGACGCCCCCGGGGTCGACTCGGACGCGACGAAGGTCGTCAACCTGGACACCCCGCTGCACGCCGACGGCACCGACATCCGCCGGGTGGTGACGGTCTTCGAACGGCACCCGCCGGACCGGCTGGTCCTCGCGCACGAGACGGGGCACGTCTTCGACCTGCCGGACCTCTACCACCGGCCGGCCGACGACAAGGGCGACTGGGACACCTACGTCGGCGACTGGGACCTGATGGGCAGCCAGTTCGCGCTCTCCCCGGACCTGTTCGCCTGGCACAAGTGGCGGCTCGGCTGGCTGGACCCGCGCCAGGTGACGTGCGTACGGGGCGCGGGCCCGACCCGGCTGACCCTGGAGCCGGTGGAGGCGGGCCCGGCGGGACCGGGTCCGGAGGCGGAGACGCCGGGCGTGGGAGCGCCGGGGGCGGGGGCGGGGACGGGGGCGGCGGGCGCGGGCGACGCGCCGGTGACGGGCGCCGCCGGATCGCCGCTGTTCGGAGCGGGCGGCGGGACGAAACTGGCGGTGGTGCGGACCGGGAGCGATCAGGTGCTGGCGTTCGAGGCGCGGACCTCGCTGGGCAACGATGCGGCCGGCTGCACGCAAGGGGTGCTGGTGTACCGGGTGCGCGGCGGGGTGGAGTCGGGCGGCGGGCCCGTCCAGGTGATCGACGCCCATCCGCACACCCAGGCGTGCGCGGAGAGTTCCGTCTATCCGCCGCTCGCCGACGCGCCCGTCGGGGTGGGCGAGAGCCTGACCGTGCCGGGCGACGGGGTGCGGGTGCGGGTGGACGGGCGTACGCAGTCCGGGGCGTACACGGTCGAGATCACGCCGGGCGTGGAAACGGAGAAGGCGGGATGAAGCACGCTGCACGCGCTTCATCCCGCCGTCGTCATGTGCGCCGCCAGGGACTCGAACCCCGGACCCGCTGATTAAGAGTCAGCTGCTCTAACCAACTGAGCTAGCGGCGCCTGCTGACGTCGTAGACCTTAGCATCCTGGTCGGCGGGAGGAAAAATCGAAATCCGCACGGTCTCCCGGGCCGCCCGTACGGCCGCCCACAGCAGGATCTCCGGGCCGGGCAGCCAGGGGTGGCGGATGTCCGGGGCGACCAGCCAGCGGGAGGCGGACCGGCCCGGACCGGCGGCGCCGACCGGGGCCGGGACGGTCACCGCGTCGCCGTTGCCGTGGCACAGCAGCGGCGGAACGTCTCCGGTGCGGCCGCCGCCGTCCCCCCTGCCCCGGGAACTCCACTGCTCCCACTCCAGCAGGGACGGCAGCCGGTGCGCGGTGCCGGGCGCGGTGAACAGCAGCATCCGCCCCCGGTGCACGGCCACCGGGCCCGATCCCGGGCCCTCGTCCCACAGCCGGTCCAGCATCCGGCGGCCGAAGATCGCCGGGGCGTTCACCACGTCGAAGGCCGTGCCGCAGGGCAGCACGACGGGCGCGTCCGGGCGCTCCCGCCAGAACGCGAGCGTGCTGCGCGGGTATGCCCCGGCGGAGGCGAGCCAGGCGGCGCCGTCGGCGGTGACTCCGGTGACGGCGACGGCGCTGTCGTCGGCGTCGCCGTACGGGCGGTGGACGGTGCGCAGGTCGGGACGGGGCGTGGCGGACGGTCCGTTCACTGTGCGGCTCATGTCGACAGGTCTACCTACCGTGAGCGGCCGCTTCCACTGGGTTGCCGGAAACCGGGACACGGGGTGGGGGGAGGGAGTATCTTGCCCGCCTGGCATATGCCAGCGCCGACCTCTGGACCTGTGCGCCTGCGGGGTGCGTCAGACGGGATCGGCCGGGTCGGCGTGCACGCTGCCCTCGGCCCCGCGCAGCAGGTCCCGCCCGAACTCGACCATCTTCTTGGCGTAGTCCTCGGTCCACTCCGCCCGGTCGGCGATGTCCGCCGCGCTCAGCCGGTCGAACCGCCGCGGGTCGGCGAGCTGCGCCGCCGCGATCGCCTGGAACTCCACCGCGCGGTCGGTCGCCGCGCGGAACGCGAGGGTCAGCTCGGTCGCCCGCTCCAACAGCGCCCGCGGGTCCTCGATCGACTCCAGGTCGAAGAAGTGCTCCGGATCGGCGGCGGCCTCGGCGGGCTCGAAGAGCAGGGGCGCGGGGCGTAGCCGCGGTTCGTTCCGACGCGGCGTGGGCTCCGCCATGTCTTGTCCTCCTCGGTACGGTGTGCGGACGGCGGACCCTGTGCAGGGACCCACCCTCCATTGTCTCGCGCGAGCGCAAGAGGGCGTCCGCCCCGAGCCCTCAATGCCTCCGGCCCCGCCGATGTTCCCACCCCCACCCCCCACATGACCCGGCTCCCGGCCCCCACGCCACCCGCCGCGGCCGTCAGAGCCGCCGGGCCACCCGATGCTCCCGCAGCCGTGCCGGTACCGCGTGGTTCGCCTCCCAGCCGTCCGGGCTGTTTTCATCGGCCGCCTCCGGCGGCGTGCCGGACTCCGTCCGGCGGGGGAGGCGGGAGCAAGGCGGGCGGCGGGGTGGGCGCAGGGACGGGCGGTCGGCCGGGCGGTCGGACGTGTGTGCGGCGGCAGGCAGTCGGCGCGGCCGTCAGGGTCTCAGGGCGACGCGGTGCGCCCACACGGCCCGGCTCGTGCTCCCCAGGCCACCCGGCGAGGCCACACGGCCCGGCTCACGCCGCTCCCCAGGCCACCCGGTGCGCCTCCGTAAGGGCTCGGCTCACGGTCTCCACGGCACCCGGTGCTCCCGCAGCCGTGCCAGTACCGCGTGGTTCGCCTCCCAGCCGTCCGGGCTGTTTTCATCGGCCGCCTCCGGCGGCGTGCCGGACTCCGTCCGGCGGGGGAGGCGGGAGCAAGGCGGGCGGCGGGGTGGGCGCAGGGACGGGCGGTCGGCCGGGCGGTCGGACGGGTGTGCGGCGGCAGGCAGTCGGCGCGGCCGTCAGAGCCGCCAGGCCACCCGGTGCGCCCACACGGCCCGGCTCGCGCTCCCCAGGCCACCCGGCGAGGCCACACGGCCCGGCTCACGCCGCTTCCCAGGCCACCCGGCGAGGCCACACGGCCCGGCTCACGCCGCTCCCCAGGCCACCCGGTGCGCCCCCGTAGGGCTCGGCTCACGGTCTCCACGGCACCCGGTGCTCCCGCAGCCGTGCCAGTACCGCGTGGTTCGCCTCCCAGCCGTCCGGGAACTTCACCGTGACGCCGAGCTGGACCGGTTCGGTGGACGGGTGGTCGTCCAGGAGTTCGCTCACGCCCGCGCGGCACACGACGACGCAGGCGTGCCGGTGGCGGGAGGCCAGCACGCACAGGCGGCCGGTCTCCAGGTGGAAGGCGGTGGCGTCGGGGCGGCCGGAGAGCGGGTGCAGGACGACCGTGACGTCGAACTCGCGGCCCTGGAGCCGGTTGGCCGTGTCCACGGTGACGTCGGTGACACCCACGGCGGCCAGCGCCGCGCGGACGGCCGCCGCCTGGTCGCGGTGGGCCGTGCCGACCGCGATCCGGTCGGCGGTCAGCGGTGCCGCCTCGGGCGACCGCTCCGAGACGGCCGCGCCGCCCCGCTCCAGCAGCCGCGCCACGACCGCGGCCAGCGCCCGCACCGCCTCCGGGTCCGTGCGCGGAGTGTGCCGGGCGGGCAGCTCCAGCAGGCCCCAGCCGGACGCGGCGGCCTCGTCGATCACCCGGTCGGGCCCGGAGCCGTCCGAGGGCACCGCGAAGGAGAGCCGCCGGTCCCCGGCCGCCGTGCCGCTGCGGAACGGCGTGTACGGGTAGAACGCGTCCGAGACCAGCGGCGCCGCCGACGCCGGGAGCCGCCAGGACACCGGCAGCCGGTGCTGGGGCAGGCGGGGATTGTGCGCCAGCAGGGTCGTCACCGCGGAGGCCGACGGATCGTAGGACAGCCCCGCCCACTGCTCGCCGCCCACGATCGAGAACGGGTCAAGCTGCCCCGGATCGCCCACGAACAGCGCCCGCTCGAACAGCCCGGCCACGGCGAGCAGCGCGTCCGAGCGCATCTGGTACGCCTCGTCGACGATCGCGTGCCGCCACGGCTCGTCGGTCTTCACATGCGCCCACTTCGCCGCGGTGGACAGCACGACGTCCAGTCCGGCGAGATCGGCGGCCTTCGCCGACTTCCGTACGTTCACCAGGTCGTCGAGCGCCTTGTCGTACGGGTCGGAGTCGCTGCTGTGCAGCCGCCCCACGGGCAGTCCCGGCTCCTTCTCCGCGAGCCGCAGCACCAGGTCGTCGACCTGCGCGTTGGTCTGCGCGACCACCATCAGCGGCCGTCCGGCGGCGGCCAGCTCCAGCGCGGCGCGGACCACGAGCGTGGACTTGCCGGCGCCGGGCGGGGAGTCCACGACGACCCCGCGGTGCGCGCCGTGCAAGGTGTCGCCCAGGATCGCCTCGGTGGCGCGGGCGGCCGCCGCGCCGGGGTCGAAGGCGGCCTCCCGGGCGCCGCGGGCGGCGGTGGTCTCGTCGGCGGGGGCGGTCACAGGACGTCCTCCTCGGTCACCGGGTCGGGGGCCTCCGGCGCGCCCTGCTCGCCCGGCGGGCCGCCGTGCGTCCACGGGGTCTGCTCCGGGTCGGGCAGCTTCGCGCCGCCGCGCTGCTCGTGCTCGAAGAGCGTGAAGCAGACACGGTCGCCCTTCTCCGGCACGGAACCGGCCTCGGGCTCCTTGCCGCGGCCCATCTTGTCCAGGACGCGGAGCACGACCAGCGTGCCGTCCTCCTCGCGGGCCACGCACTCGGCGGACTGCGGCCTGCCGCCCAGCGAGCGGTACACCTTGCCCCGCTCGCCCAGCTGCGGCCGGTCGTCGGTGCGCACGGTGACCAGCGGGCGCGGGCTGGGCCGCTTGCCCTCGCTCCAGGCCATGACCACGTCGGTGACCTCGCCCGCGAACGCCTCGCCGGCCAGCCGCCGCGCCGCCATGACCAGCGGGTCGTCCAGCGCCTCCTGGGCGTCGAGGCGGGCCTGCTCGCGCTCGCGGGCGGCCAGCTTGTTCGCCGCGGTGACCGCGTCGTCCCGGCGCGGCTGCGGCGGCTCCCCGGCCAGCACCCGGTCGCGGTGGCCGGTGAACGACCAGCGGTCGCGCGTCCACCGCTCCGCCACGCGCGCGCCCTCGGGCAGCGTCCGCAGCAGGTCCAGGCCGTCCCACACCTTCTCCCAGGTGGGCAGGGCGCACCGCGCCACCAGATCGCGGATCTCCCGCTCGGCGGCGGTGAGGGCGCCGAGCCGGTCGTCCGCCTGCGACCCGTCCTCGGCGGCGGCCAGGGCGCCGCGCGCGCGGTCGTAGCGCTCGATGGCGGGGGCGAGCAGCTTGTTGTCGAAGGCCGGGTCGGTGGCCGGTCCGGCGGGCGGGCACAGCAGCTGTCCGGCCGCGTCCCGCGCCAGCTCCGCGCGCAGCGCCGCCTCGGCGCCCGAGCCGTCCGCGGGCGGGGCGATCCACGCCAGCAGCGCCCCCAGGTGCTGGTCCTCCAGGCCGGACTGGCCGGTGGTCCAGTGCAGGGCCAGCACATCGGTCAGGGCCAGCAGCAGCGAGGAGCCGGGCACCCGGGCCCGCTCCCCGAAGTGGGTCAGCCACCGCCCGAGCAGCGGCACCCGCGGCGGCGCCGGGTGCGGGGCCTCCGGGTCCTGCTCGGCGGTGCGCCGGAACCGCATGGAGCGGCCGAGCAGCCGTACGAAGTCGACGCCCGCGCGGCCCGGCACGATCAGCTGCGGCGCGTCGGCGCACAGCTCCACCTCGACCTTGACCCGCTTGCCGGTCTCCGGGTCGGTGTCGGTGCGCTCGGCGGCTTCCACGTCCGCGGCGAAGGAGTCGAGGTAGGGCAGGACCACGTCGGCCAGCTCGGCCAGGAACGTGAACCGCAGATCGCGGTCGCGCGGCTGCGGCACGGCCAGCAGCCGGGGCGCGTCCCGGTCGGTGCCGACCAGCGCGCCGAGCGGGGCACCGGCCTCGCCCGCGGTGGTCAGCGGCACGAGAACCAGCGGCCGCTCGGACAGGTGCCGGTGGCGGACGGTCGCGGCGGGCTGGGCGCGCCCGGCCCGGACGGCCTCCAGGCGGGCGAGCGTGGCCATCAGGGACATGCGGCCTCCCGCGGGTGGTGCGGCTCCGCCTCCGGCAGGCCGCTGAGCGCCTCGGTCCGCAGCCGCGCGGCCCGGCGCAGCGCCGCCACCGCCGGATCGTCCGGGTCGCCCGCCTCGCCGTGGGCCGCCGCCAGCACGTCGTCCACGGTGGCCAGGCCGCCCAGCTCGGCGCGGGCCGCGCGCCCCAGGGCGGTCACCGCGCCCCGCGCGCGGGAGCGGGCCCGGCAGTGGAAGGCCAGCTCGCAGGCGGCCAGGCACTCGGGCGCGTACGTCGCCGGGACCGCCTCGACGGCGGCCGTCAGCTCCTCGGCGGGCAGCTCGGGGGAGAAGCAGGTCCCCTCGGGCAGCGCGTCGGCGATGTCCTGCACGCGGGTCAGCCGGGCGAGCTGGCGGGCGGTCACCGCGCGCTGCTTGCGCACGTCCACGGCGGAGGCGGTCGGCAGGTTGGAGAAGTCCTTGGGGCACACGAGCAGCACCCGGTGCCGCACCCGCGGGGCGGCCGTCCCGTCCTGGCCGAGCCGGGCGGCGACGTCCTCCAGCGCCAGCACGTACACCGCGGCCTGCCGGGCGGCCGTGCCCACCTTCGCCGGGTCGGCCGACCCGTCCAGCATCGGGAAGGACTTGATCTCCACGACCGTCCAGGTGCCGTCCGGGTGCACCACCACCGCGTCCGGCTCCAGGAACACGGGCGAGCCGGCCACCTCCAGGGCGAGCATCGGGTGGTCGAGGAGGGTCCAGGCGCCCGCGCCGGTGGCCTCGCGCAGCGCCAGCGCCGTACGCGCGGTGCGTCCCTCGGGGCCGACGGCGGTCAGGTCGGGGACCCCGGCCCGGCCGGGCGGCTCGGCGCCCGGGTCCAGCCGCTGGTGCACGAGGCGCAGCAGCTCCGCGCCGCCGTCCGTCTTGACCCGGGCCTCGAACGCGTTGCCCCGGGTGAGGGCGAACTGCGACTGGCCGAACGCGGACGGCGCGCCCAGCGCACCGGCCAGCGCGGTCTTGTCCACGCCCGCGCCGTCCAGCAGCGCACGCCGCCGGCAGCCCGGGTTCGCGGCCAGCGCCGCCAGCGCGCGGGCGTCCAGCGCCTTGGCCGCCACGCCGCTGCCGCGCAGCTCAGCGAGCCGGTGCCGGAGCGCCTTCCCCCGCGTCCTGGGAGGAGGCACCCGGCTCGGCTCCGGAACCGAGCCGTGTTTCGCGCTGCCGTGGAATTCGCTCACCCGCCGAAGTCTGGCACCCGCCACTGACAATCGGGGAACCCGCGCCGCCCGAGCGCCCCGCGAGCGCCGGGACCCGGGCCGTCAGCGCCGCCCTGACCCGCTCGGCAGCCCGCAGCACGAGCGGCGCGAGCACTGCCCCGACCCCCATCACGGCCACGCCCGCGACCGCGTCCAGCAGGTAGTGGTTGGCGGTGCCCATCACCACGAGCGCGGTCAGCAGCGGGTAGGCGACGCCGGCCGCCTTCGTCCAGCGCGTGCCGCCGTGCCGCCACAGCATGACCCCGCACCACAGCGCCCAGCCCACGTGCAGGCTCGGCATGGCCGCGTACTGGTTGGTCATGCCGCCCATGCCGCGCGGCGCGCTGGCGTCGGCGCCCCACCAGCCGTACGAGCTGTACTGGGCCATGGTGTCCACGAACCCGTTGTCCGCGGAGAGCAGGCGGGGCGGGCAGGTGGGCAGCAGGGTGAAGCCGATGAGGCCGATGAACGTGGACGTCATCAGCCAGGTGCGCACCCGGCGGTAGTGCTCGGCGCGGGCCCGGAACAGCCAGACCAGGATCGCCGGTGTCACCACGTAGTGCAGTGACGCGTACCAGAAGTCGGCGGGGACGCCGAGCCAGGGCGCGTGGGTGAACAGGCGGTTGAGCGGGTGCTCGGCGTTGAGGTGGAGCGCCTTCTCCAGGCGCAGGATCGCCAGGCCGTGGTCGACCGCGCCGGCGACGTCACCGCGGACCACCAGCCGGCCGGCCGAGTAGCAGGCGTACACGAGCACGATCAGCGGCAGTTCGGTCCACCACCGCAGCCGGGTCCGCGGGGCCGCCTCGATGTGCGGTGCCGGTGCCTCGGTCTGCGGCATCCGATGCCCCTCCCCCTTCTCGGTGGCTCTGCTCGTCGCTGCGGCGCGTGGTGATCTCCGGTGGTGTGTCCGGCCGGTCGTGCCACTTTACGGGGCCTGCGCCCGCCGTCGTGGGGCGCCCCGGCCCTCAAAGACGCACGGCTCGCCCCCCGGGTTGCTCCCGCGCGGGGTACGCGATGATGGAAGGGTCCCCTACGGGGACTTCGCGACCGTATGTCTCCCCGGAAGGCTCCTGCTCATGGCACCGCGCATCCTGCTGGCCCGGCACGGACAGACCCAGTGGTCGCTGTCCGGCAAGCACACCGGCAGGACCGACGTCCCCCTCCTGGAGGAGGGCCGGCGCGGCGCCAAGCTGGTGGGCGAGCGGCTGCACCGCTCCCCGTTCGACGGCCTGCCCGGCGCCGAGATCCGCACCAGCCCGCTGGCCCGCGCGCGCGAGACGTGCGAACTGGCCGGCTTCGGTGAGCGCGCGATGTGCTGGGACACGCTCATGGAGTGGGACTACGGCGCCTACGAGGGCCTGACGCCGCGGCAGATCCAGGACGAGAACCCGGGCTGGCTCATCTGGCGCGACGGCGTCCCGCGCGGGGAGAGCCTCGCCGAGGTGACGGCCCGGGCCGACGAGGTGGTCGCCTGGGCGCGCGCCGAGGACCGCGACGTGCTGGTCTTCGCGCACGGCCACATCCTGCGGTCGATCGGCGCGCGCTGGCTCGGCCTGCCGATCGGCTTCGCGGCCCGCATCCGCCTCGACCCCACCTCGCTGTCGGTGCTGGGCTGGGCCTACGGCGAACCGGCCCTGGAGAGCTGGAACGACGTGGGGCACCTGGCGGTGTAACGGGTCTCACAGCGCCGGCGGCGCGAGGACTCAGGCCATCCGCGGAGTGCTCGCGTGCCGTTCCAGGAACGCCGGCACCCCGCTCGCCCGCCGGTGCGGCAGCAGCACCCGCGCGGTGCCCGCCAGCATCGTCTGGATGCGGGAGGACTGGACCTGGTCCAGCAGGTCGAGCACCCGCATCCCGGCCGTCGCCGCCTCGTCGGGCCGCCCCCCGCGCGCGAGGTCGTCGGCCAGCTCGGCCGTGTACAGCGCGATGTTCCGGGTGAAGTGCGGGTCCTGGAGCTGTGCCGCCCGGTGCGCGTGCCGGGCCGCGCGCGGCCAGTCGCCCAGGGTCGACCAGCACTGCGCCTCCAGGCCCTCCAGTTCGGCCCGGCCGTAGAAGGTCATCCACTCGGGGTCGGTGTCCGAGGGGCCCCGGTCGAACAGCGCGTGCGCGCGGGCGAGCGCCCGCGCACAGGCGGTGCGGTCGGCCAGGCCCGCCCAGCCGCCGGCCTCGCGCAGCGCGAGCAGCGACATCAGCCGCGACGAGCCCAGGGGGCGGGCGGCCCGCTGCGCGGCCTGGGCGGCGCGCACCGCCTCCCGCGGCCGCCGGGCGTCCCGGGCGAGGAACGCCGTGTTGCAGAAGGCGTGCGCCTCCAGGGCCGCGTCGCCGGTCATGCGCGCGGTGGCCAGGGCCTCGGCGTAGTGCGAGCGCGCGTCGTCGAAGCGGCCCGAGTCGTGGGCCAGCCAGCCCACCGAGATGGCGAGTTCACCGGCGCCCGAGTGCAGCCGCTCGGCGGTGGCCTGCCGGGTCGCGCCGGCGTCGAGCAGCGCGTACGCGGCGCGCAGCGGGGCCGCCGCGCGGCGGTAGAGGCCGTCGGCGCCGTGCCGGTCGTCGAGCAGCCGGATCCGGCGGACGGCCTCTTCCAGGGCGCCCGCGTCGCTCGCCCCGGCGCGGCGGACGGCACGGTCCGCGGCCGGTGCGTCGAAGGCGAGCCCCAGGGGGCCCAGCGAGGCGGCGGCCACGGTGGCGCCCCCGCGGGTCATGAATGCGCGCCGCAGCACGTCGCTCTCCTCGTGGTCCTCGTGCGGGTGGTACGGGTCTTGCTCGTGGTACGGGTGTGACGGTTGCGGTGTTTCATGCGGGGCGCGGGCCGGGTTCGTGGTGCACGCGGGGGGCGCCTCGGCCACGGAGACGCGCGCCCCCCGGCCGCGGACGGACGAGCGAGGCGCGAAGCCCAGGTCGGCGAGCGTGCGGCCGGGGAACATGTGCAGGAACACCCGTTCGTAGGCGTAGTTGGGACAGCGGATCTCGCCCGCCTCGACCCGGCCGATGTAGCGGGCGTCACAGCTGACCCGCTCACCGATCTCGCGCGCGGCCCGCCGCACCGCCGCGGCGAACTCGGCCGGCGAGCGCTGTCCGCGCAGTCGCCGGAAGGCGAGATTCGGCCGGGGTGGCCGGGGGTACGGGGACGAGGTCACCGTTGACGACGCCATGGCCGGGCCCTCTCGTGCGAACCGTCGAACCATGCCGGATTCAGTATGAGTTACCCGTGTTGCCCCGGTGACTCCCTGTTTCCGACGGGCATGAACGTACCCGTTGTAGCTGGTCCGCCACGCAGTGTTTGGCTACAAACCGGATATCTCATCCGTGATCTGCCATGAACTGCCATCCTTTACGGCTGACTTCACCCGTAGCCGTTGACGGGTCCGCCGCGTTGGACTCCGTGGAACGGGAGCCGCCCGACTCCCGGCCCGCTCGCTCACGAGGAGGGGTATCCGTGGTGGACGCCGGGATGCAGGCCAGCCGAAGGGACGAACCCTGTGCGCTGTCGTCGACGGGAGCCGGGTGCGACCTGGTGACGGTGCCCGCCCGCCAGGGCCTGGAGGCGGTCGACATCCTGCGCCGCGGGGCGGGGGAGGCCGTGGGGCCCGTACTGCACGACGACGGCGGCGACACCCTGGGGTTCGTCGTCCCGGCGGGCACGGCCGCAGCCTGGGACCTGCCCGGCAGCACCTGTACGGAGACGGACGGCCGCGGACTGCGGCTGGCCCCCGAGCCGCCGGTGGAGGGCTCGGACTGGCTGGTCCCGCCCGCCGAGGCCGACCCCGCCACGGACCCGGCGGTGCTGCGCCGCGCGCTGGGTGAGGCGGCCCGGCTGATCGAGGCGGCCGACAACTGCTGCTGACCCGGCTGCCGTGCCCCGCCCGGCTGCCGTGCCCGGCCCGATCCGGCTGCCGTGCCCCGCCCGGTCAAGGCCATCGCGCGGGTGGGGCCGTCGCGCGGGTGGGGCGACGCCCCGGAGGGCCACCGTCCGCCGCTTGCGACAATGGACGGATGGGAAGGTCCAGGAACCCCCGCCGTGAGCGCGGGGCCGGCGAAGCCGTCACCGAGCGGGTGGACGGCGGACTGGCCCGGCTCGTACCCGACCGGGAGCGGCCCCGGGGCCGGACCCTGCTGATCGACGGGGCCCCGCAGTCCTACGTCGACCTCGACGACCCGGCGTACCTCTCCTTCGAGTACCAGCGGCGCCTCGGGCACGTCATCGACCTCGCCGCCCCGGCCGGCAAGCCGGTGCACGCCGTCCACCTCGGCGGCGGCGCGCTGACCCTGGCCCGGTACGTCGCCGCCACCCGCCCCCGCTCCACCCAGCAGGTCGTCGAACGCGACGCCGCGCTGGTCCGGCTGGTGCGCCGCGAACTGCCGCTGGACTCCGGCGCCCGGATCAGGGTGCGCTCCGCCGACGCCCGCGAAGGGCTCGCCAAGGTGCCCGACGGATGGGCCGACCTCGTCATCGCGGACGTGTTCAGCGGCGCCCGCACCCCCGCGCACCTCACCTCGGCCGAGTTCCTCGACGAGGTCCGCCGCACCCTGCGGCCGGGCGCCGTCTACGCCGCGAACCTCGCGGACGGACCGCCGCTCGCCCATCTGCGCGGCCAGATCGCCACCGCCGCCGCCCGCTTCCCCGAACTCGCCCTGATCGCCGACCCGGCCGTGCTGCGCGGCAAGCGCTTCGGCAACGCCGTCCTCATCGCCTGCGACCACCCGCTGCCGGTCGCCGAACTGACCCGCCGCGCCGCCGGCGACCCGCACCCCGGCCGCCTCGAACACGGCCGCGCCCTCACCGACTTCACGGGCGGCGCCGCCCCGGTGACGGACGCCGCGGCGGTCGCCTCACCGGCCCCGCCGCCCTCCGTCTTCCAGTGAAGCCGTCTCTTCCACCGAAGCCATTCGGCAACAGGCCCTGCTAGGTGCCCACTTCCACGTGCGGCGGGCCGTCGTGCCAGGCGCGGACGACCGGGACGCGGTCCGGGCCGGAGGTGAACTCCACCCGGAGCCAGGCCGCCGTCTTCCACACCTGCATCGACCGGCCCGAGGCCGGGGTCGCCGACACCAGGGCCGCCGAGGCCGCCCCCAGGTCGAAGGCGATCCGGCCGCCGCCGGTGTCGTAGCTCCTGACCTGACCTGACCTGACCTGGCCTGACCTGGCCGGAGCCGGAGCCGGAGCCGGAGACGGGGGGAGTGGGGGAACCGCCGGCCGGGACAGGCCGTGAGGGGCCGGGCGACGGCGCGGCCGGGGTGCGGGCCCCGAAGGACGCCACCATCAAGGACACGATCTCCAACGAGATCAACAACATGGAGAAGCGGGGCACCACGCCCGACGACGCCTGGAAGGCGGCGACGGAGTCGATCGACAAGGCGATCGGCTGACGTCCGGCCCGTACCGGGGGCGCTCGTGGCGCGGGAGCGCCCCCGGTACGAGGCCCCCAGTACAGGGCCGCCGGTACGTGCGCCCCTCCGCACCGCCCCCACCGCACCCCCGCCCCCCGGCCGAACCTCCAGGGAAGGACTCCCTCCGTGGCAACGACAATCCCCGCCCGGGGCGCCTCCACGTCGCCGACCGGTGGCCCCGGTGCCGCGCCGGACGGACGCGGCACATGGCGTACCCGGCTGTGGCGCTTCGACGACATCGCGTCGCCGTACGCCTACATCGCCCCCTTCTTCCTCGTCTTCGGCGCCTTCGGGCTCTACCCGCTCCTCTACACCGGCTGGATCGCCCTGCGGCCTGGCCGCCTCCCACCCGCACCTGCCGCTGATGGTCACCGAGAACGGCGCCGCCTTCGACGACTACGTCTCGCCCGAGGGCCGGGTGAACGACCCGCGGCGCATCGCCCATCTGCACGCGCACCTGGACGCGGTGCGCCGGGCTGTCGCGGACGGCGTGGACGTGCGCGGCTACTTCCTGTGGTCCCTGCCGGACAACTTCGAGTGGTCCTACGGCTACTCGAAGCGCTTCGGCGCGGTCTACGTCGACTACGCCACCCAGCGCCGCATCCCCAAGGCGAGCGCCCACTGGTACGCGGGGGTGATCCGGGACAACGCCCTGCCGGCCACCCGGTGACCTGGGCGGACGAGCCGGTGACGGGGCGGGTCCGCCCGGTGGTGGCTGTTACATTCCTGGCCTGACGGCTGCGACGGCTGCGAGGGGAAGGCGGCGACTATGGCGGGCAACCGAGGGCGGGGCCGGGGTGGCCGGCGGCCCACCCTGGAGGAGGTCGCCGCCCGGGCCGGGGTGGGCCGCGGCACGGTCTCCCGGGTGATCAACGGTTCGCCCCGGGTCAGCGACGCCACCCGCGCGGCCGTGCAGGCGGCGGTCGCCGAACTCGGCTACGTCCCCAACACCGCCGCCCGCGCGCTGGCCGCCAACCGCACGGACGCGATCGCGCTGGTCGTCCCCGAGCCGGAGACCCGGTTCTTCGCCGAGCCGTACTTCTCCGACATGCTGCGCGGAGTGGGTGCCGAACTGGCCGACACCGAAATGCAGTTGCTGCTGATCTTCGCGGGCGGCGACCGCGAGCGCCGGCGTCTTGCCCAGTACCTGGCCGCGCACCGGGTGGACGGTGTGCTGCTGGTGTCGGTGCACGCGGACGACCCGCTGCCCGATCTGGTGGCCCAGCTGGAGATCCCCGCGGTGATCAGCGGCCCGCGCTCGGCGGCGGAAGCGCTGACCTCGGTGGACTCCGACAACTACGGCGGCGCCCGCTCGGCGGTGGAGCACCTGCTGGCGGGCGGCCGCCGCCGGATCGCCCACATCACCGGCCGGATGGACGTCTACGGTGCCCAGCGGCGCGTGGACGGCTACCGCGACGCCCTGCGCGACGCCGGTCTTCCGGCCGACGAACTCCTTCTCGAACCGGGCGACTTCACCGAGGAGGGCGGCCGCCGCGCGATGGCGGCCCTGCTCGACCGGGCCCCGGCCCTGGACGCGGTCTTCGCCGGTTCGGACGTCACCGCGGCGGGCGCCCGGCAGATGCTGCGCGAGTCCGGCCGCCGCATCCCGGACGACGTGGCCCTGATCGGCTACGACGACTCGGCCATCGCCCGCCACATGGACCCGCCGCTGACCAGCGTCCGCCAGCCCATCGAGGAGATGGGCCGCGCGATGATCGGCCTGCTCCTGGCGGAGATCGCCGACCGCGGCCCGTCGGGCACCCATGACCTGGCCCGGCGGCACACGGTACTGCCCACCGAGCTGGTGGTGCGTACGTCGGGTTAGGGCCGGCCGGGGGCACGCGGCGACGGTCGCCGGCCTGCCCGGCCATCACTTCCTGCTGTCAGCCCGTCAGCCCGTCAGCCCGTCAGCCCGTCAGCCCGCCAGTCCGTCAGCCCGCCTGTCCGGTCGCCCGATTACCCGGCCGTACGCCCTCCCAGCCCCCCTCCAGCAGGGCGAACGCCGTCTCGACCGCCGTGCGTGGGTCGGGGGAGGTGGTGATGAGGGAGCGCGCCTCCAGGGCGAAGTGGGCCAGCGCGGCGCAGGCCGGGTCGTCGGCCGGGGCGTCCAACTCGGCGGCGATGGCCGCGGCCAGGGTGTGCTCGTGCCGCATCCACATGCGCCGCTGGTACGCGGACAGCGCCGGGGTGGCGCGGATGAGTTCGCGGAAGACGGCGATCTCCGCCGTGCCCTCGGGCGCGAACAGGCGTGAGCGCAGCACGTGCTCGCGCAGCGCGGCCGTGACGGGCGTGCCCGGGGGCCGGTCGCGGACGGCGGAGATCAGCGCGGCCTCCAGGTCGGCGTCCTGGTCGAAGACGAGCGCTTCCTTGCTGGGGAAGTGCTTGAACAGGGTCGTCGTGGACACGTCGGCGGCCTCGGCGATCTCCTTGATGCCCACGGCGTCGTAGCCCCGCTCCAGGAAGAGCGTGAGGGCCGCGTCGGCCAGCGCCTGCCGGGTGGCCGCCTTCTTGCGCTCGCGGCGCCCCATGGTCTCGGTCATGCCCGTAGCCTACCCGGCTGGGTTGGCCGGATTCAAAAGTTGACTCATTGCACTTATTTAGTCGGTGTGCTTTTCTGGACGGGCCGGCCGGTGAGGCAGTGCCCCGGCCGCGCAGCACCACTCGTCCCGCGCCCGCCATGAACCCGCCATGAAAGGGAGGCCCCGCCATGCCCGCACCCGCCCCCGCACCCCCGCCCGCCCCGAACGCACCGGACGCCTCGCGTCCGCCCGCCGACGTCCGCTGGACCCTGCTCGGCGTCATGCTCGCCATGCTGCTCGGCATGCTCGACAACAACATCGTCGGCACCGCGATGCCGACGATCGTCCGCGACCTGGGCGGCCTGGAGCACATCTCCTGGGTCGTCACCGCGTACACCCTGGCCACCACCGTCTCGACCCCGCTGTGGGGCAAGTTCGGCGACCTGTACGGCCGCAAGCAGGTCTTCCTCGCCTCGATCGTGGTCTTCCTGGCCGGCTCCCTGCTCGCCGGGGCGGCCCACTCGATGGTCCAGCTGATCGAGTTCCGCGCTCTGCAGGGACTGGGCGCGGGCGGCCTGGCCGCCGGAGCGTTCGCCCTGATCGGCACCCTGGTGCCGCCCCGCGAACGCGGCCGCTACCAGGGCATGACGGCCACCGTGATGGCCATCGGCGTCGTCGGGGGACCGCTCGTCGGCGGCTTCGTCACCGGCCACCTCGGCTGGCGCTGGGCCTTCTACGTCAACCTGCCGCTCGGCCTGGTCGCCCTGGTCTGGGTGCAGCTGATGCTGCGCCTGCCCGCGAGCCGCCGGGCGGCCCGGATCGACTGGCCGGGCGTCGCCCTGCTGACCGTGGCGATCAGCGCGGTGGTGCTGGCCGCGACCTGGGCGGGGACGACGTACGCCTGGACGTCCTGGCAGATCCTGGGCCTGGCCGCGCTCGCCGCCGCCGTCTCGGCCGTCTTCGTCGCGGTGGAGCGCCGCAGTGCCGAACCCCTGCTGCCGCCCCGCATCTTCACCGCCCACCGCAACTTCCCGCTCGCCACGGTCCTGCTGCTCACGGTGGGCGTGGTGATGTTCGGCTCCGCGCTCTATCTGCCGCTGTTCCAGCAGACCGTGCAGCACGCGAGTGCCACCGACTCCGGGCTGCTGCTCCTGCCGCTGATGGTCCCCGTCGTGATCACTTCGAACATCGCCGGCAAGGTCATGTCCCGCACCGGCCGGTACAAGGTCTTCCCGGTCGTCGGCACCGTCCTGCTGGCCGTGGGCATGCTGCTGCTGTCCACGATGGACACGCACACCCCGCGCGTGCTGACCGGCTGCTGGATGGCGGTGGCCGGGGCCGGCCTCGGACTGACCATGCAGATGAGCACCACCATCGCCCAGAACAGCGTCGACCTGCGCGACATGGGCGCGGCCTCCGCCGCCACCAACCTGTTCCGCACCCTCGGCGGCTCCCTGGGGGTGGCGGTCTTCGGCTCACTGTTCACCCGCGCGGTGCGGGCCCGGACCGGGGCCGTCACCGACGGACCGGCCTACGTCCTCGGCACGGCCGACGCCGTCCGGCACATCTTCCTCGTCGCGGCGGCCCTGTGCGTGGTCGGCTTCCTGGCGGCGCTCGCCGTCAAGGAGGTCCCCCTGCGCGGCAAGCCCACGGCCTCCGCACCCACCCGCCCGTCCCCGGACACCACCGGCACCCGGACCACGGCCTGGCGGGGCCGCCCTGACGGCACGTCGAAAAGGCCGGTGACCTGAACTTCGCAGGTCACCGGCCTTTTCGGTGAGGGTGAGTGACGGGACTCGAACCCGCGGCATCCTGGACCACAACCAGGTGCTCTACCAGCTGAGCTACACCCACCATGACCGGCAGCGGTTGACTTTGTCGTTTCCCCGACCGGCCGAGAAAAAGTGTACAGGGTCCGAAGGGGTGCTCGCGCACGTGTTTCGCGGCGCCCCTCCGTGAGCCCCTGTCACGCCTGCTGAGCAGGGAGGACGTACTTCGCGGCGATCGTCTTGGCGGTGTCGGAGTCGGGGCCGGGCTGCGGGACGAAGACCGCCTCGCGGTAGTAGCGCAGTTCCGCGATGGACTCGCGGATGTCGGCGAGGGCGCGGTGGTTGCCGTTCTTCTCCGGGCTGTTGAAGTACGCCCGCGGGAACCAGCGCCGGGCCAGCTCCTTGATCGAGGAGACGTCCACGATCCGGTAGTGGAGGTAGCCCTCCAGGTCCGGCATGTCGCGCAGCAGGAAGCCGCGGTCGGTGCCGACCGAGTTCCCGCACAGGGGCGCCTTGCCGGGCTCCTTCACATGCTCCCTGACGTAGGCGAGCACCTGCTCCTCGGCGTCCTTGAGCGTCGTGCCGCCGGCCAGTTCGTCGAGCAGGCCGGACGCGGTGTGCATCTGACGCACCACCTCCGGCATCGTCTCCAGCGCCGCGTCCGGCGGGCGGACGACGATGTCGACCCCCTCGCCCAGTACGTTCAGCTCGGAGTCGGTGACGAGGGCGGCCACCTCGATGAGAGCGTCGTCGGACAGCGAGAGGCCGGTCATCTCGCAGTCGATCCACACCATGCGATCGTTCATGTGTCTCACCTTACGGCGACCGGCCACGGCCCGGACCGCCCGTGCGCGACCTCGCTCCGGCCAGGGGGTGGCCCGGGGTGGGGCGAGAGAGCGGGCGGCCGGACCCGAGCGGAGCGGTACGGTCTGCGCCGGGCGCGGCGATGCGGGTGTGCCGAGTGGGCGGGTGCGGCGCGGTGCGCCCGGCGCTGTCGTACGGCCCGGCGTCGTCGTACGGCTCGCGCCGGGCGGGCGGCACGGACCGGGCGGGCGGCGTGAGCCGCCGGACGAGCGCCGGACGCGGCACCGAGCCGCACCGGGCTGCCCGCCCGCACCGGCGCCCACCGCCCGGGCGGGCGCGTGGCCCCGCGCCCGCTGTCAGCTGCCGCCGCGCTGTCCCGGCAGGCTCCCCGACAGGGCCGCCGGGGTGCGGCGGGTCGCCTGGTGCGGGACCTGTTGGTCCGGGTGCAGGGGCGACGAGGCGGGACCCGAGGGCTGGGGGACGCCCAGGACCGGGGCCGGCGGTGCCCCGGCGCCGAGGCCCGCGCCGGCCAGGGAGCCGGCCAGGCCCAGCGGGCCGTCGCCGTCCCCGTGCCGCTCGCCCTGCGGCCTGCGCGCCCGGTACGCCGCCCGGTACGAGGCCGGGGACGAACCGAGCTGCCGCCGGAAGTGGCCGCGCAGCGCCACGGGGGAGCGGAAGCCGCAGCGCCCCGCGACCTCGTCCACCGAGTAGTCCGACGTCTCCAGCAGCCGCTGCGCCTGCAGCACCCGCTGGGTGATCAGCCACTGCAGCGGCGCGCTGCCGGTCAGCGAGCGGAAGCGGCGGTCGAACGTACGGCGGCTCATGTACGCCCGCGCGGCCAGCGTCTCCACGTCGAACTGCTCGTGGAGGTGCTCCAGCGCCCAGGCGACGACCTCGGCGAGCGGGTCGGCGCCGATCTCCTCGGGTAAAGACCTGTCCAGGTAGCGCTCCTGGCCGCCGCTGCGCCGCGGCGGGACCACCAGACGGCGGGCGAGCGCACCGGCCGCCTCGTTGCCGTGGTCCGTGCGCACGATGTGCAGGCACAGGTCGATCCCGGCCGCCGTGCCCGCCGACGTCAGCACATCGCCGTCGTCGACGAACAGCTCCCGCGGATCGACGTGCACCGACGGATAGCGCTTGGCCAGCGTCGGCGCGTACATCCAGTGGGTGGTCGCCGGCCGCCCGTCCAGCAGCCCTGCCGCGGCCAGCACGAACGCGCCGGTGCACAGGCCCACGATGCGGGCACCCTCCTCGTGCGCCCGGCGCAGTGCGTCGAGCGCCTCCTCCGGTGGCGGCGAGGTGATCGAACGCCAGGCCGGCACGACGACCGTGCCCGCCCGCGAGATCGCCTCCAGGCCATGCGGCGCGGTGAGTTCCAGGCCCCCTGTGGTCCGCAGCGGGCCTTCCTCGCCGGCCGCCACCAGCAGGCGGTAGCGCGGCACTCCGGCGTCCTGGCGGTCGATCCCGAACACCGAAAGCGGTATGGAACTCTCGAAGATGGGGCCGCCGCTGAACAGCAGCACCGCGACGATCTCCTTGCGGCGGCGCCCGGAAAGCTTCCGGGCCGCGGCTTCCGGCGTGGCAGTGGAGTCGTGGCTCATACTGCTAAGCCCCCCTTGGTGGTCGCGGCTCCTCGGTTGTGTCGCTCCTGCACGTTTCCCCTCGGTCCTGCACGAGTCCCCCGCCGTAAAGACAGTCAAGATCGAATCTACTGTGTGCCGCCATGCCCCTGTGGCCGGTTCGCCACCGGGTGCATTGTCGACATGGCAACTTGGCGTGAAGCATTCGATCACGAAGGGTTGCACTCGCGCGGCGTGCAGGGAAGTGCGCCTCGTCGCGGTGGCCAATCCACGTAGGGTGCGAAGCCCCCCCTGGACCCTTTCCGTGCAGGTCAAACGGGGGTTGGGGGGTACGTCGTGCGGGTGATGCACAGGTTCCGGAAGTTGGCTGAAAAGATGCGTCCCCGTGCGCGGAAACCGGTCAGTTGACCGGTGATGTCCCGCCAGGGTGCCGACCGCCCCGGTGGGCGCCCGTGCCCGTGCGGTGGTGCCGGCCCCGGTGCGGGACGCGTTCCTCGGCCCGCAGCCGGGCCGCCCCGCGCTCCGACTGGCGCAGCAGCACCCGGCAGGCCCCGGTGACGGCCGCCAGTCCCAGCGCGGTGCCGGCGGCACCGGCCAGCGAGGTGCCGAACCAGAGCAGCACCACCGGGACCAGGACGCAGCTGAAGACGGCCCAGCGGACCACATCGCCCACGGTGTCACCGGCCGGTCCCGTCGTGCCGCTCGCCGGTCCCGTCGTGCCGGTGGCGCCGCCCGCTGGGCTCGCCGGGCCGCCCGCCGGGCTCGCCGCGCTCCCCGTCGCGGCGTCGCGGCGCGTGCCGGCCGCGGTCCCGGGCGCGCGGGGCGGCGACGGGCGTCTTCCGGGGACGGTACGGGGTCCGGACACGGCGTGCTCCCTACGGTGACTCCCTGCGGCGGCGGCTCACCGGGTTCAACGCATGTTCGATCGGACGGTCACTGTGCGGAACCGGCGGACACCGGTACGGCGGTGTCCGGGCGGCCTCGCGCGCCCCGGACGCCCCGGGTGTGGCCGCGCGGAACGGGACCGTCCGGCCGGGGCGAGCGAATCCCGTGCAAACCGCCTGTACGGGGCAGCAACCATTGCGTTACGGGCGAGTGTCGTGCATGCTCCGGTGAACCGCCACGGAGAGTGCGCGGGAACTGGGGCCGGACAGGCCCTGGGAGGAGTGGCGCCGTACCCTTCGGGGTATGGGGACGGGAAGACGATTCCCGGACACAGCTCCGCCGCAGACTGTCGTCCCCGACAAAGGATCACCTCGCCGAGACAGCCATGGCCGGTCACGAATTCTCCGAACCCGCGGACCGCAAGCGGCCGGTCGCCGATCCCACGGCAGCCGATCCCCTGGCGGCACCAGAGCCACACCATCCCTGCGACCCGGCGTTCCAGCACGGCGTCGTCGTCGGCTTCGACGGATCGAACTCCAGTGAGCGCGCCCTCGCCTACGCGATCGGGATGGCGCACCGCACCCGGTCCGGTCTGATCATCGTGCATGTGGCCAACCGGCTGCCCACCACGGTCTGGGCGGGCTGCGAGCCCCCCGTCTTCGTGGACGTGCCGGACCACCGCACCGAGGTCCTCGGCCTGGAGCTGGCCTGCGCCGAGTATCTGGCCGAGGTGCCCTGGATCCTGGTCGAGCGCGGCGGCGACATCTGCCACGAACTCGAAGAGGTCGGCAAGGAGTACGAGGCGGACGCGATCGTCGTGGGCTCCACGCACGGTGTCGTGGGCCGCCTCTTCGGCTCGGTGGCCGGCCGCCTCGCCAAGCGGGCGCGGCGGCCGGTGGTCGTCATCCCGTAGCCGCCGCGCCATCCCGTGGCCGCCGCGCCGCCTGCCGCAGCTCCCCCGGTCCGCAGGGCAGGGGACCCGGCCGGCTACTCCACCGTCACCGACTTCGCCAGGTTCCTCGGCTTGTCGATGTCGCGGCCCAGGGCCAACGCCGTGTGGTAGGCGAGGAGTTGCAGCGGGATGCCCATCAGGATCGGGTCCAGCTCGTCCTCGTTCTTGGGCACCACGACGGTCCGGTCGGCCTTCTCCTGCTCGCGGTGGGCGACGGCGAGGATCTGGCCGCTGCGGGCCTTGATCTCCTCCAGGGCCGCGCGGTTCTTCTCCAGCAGGTCGTCGTCCGGCACGATCGCCACCGTCGGCAGGGCGGGCTCGATCAGCGCCAGCGGGCCGTGCTTCAGCTCGGAGGCCGGGTACGCCTCGGCGTGGATGTAGGAGATCTCCTTGAGCTTCAGGGAGGCCTCGCGGGCCACCGGGTAGCCGCGCACCCGGCCGATGAAGAGCATCGAGCGGGCGTCCGCGAAGCTCTTGGCCAGCTCCTCGATCTCCCCCTCCTGCTCCATGATCGCGGAGATCTGCGCGGGCAGCTTGCGCAGGCCCTCGATGATCCGCTTGCCGTCGCGCACCGACAGGTCGCGGATGCGGCCCAGGTGCAGCGCGAGCAGCGCGAAGGCGACCGTGGTGTTGGTGAAGCACTTGGTGGACACCACGCACACCTCGGGCCCGGCGTGCACGTAGATGCCGCCGTCCGCCTCGCGGGCGATCGCGGAGCCGACCACGTTGACCACGCCGAGCACCCGCGCGCCCTTGCGCTTCAGTTCCTGCACCGCCGCCAGCACGTCGTAGGTCTCACCGGACTGGGAGACCGCCACGTACAGCGTGTCGGGGTCCACGACCGCGTTGCGGTAGCGGAACTCGGAGGCCGGCTCGGCGTCGGCGGGGATGCGGGCCAGCTCCTCGATCATCTGGGCGCCGATCATGCCCGCGTGGTACGAGGTGCCGCAGCCGAGGATCTTCACCCGGCGCACCGCGCGCGCCTCGCGGGCGTCCAGGTTGATGCCGCCCAGGTGCACGGTGGCGAACCGGTCGTCGATCCGCCCGCGCAGCACCCGGTCCACGGCCTCGGCCTGCTCGTGGATCTCCTTGTGCATGTACGTGTCGTGGCCGCCCATGTCGTACGACTCGGCCTCCCACTCCACGGTGGTCGGCTCGGCGGTGGTACGGGTGCCCTCGGTGGTGTACGTACGGAAGTCGTCGGCCTTGAGGGTGGCCATCTCGCCGTCGTCGAGGGTGACGATCTGCCGGGTGTGGGCGACCAGCGCGGCCACGTCGGAGGCGACGAACATCTCCTTCTCGCCGATGCCGAGCACGACCGGGGAGCCGTTGCGGGCCACCACGATCCGGTCGGGGAAGTCGGCGTGCATGACGGCGATGCCGTAGGTGCCCTCGATCAGGCGCAGGGTCTCGCGGACCCGGTCCTCCAGCTTCTGGGCCGCCGAGCGCGCGATGAGGTGGACGAGCACCTCGGTGTCGGTCTCGGAGAGGAACTCCACGCCGTCCGCCTCCAGCTTGCGGCGCAGGTCGGCGGCGTTGTCGATGATGCCGTTGTGCACGACGGCGACCGTGTGGTCGGCCGACATGTGCGGGTGGGCGTTCGCGTCGGAGGGGGCGCCGTGGGTGGCCCAGCGGGTGTGCGCGATGCCGGCGGTGCCCTTGAAGCGCGCCGGGACCTTGGCCTCCAGGTCGCGGACCCGGCCCTTGGCCTTGACCATCCGCAGGCCCGGGGTCTTCGCCGAGGTGACGACGATGCCCGCGGAGTCGTACCCGCGGTACTCCAGGCGCTGCAGGCCCTCAAGGAGCAGCGGGGCGACGTCGCGCCTGCCGATGTATCCGACGATTCCGCACATGGGTGGGGGTCCCCCTCAGCCGTAGACGATGCGGCGCAGCTGCCGGAGCGACAGGTCCGGCGGCGCCACCGCGCGGTATTTCAGGTCCGCCGCGATCCGTTCGAAGATCTCCGCGTTCACCAGGCCTTGGGCCTGCAGTTCGCGGTGGCGGCGACGGACGAACTCCTCGGTCGTCTCGTCGAAGTAGGCGAGCACGTCCTGGACCACCCGCAGCGCCTCGCCCCGGCTCAGGGGCGTGGACCGCGTCAGATGATCTACGAGTTCGTCGTGCACCCGGTAGATCTTGGAGTACGGGGGTCGCTTTCGCAAGAATCCTGCCCGATATCGGGCAGGCGGCTGTTCAGGCAGTGGTGGAGCGCTGTTCGTGTGCCGTCCACCCGGCGTCCCGCGTCCCGTCGCGCCGGTGCACCATTTTCAGACGCCATGGACATTCCTCGCATGGGCGTACCCGAGAAGCTGGCCGAGCGCATGAGCATGGCCGAGCAGCACGAGTACCTGCGCTCCAAATTCTCCCGGCGCTCGATGATCAGGGGCGGCGCGGTCACCCTCGGCACCGTCGCCGGTGGCGCGTTCGTGACGGGCACCGCCGCCCAGGCCGCCGTACCGGCCCAGCGCACCGCCGCCGCGGCGCCCGCCTCCGCGACCGGGGCCGTCGACGGCGCCCTCGTCGCCCCCTTCGGCCGCCACCTCGCCTTCGGCAACGACCCGCGCACCGAGATCACCGTCTCCTGGCAGGTCCCGGTCGCCGTCAAGAAGCCGTTCATCCGCGTCGGCGCGCACCCCTGGGACCTGTCCCGGAAGATACCCGCCGAGATCCGCACCCTCTACACCCCGGCCGGGGTCGGCGCGAGCGGCGACCGCACCCAGTACTACCTGCACGCCCAGCTCACTCACCTGCGCCCGGGCCGCACCTACTACTACGGCGTCGGCCACCAGGGCTTCGACCCGGCCGAGCGCCACCTCGCGGGCACCCTGGGCACCTTCACCACCGCGCCCGAGCACAAGGCGCCCTTCACCTTCACCGCCTTCGGCGACCAGGGCGTCAGCTACCACGGCCTGGCCAACGACGCCCTGATCCTCGGCCAGAACCCGGCCTTCCACCTGCACGCCGGCGACATCGCCTACGGCGACCCGGCCGGCCAGGGCAAGACGAACGACACCGGCTTCGACTCCCGCGTCTGGGACCAGTTCCTGTACCAGACCGAGTCCGTCGCCAAGCAGATCCCGTGGATGGTCTCCTACGGCAACCACGACATGGAGGCCTGGTACTCGCCCAACGGCTACGGCGGCGAGGAGGCCCGCTGGACGCTGCCGGACAACGGCCCCGACCCCGAGAACCTGCCGGGCGTCTACTCCTTCGTCTACGGCAACACCGCCGTCATCTCGCTGGACGCCAACGACATCTCCTTCGAGATCCCGGCCAACCTCGGCATCTCGGGTGGCACCCAGACCAAGTGGCTGGAGGACCGGCTCAAGAAGTTCCGGGCCTCCCGCGACGTCGACTTCGTCGTCGTCTTCTTCCACCACTGCGCCTACTGCACCTCCACCGCGCACGCCTCGGAGGGGGGCGTGCGCCAGGAGTGGGTGCCGCTGTTCGAGAAGTACACCGTGGACCTGGTCATCAACGGCCACAACCACGTCTACGAGCGCACCGACGTCATCAAGGGCGGCAAGGTCGCCAAGAAGCTGCCCATCGGCGGCACCGCCTACCCCGAGACCGACGGCGTCGTCTACGTCACCGCGGGCGCGGCCGGCCGGAGCCTGTACGCGTTCAGCGCCGACCAGTCCTACGAGGGCCATGAGAAGGACATCGACGCCGTCTCCTCCTTCGTCTGCCTCAAGGACGGCGCCCAGCAGAAGGAGACCGTCGACTGGTCGCGCGTGCGCTACCTCGACTACTCCTTCCTGCGCGTGGACGTCACCCCGGCCGCCCGGGGCCGCCAGGCCACGCTGACCGTGCGCGGCATCGCCGAGACCGGCGCGCAGGTCGACCACTTCACGGTGTCCCGCCGGGCCAAGTAGGCCCCGCCGGACCGTACCGGCCCCGCACCGCCCACGGGCGGCTCCCGCCTCCACGCGGGGGCCGCCCGTACGCGCGTACGGAGGCCGTCCGGTTGATTTCCGCCTCCGGGGGACCGTTTCCCCGGTTGTGCGAGACAGTGGTGCCGAGAGTGGTCTGTACCGTCGGGGCGCCCCCAGGCCCCCGCTGTCCCCGTCCATAGGTGAAGGGAACACATGTGAGACGGCACCACAGCACGGTCCCTCGTATCGCCCGCGCCCTGGGCTCGCTGCTGCTCGTGACGGCGGCCGGCGCCTTCGCCGGCGGCGCCGCCCCGGCACCCGCCGCCCAGCCGCGGGCCGCGACCCCGCTCGGCCGGATCGTCCCCGCCCCCGCCTCCGCCGTGCCCGGCGGCTCCCCGTACCGCATCACGTCCGCCACCCGCATCCGCGTCGACGGCTCCCGCGAGGCCCGCCAGGTCGGCGGCTACCTCGCGGACCTGCTGCGCCCGGCCACCGGCTACCGCCTGCCGCTCACCGCGCACGGCACCGGCGGCCTCCGGCTGCGGCTGGCCAAGGGCGCGTACGGCGCCGAGGGCTACCGCCTCGACAGCGGCGCCCGGGGCGTGACGATCACCGCCGGGACGCCGGCCGGCCTCTTCCACGGCGTGCAGACCCTGCGCCAGCTGCTGCCCGCCGCCGTGGAGAAGAAGTCCGCGCAGCCCGGCCCGTGGACGGTGGCGGGCGGCACCGTCCAGGACCGCCCGCGCTACGCCTACCGGGGCGCCATGCTCGACGTCTCCCGGCACTTCTTCACCGTCGCCCAGGTCAAGCGGTACATCGACGAACTCGCCCTCTACAAGATCAACGAGCTGCATCTGCACCTCAGCGACGACCAGGGCTGGCGCATCGCCATCGCCTCCTGGCCCCGCCTGGCCGGTTACGGCGGCTCCACCGAGGTCGGCGGCGGGACGGGCGGCTCCTACACCAAGGCCGACTACCGCGAGATCGTCCGCTACGCCGCCTCCCGCTACCTGGAGGTCGTACCGGAGATCGACATGCCGAGCCACACCAACGCGGCGCTCGCCTCCTACGCCGCCCTCAACTGCGACGGCACCGCGCCCCCGCTCTACACCGGCACCGAGGTCGGCTTCAGCTCCCTGTGCGTGCACAAGCCCGTCACGTACGACTTCGTGAACGACGTGGTGCGCGAACTGGCCGCCATGACCCTGGGCCGCTACCTCCACATCGGCGGTGACGAGGCGCACTCCACCAGCCAGGCCGACTACGTCACCTTCATGGACAAGGTGCAGCCGATCGTCGCCCGGTACGGCAAGACGGTCATCGGCTGGCACCAGCTGACCGCCGCCACCCCGGCCCCGGGCGCCCTCGCCCAGTACTGGGGCCTGGACTCCACCGGCGCCGCCGAGAAGGCGCAGGTCGCCCGGGCCGCCCGGCACGGCACCGGACTGATCCTGTCCCCGGCCGACCGGGTCTACCTGGACATGAAGTACACCAAGGACACCCCGCTGGGGCTGGCCTGGGCCGGCTACGTCGAGGTGCGGCGCTCCTACGACTGGGACCCGGCGGCCTACCTGCCGGGCGCGCCCGCGTCCGCCGTCCGGGGCGTGGAGGCCCCGATGTGGTCGGAGACCCTCTCCACCTCCGCCCAGCTCGACACCATGGCCTTCCCGAGGCTGCCGGGCGCCGCCGAACTCGGCTGGTCGCCCGCCGCCACGCACGACTGGGACACCTACAAGGTGCGGCTCGCCGCGCAGGCACCGCGCTGGGACGCCCTGGGCATCGGCTACTACCGCTCGCCCCAGGTGCCCTGGACCAGCGGCTGACCGGTCACGCAGACGGGCGCCCCGGAGGACCGTCTCCGGGGCGCCCGCCCGTTCTCGGGGGCGGCGGGACTAGCGGCCCGCCAGGGGGTTGGCCAGCGTGCCCGCCATTTGCAGGGCGCCCGACGGGTCGGCCAGGTCCACCATCTGCCGGTTGTCGCGCAGCTGGAGCCGGTTGAGGCAGGAGAGCGCGAACTCGGGTGCGAACAGGTCGTACTGGCGGAAGCGGTCGGCGAGGTGGGGCACCGACTCCTGGTAGCCGCGCACCACCTCGGCGACCGTCGCCCAGAAGCCGTCCTCGTCGAGCAGCCCCTCCTCGGCCAGGATCGCGGCCAGGAAGCGGAAGAAGCAGTCGAAGACGTCCGTGAACAGGGACAGCAGCTTGTGCTCCTCGGGGACGTCGGCGCGGATGCGGGCGACCTCCGGCGGCAGCACCGCGTCCGGGTCCATCACCACGATCTCCTCCGCGATGTCCTTGAACACCGCCCGCCGCACCGCGCCGTCCTCCAGGACCAGGATCACGTTCTCGCCGTGCGGCATGAAGGCCAGGTCGTAGGCGTAGAAGCTGTGCAGCAGCGGGACGAGGTAGGCGCGCAGGTACTGGCGCAGCCACTGCCGGGGCGGCAGCCCGGAGCGCTCGACCAGCGCGCCGGCGAAGGACGCGCCGGTGTGGTCCACGTGCAGCAGCGCGGCCATCGTGGCCAGGGACTCGCCGCCCTGGAGCCGGGGCACGGGGCTCTCCCGCCACAGCGCGGCCAGCATCTTCCGGTAGGGCGAGTGGCGGTCCGTCGCCCTCTCGTACTCCAGGTGCCGGTAGCCGGCCGCCGCCCGCTCCCGGATGATGGTCAGCCCGGTCTCCTTCAGCACCGGGTCGCCCTCGATCAGCCGGTGCAGCCAGTCGTTGATGGCCGGGGTGGCCTCCATGTAGGCGGCGGACAGGCCGCGCATGAAGCCCATGTTGAGCACCGACAGGGCCGTCTTCACATAGTGCTTCTCCGGGTGGGAGGCGTTGAAGAACGTCCGCACCGACTGCTGGGCCAGGTACGTGTCGTCGCCCTCGCCCAGGCAGACCAGATTCCGGCGGGCGACCTCGGCGGCGAAGGTGACGGACAGCTTGTTCCACCACTGCCAGGGGTGCACGGGCAGGAACAGGTAGTCGGCGGGGTCCAGGCCCTGGCCGGTGAGCACGCCGTGGAAGCGGCGCACGGTCTCCTCGCCCAGCTCCGCGCGCAGGAACGACTCGTACGTGATGCCGGCGCCCGCCGTGAACGCGGCCCGCGAGCGGTGCGCGGCCAGCCACACCAGCCGGACGGGGCTCGCGGTCTCCGGGGCGTACGACAGGTACTCGTGGACGCCGAAGCCGAGCCGCCCGTTGTTGGCGACGAAGCACGGGTGGCCCTCGGTCATGCCCGTCTCGATGTCCTGGAAGGAGCCGTTCGCCAGCTCGGCCGAGGTGAGCCGCGGCCCGGTGAGCTTGTAGCAGGTGCCGGCCAGGGTGGAGGAGATCTCCTCCAGGTAGACCGGCAGGACCTCGTCGCTCAGCCCGAGGGTCTCCTTGAACTCGATGACGAAGTCCAGGGCGCACAGTGCGGTGGCGGTGCCGTCGCGGTGGCGGGTGATCGAGTCCGCGTCGACCTGCCAGTGGTCCAGGGCGCGGCGGACGGCGGTGAAGCGGTAGCGGGTCAGGCCGTCGTCGCTGCGGAGCGTGTAGTGGTCGTCGCCGTCCGGTTCGGGGGTGAGCAGCCGCTCGTGCGCGAACTCGGCGAGCGCCTTGCGGATCAGGAGGCGGTCGGCGGCGGCCCAGCGCTCGGGGGAGAGGTGGGCGACGGCGTCGGCGGGGCTCACGCGGCCACCGCCCGCTCGAACCGCTCCCGGGTGCAGAAGCTCAGCAGCGCCGTCTTCTCCGGCATCCGCAGCTCCCGGTCCGCGACGAAGCCGACGGCCTCGTTGAGGGTGTGCACGGCCGTGTTGCGTACGTCCGGCTCGACCACGACCCGCCGGGCGGCCGGGTCCGCGAACAGGTGCCGCATCACGGCGGTGAGCACGGCCCGGGTGAACCCGTGCTCCGGCCGGTCGGTGGGCGCGACCAGGAAGTGCATGCCGACATCGCCCGGCTCCGGCTCGTACAGCCCGGTCAGCTCGCGCAGGGCGGGGTCGTAGCGCTCCATCAGGAAGACCGGCTCCCCGGCGCGCAGGCCGAGGAAGGCGTCGTGGTGGCCGTCGGCCGCGATCTGCATGTAGGCGCGCTCGACGTCCTGGAGCCTGGCGTCCTGCATCATCCAGAACGCCGCCTTGGGGTGCGTGACCCAGCCGTGCACGAGTTCGGCGTCCTTCAGCGGGTCGAGCGGGCGGATCGTGAAGGTCATACGGCGAACTCCTGGAAAGCGATCGTCTTCTCGACGGGGTAGTACTCGGTGCCGAGCAGCTCACGGATGATGCAGCTGTTGCGGTAGGCGCCCATGCCGAGGTCGGGGCTGGTGATGCTGTGCGCGTGGACGCCCGCGTTCTGCAGGAACACGCCCCGCCCGGTGACGTCGATGGCGTAGTTGCGGCCGATGTCGTGGTTGCCGCGCGCGTCGTAGCGCAGCCGGTGCCTGACCGGTTCCAGGAACTCCGGCTCGGTGTAGCGGTAGCCGGTGGCCAGCACCAGGCCGTCGCTGCGCAGCTCGAAGTCCTTGCCCTGCTCCTCCTGGCGGAAGGTGAGGCGGTAGCCGCCGTCCTCCCAGGCGGCCCCGGTCAGCGCGGAGTTGGTGAGCAGCCGGGTGGGGACCGGCCCGGAGAGGTTCTTCTGGTACAGCAGGTCGAAGATCTCGTCGATCAGGTCGCCGTCGATGCCCTTGAACAGGCCCTTGTGCTGCTCGGTGAGGCGGTAGCGGGTCGCTTCGGGCAGCGCGTGGTAGTAGTCGACGTACTCCGGGGAGGTCATCTCCAGGGTGAGCTTGGTGTATTCGAGGGGGAAGAAGCGCGGCGAGCGGGTCACCCAGTTCAGCCGGTAGCCGTGCACGTCGATCTCGCTGAGCAGGTCGAGGTAGATCTCGGCGGCGGACTGGCCGCTGCCCACCAGGGTGATCGACTCCTTGTGCCGCAGCCGCTCCTTGTGCTCCAGGTAGCGGGAGTTGTGCAGGAAGTCGCCGGGCAGACCGCGGCAGGCGTCCGGGAGGTGCGGCGGGGTGCCGGTGCCCAGCACCAGCCGGCGCGTGCGGTACGTCGTCCCGGTGCGCGTGCGCACGGCGTACAGCTCCTCGCCCTCGTCGTACGTCACCTCGGTGACCGTGGTGCCGAAGCGGACGCTGCTCAGCCGGTTCGCCGCCCAGCGGCAGTAGTCGTCGTACTCGACGCGCAGCGGGTAGAAGTTCTCCCGGATGTAGAACGAGTACAGCCGGCCCTTCTCCTTCAGGTAGCTGAGGAAGGAGTACGGGGAGGTCGGGTCGGCCAGGGTGACCAGGTCCGACAGGAACGGGGTCTGCAGGTGGGCGCCGTCCAGGAACATCCCGGCGTGCCAGGCGAAGTCGGGCTTGGATTCCAGGAAGACGCCGTCCAGGCCGCTGATCGGCTCGGTCAGGCAGGCCAGGCCGAGGTTGAACGGGCCGAGGCCGATGCCCACGAAGTCGTAGGGCTCGGTACGGGCTTCAGGACGCGCGGTCAAGGGACGCTCCCAGGTACTGCTCGGCGTGGCCGGCGATCAGGTCGAGGACGGCGGCGAGGTCGTCCGCCGTGGTCTCGGGGTTGAGGAGGGTGAACTTCAGGTAGTGGCGGCCGTCGGCCCTGGTGCCCGCGACCACGGCGTCACCGGAGGCGAACAGGGCCTTGCGGGCGTACAGGTTGGCGCGGTCGATGGCGTCCGGGCCGGTGACCCGGGCCGGGATGTAGCGGAAGACCAGCGTGGACAGGGCGGGTTGCACGACGACGTCGAAGCGCGGGTCGGCGGCGAGCGTCCGCCAGCCCTCGGCGGCCAGGTCGCACACCTCGTCGAAGAGCCGCCCGATGCCGTCGGCGCCCATCACGCGCAGGGTCGTCCACAGTTTGAGGGCGTCGAAGCGGCGGGTGGTCTGCAAAGACTTGTCGACCTGATTGGGGATGCGCTCGGCGAGGGTGCGGCGGGGGTTGAGGTACTCCGCGTGGTAGGTGGCGTGCCGCAGCGTCGCCCCGTCCCGGACCAGCAGCGCGGAGGAACTCACCGGCTGGAAGAAGGACTTGTGGAAGTCGACGGTGACCGAGTCGGCGCGTTCGATGCCGTCCAGGAGGTGGCGCCGGGTGGGGGAGACCAGCAGGCCGCAGCCGTAGGCCGCGTCCACGTGCAGCCAGGCGCCGTAGTGGTCGCACAGCTCGGCGGCCTCGGGCAGCGGGTCGATGGAGCCGAAGTCGGTGGTGCCGGCGGTGGCGACCACGGCCATGGGGACCAGATCGTCCTGGCGGCAGCGCTCCAGTGCGCGGGCGAGCGCGGCGGGCCGCAGGCGCCGCTCGTGGTCGACGGGGACGGTGATCACCGCGTCCGGGCCGAGGCCCAGCAGTTTCGCCGACTTCTGGACGCTGAAGTGGCTCGCCTCGGAGGCGAGGATCCGCAGCCGTTCGGGCGCGCTGGTCTTGGCCTCCTCCCGGGCGAGCAGCAGCGCGTGCAGGTTGGACTGGCTGCCGCCGGAGGTGAACACGCCGTCGGCGGCGGGGCCGAGGCCGATCCGGGCGGCCGTCCAGTCGACGAGCCGGCGCTCGATGAGGGTGGCGCCGGCGGACTGGTCCCAGGTGTCCAGGGAGGAGTTGACGGCGGACAGCACCGCCTCGCCGAGCACGGCCGGGATGACGACCGGGCAGTTGAGGTGGCCGAGGTAGCGGGGGTGGTGGAAGTAGACCGCGTCCCGCAGGTAGACCTCCTCCAGTTCGTCGAGGACGGCCGTGGTGTCGTGCAGCGGGCGGTCGAGGTCGATCCCGTCGACGCGGGGGGCGAGGGAGTCGGCCGTGATGCCGGTGAAGGGGCGCTCGGTGCCGGCGAGCCGGGCGGCGACCCGCTCGACCCCTTCGGTGACACAGCGGCGGTAGTGCTCCGCCGTCCGGTCGTTGAGCAGGTGGGAGCGCATGGGGGGAGCCTCCGGGGGATGGGGACGGTTCGCGGAAGGGCGAACGAGGGGCTTCGCGCGATCGACTTAGGTAAGCCTAACCTAACGTCACCCTCGGGAAACTCCACCCCGCGGTGACCGGCGTCACTCCGGGCGGACCGCCTGATCCGGCGTCAGGGCGGGCCGCGGCGGTGCGGGGCCCCGGAACGCCGACGGGCCGCAGCGGCCCGGTCCGCCACCCGCGGTGCGGGCGGTACGGACGGGGTGCTGCGGCCCGTCGTCATGCGCCGGTCCCCGCCGGCCGGATGTACGGCGGCTCCGGCGGCGGGGGAGGGGCGGGGGTCAGCCGACCTTCTTCGCCGTCTCGATGGCCTTGGCGAGGTCGTCGAGCAGCGGCACGCACTTGTCGTAGGACAGGATCGGCTCCGGGTTGCGGGCGATGACCTGGCCGGCCTTCACCGCGGGCAGCTTCTTCCAGGTGCCCTGGGTGATGGCGGCGGGCTGGATGGCCGAGGTGCGGTTGTCCATCATGATGATGTCGGCCGGGTACTTGTCGACGTTCTCCCAGCTCAGCGACTCGTACCAGCCGCCGCCCTGCTTCTTGGCGCTCTCCGGGGGCTCGACGAGGTCCACACCGAGCGCCTTGAAGTACTCCAGGTCGATGGAGAGGTTGCTGCCGGAGACGTAGAACAGGTCCTGACTGGCGGAGCCCACCATCACCTTGATGCCGGGCTTGGACTTGGCGGCGGCGCGCAGCCGGGCCGCCGCGTCCTCGAAGCGCTTCCTGGCCTGCTTGACCTTGTCGGTGGTGACGTCCGCGCCGAGCGACCTGGCGAGCGCGAGCATCCGCTCCAGCGGCTCGGGCAGCTGCCGGTCGTAGACGGAGATGCCCACGGAGGGGGCGCCCACGCCCAGGATCTTCTTCTTCGAGGCGTCCGGGACGTACCAGAGGGTGCCCGCGCCGTCGAACATCGTCGAGACGAGCAGGTCGGGGGCGAGGCCCGCGTACTTCTCGATGTTGAACTGGCCCCACTCGTTGCCCAGCACCGTCACCTTGCTGACGTCCATGTCGCCGGCCTGCACATCGGCCTTGCCGTCCTTGGTCGTCGTCGGGCCGAACACGCCCTTGGCCTGGATGCCGTAGTCGTACAGCGCCGCGGCCACGCCGACGAACGCGACGATGCCGGAAGGGACCTTGTCCGCCTTGACGGTCTGCCCGCGGTCGTCCTTGAACGTCCACGGGCCCGACTTCGCGGCCCCCGAGCCGCCGCTGCCCGACCCTTTGCTCTTGTCGTCCCCGCAGGCCGCGAGCGCGGCCCCGAGACCGAGGGCGCCGCCGGCGGCGAGCACACCGCGGCGGGAGAGAAGAGTGGCACGGGCGTGGGACATGGATGCGACTGCTTTCGAACGGGGCGGGGCGCCCGCCGGACGGGTTCGAAGGCAGGTTAGCCTAACCTCATTTGCTGTCCAGGGGGCGGGGCACCCCGGCCCCGCCGCCCCCGCCCGGCCGACCAGGCCCCGCTCAGCCGACCAGGCCCAGCTCGCGGGCGATCAGCATCCGCTGGACCTCGCTGGTGCCCTCGCCGATCTCCAGGATCTTGGAGTCGCGCCACATCCGGGCGACCGGGTACTCGTTCATGAAGCCGTAGCCGCCGTGGATCTGGGTGGCGTCGCGCGCGTTGTCCACGGCGATCGTGGACGAGTACAGCTTGGCCAGTGCCGCCTCCTTCTTGAACGGCTCGCCGGACACCAGCCGGGCGGCCGCGTCGCGCCAGGCCAGCCGGGAGGTGTGCGCCTTCATCTCCATGTCGGCGATCTTGAACTGGACCGCCTGGTTGGCGCCGATCGGCCGCCCGAAGGCATGCCGCTCCTTGGCGTACTTCACCGACTCGTCCACACAGCCCTGGGCGAGCCCGGTGGCCAGCGCGGCGATGGCGATCCGGCCCTCGTCGAGGATGCGCAGGAACTGCGCGTACCCGCGGCCCTCCTCGCCCAGCAGGTTGGCCGCCGGGACCCGCACGTCGGCGAAGGACAGCTCACGGGTGTCCGAGGCGTTCCAGCCGACCTTGGAGTAGGCGGGCGCCACGGTGAAACCGGGGGTGCCGGACGGCACGATGATCGCGGTGATCTCGGGCCTGCCGTCGGCCTTGCGGCCGGTGACCGCCGTGACCGTGACCAGGCCGGTGATGTCCGTGCCCGAGTTGGTGATGAAGCACTTGGTGCCGTTGATCACCCACTCGCCGGTGGCCGGGTCCACCCGGGCCGTCGTCCGGGTCGCGCCCGCGTCCGAGCCGCCGTCCGGCTCGGTCAGCCCGAACGCGCCCAGCATCTCGCCCGCGCACAGCTTCGGCAGCCAGGCGCGCTTCTGCTCCTCGGTGCCGAACAGATGGATCGGCATCGCGCCCAGCGACACCCCGGCCTCCAGTGTGATCGCCACCGAGGAGTCCACCCGGGCCAGCTCCTCCAGCGCGATGCCGAGCGCCAGGTAGTCGCCGCCCATGCCGCCGTACTCCTCCGGGAACGGCAGCCCGAACAGGCCCATGCGGCCCATCTCCCGGACGATCTCGTACGGGAACTCGTGCCGCTCGTAGAAGTCGCCGATCTTGGGGGCCACGACGTCGTGGGCGAACTGCTCCACGGTGCGGCGCAGTTCCTCCAGCTCAGGGGTGAGGCGGTGGTTCATCGTCGATCACTGCTCCTTGTGGGAGAGGGCACGGAGGGTACGGGAGGGGCTGGGCCGGCCCAGCCGTGCGGCCATCCACTCGCTCGTGGCGACGAGGCGGCCGAGGTCGATCCCGGTGTCGATGCCGAGGCCCCGCAGCATCCACACCAGGTCCTCGGTGGCGAGGTTGCCGGTGGCGGACTTCGCGTACGGGCAGCCGCCGAGGCCGCCCGCGGAGGCGTCCACGGTGGTGACGCCGTGCTGGAGGGCGGCCAGGGTGTTGGCGAGCGCCTGGCCGTAGGTGTCGTGGAAGTGCACCCCGAGGACGTCGGCCGGCACCCCCGCCTCGCCCAGCGCGGCCAGCAGCTCCAGCACCTGTCCGGGGGTGGCCACGCCGATCGTGTCGCCGAGGCTCAGCTCGTCGCAGCCCATGCCCAGCAGGGCCCGGCAGACCCGGACCACCTGGTGCACGGGGACCGGCCCCTCCCACGGGTCGCCGAAGCACATCGACAGATAGCCGCGCACGTGCGCGCCGGCCTCCTTCGCGCGCGCCACCACCGGTTCGAACACGGCCAGCGCCTCGTCCACCGTCCGGTTGAGGTTGGCCTTGGCGAAGGACTCGGTGGCGCTGGCGAAGACGGCCACCCGGGACGCGCCCAGCGCCAGGGCCCGCTCCAGGCCGCGCTCGTTGGGCACCAGCACCGGCAGGTCCACCGGGAGGTCGTCGACCAGCGGGAACAGCTGTTCGGCGTCGGCGAGCTGCGGCACCCACTTCGGGTGGACGAAGCTGGTCGCCTCGATCGTGGTCAGGCCCGCGTCCGCCAGCCGGCGGATGAACTCCGCCTTGACCTCGGTCGGCACGGTCGCCTTCTCGTTCTGCAGGCCGTCGCGCGGGCCGACCTCGTGGACCCTGACCCGCGCGGGCAGGCCGGTGGCCGGGACGACCATGGGAAGTGCCCCGGTGACCGCCTCGGTGGTCATGTCCCCACCGTCCCTTCCTCGTCGTGCGGCGCGACGACCGCGAGCACCTGGTCCATGGCGACCGTGGTGCCGGGGGTGACGTCCAGTTCGGCGACCGTGCCGGCGTGCGGGGCGGAGATGACGTGCTCCATCTTCATCGCCTCCACCACCAGCAGGCTCTGGCCCGCACTCACCTCGTCGCCCACGGCGACCTTCACCACCGTGACCGTGCCCGGCATGGGGGCGGTCAGCGAGTCGGCGCCGCCGTGGGCCGCCCGGGTGAGCGAGGCGGCCACCGGGTCGTGGTCGCGCACGTGCCAGGCGTCGCCGTCGCGGCCCAGCCAGTCGGCGGCCCGGTGGAAGGTGTGCCGGACGCCGTCGAGGGTGACGGCGACCGTGTCCGCGGTGACGGAGTGGGTGCCGCGCGGGGCGTACGCCACGGGGTCGGCGACCCGCAGCGGGAAGGCCACCGGCTTCGGCTCCCCGCCCAGCCGCCAGCCGCTGGGCACGGAGAACGGGTCCGTCCAGCCCCCCTCGCCCGCGGGCCGCGGCCGCAGCGCCTCAAGACGTACCGCGGCGGCGGCCTCGTAGACCTCCTCCGGCACGTCCGCGGGGACCAGCTCGGCCACCACCCGCTCCACCAGACCGGTGTCCAGCTCGCCCGCCACGACCGCCGGGTGGGCCAGCAGCCGGCGCAGGAACCCGGCGTTGGTCTGCACGCCGAGGGTGACCGTCTCCGCCAGGGCCGCGCGCAGCCTGCGCAGCGCGGTGGCGCGGTCGGGGCCGTGGGCGATCACCTTGGACAGCATCGGGTCGTACAGGCTGCCGACCTCGGTGCCCTCGCTCAGCCCGGAGTCGGTGCGCACCCCGTCGCCCTGCGGCTCGCGCAGCCTGAGCACGGTGCCGCCCGAGGGCAGGAAGCCGCGCGCCGGGTCCTCCGCGCACAGCCGCGCCTCGACGGCGTGCCCGGTGAGGGTGATGTCCTCCTGCGCGTACGGCAGGCGCTCGCCGGCCGCGACCCGCAGCTGCCACTCCACCAGGTCCAGGCCCGTGATCAGCTCGGTGACCGGGTGCTCCACCTGGAGGCGGGTGTTCATCTCCATGAAGTAGTACGAGGACGGGTCGCCGCCCGGCACGATGAACTCCACCGTGCCCGCGCCCCGGTAGCCGCACGAGCGGGCCGCCTGCACGGCCGCCTCGCCCATCGCCGCGCGCGTGGCCTCGTCGAGGAGCACGCTCGGCGCCTCCTCGATGATCTTCTGGTGGCGCCGCTGGAGGGAGCACTCGCGCTCGCCCAGATGGATCACGTTGCCGTGGCCGTCGGCCAGGACCTGGATCTCGATGTGCCGGGGCCGGTCCACCCAGCGCTCCACCAGCAGGGTGTCGTCGCCGAAGGAGGCGCGGGCCTCGCGGCGGGCGGCGGCGATCTCCTCGGCCAGCAGGTCCGCCTCGCGCACCAGGCGCATGCCCTTGCCGCCGCCGCCCGCCGACGGCTTCAGCAGCACCGGCATGCCGATGGCGCGGGCCGCCTCGGCCAGCTCCCCGTCGCTCAGCCCGGAACCGGAGGAGCCGGGGACCACCGGCACCCCGGCGGCCGCGACCCTCTCCTTGGCGCGGATCTTGTCGCCCATCAGGGAGATGGCGTCCGCCGGCGGGCCGATGAAGACCAGCCCGGCCGCCTCGCAGGCCCGCGCGAACTCCGCGTTCTCCGCGAGGAAGCCGTACCCGGGGTGGACGGCCCGCGCGCCGCCGCGGGCGGCGGCCTCCAGGAGCCGGTCGGCGCGCAGATAGCTGTCGGCCGCGGGCGCCGGGCCGATCCGTACCGCGGTGTCGGCCTCCCGGACGTGCCGGGCGTCGGCGTCGGCGTCCGAGAAGACCGCCACCGAGCGCACCCCGAGGGCGCGCAGGGTGCGGACGACACGGACCGCGATCTCGCCGCGGTTGGCCACCAGAACTGTGTCGAACATGGTCAACAGGTCCCCCTCACATCCGGAAGACGCCGAACTGGGGTTCACCCAGCGGAGCGTTGGCGCAGGCGGTCAGGGCCAGGCCCAGCACCTGACGGGTCTCCAGCGGGTCGATCACACCGTCGTCCCACAGGCGGGCGGTGGCGTAGTACGCGCTGCCCTGGTGTTCGTACTGGGCGCGGACGGGCGCCTTGAAGGACTCCTCGTCCTCGGTGGACCACTCCTCGCCGCGGGCTTCGAGCTGGTCCCGCTTGACGGTGGCCAGCACGGAGGCCGCCTGCTCGCCGCCCATCACGGAGATCTTGGCGTTGGGCCACATCCACAGGAAGCGGGGCGAGTAGGCCCGGCCGCACATGGAGTAGTTGCCCGCGCCGTAGGAGCCGCCGACGACCACGGTCAGCTTGGGCACCCTGGTGCACGCCACCGCCGTCACCATCTTGGCGCCGTGCTTGGCGATGCCGCCCGCCTCGTAGTCGCGGCCCACCATGAAACCGGAGATGTTCTGCAGGAACAGCAGCGGGATGCCGCGCTGGTCGCACAGCTCGACGAAGTGGGCGCCCTTCTGGGCGGACTCGGCGAACAGGATGCCGTTGTTGCCGACGATCCCGACCGGGTGGCCGTGGACCCGGGCGAAGCCGGTGACCAGCGTCTGCCCGAACTCGGCCTTGAACTCGGCGAAGCGCGAGCCGTCCACCACGCGCGCGATGATCTCGCGGACGTCGTAGGGCGTGCGGGAGTCCACCGGCACCGCGCCGTACAGCCCGTAGGGGTCGGCCTTCGGCTCGACGGGCGCGGTCACCTCCCAGGGCAGCGCCCCGCGCGCGGGCAGGGTGGAGACGATGGTGCGCACGATGGACAGGGCGTGCGCGTCGTCCTCGGCGAGATGGTCGGTGACCCCGGAGACCCGGGAGTGGACCTCGCCGCCGCCCAGCTCCTCCGCCGTCACGACCTCGCCGGTGGCCGCCTTCACCAGCGGGGGGCCGCCCAGGAAGATCGTGCCCTGGTTGCGGACGATCACGGCCTCGTCGCTCATCGCCGGGACGTACGCCCCGCCGGCCGTGCACGAGCCGAGCACCGCGGCGATCTGCGGGATGCCCGCCCCGGACATCCGCGCCTGGTTGTAGAAGATCCGGCCGAAGTGCTCGCGGTCGGGGAACACCTCGTCCTGCATGGGCAGGAAGGCGCCGCCGGAGTCGACGAGGTACAGGCAGGGCAGCCGGTTCTCCAGGGCCACTTCCTGGGCCCGCAGGTGCTTCTTGACCGTCATCGGGTAGTACGTGCCGCCCTTGACGGTGGCGTCGTTGGCGACGATCACGCACTCGCGCCCGCTGACCCGCCCGATCCCGGCGATCACCCCGGCGGCCGGCGCCTGCCCGTCGTACATCCCCTCGGCGGCCAGCGGGGCCAGCTCCAGGAACGGCGAGCCCGGGTCGAGCAGCGTGTCCACCCGGTCCCGGGGCAGCAGCTTCCCGCGCGCGGTGTGCCGGGCCCGCGCCCGCTCGCCGCCGCCGAGCCGCGCGGCGGCCAGCCTGCCGCGCAGCTCTGCGACGAGCGCCCGGTGGGCCTCCTCGTTGGCCTGCCAGGCCGCCGACGCGGGGTCCTCCCCCACGCTCGAAAGGACTCGCGCGGGGGCACCCCCATCGCTCGTCAGCTCCGGTGCCTCGTGCATCCCTGTGGTCCCCTCACCCGGTGGTCGACGTGGTCCACTTGTTAATGAGCGTTAACCCATCGCCTCCAGGTTAACGAGCGCTAACGTCCCTGTCTAGAATTGTCCTCATGGCCACGCGAACCGACGCCCCCACCCGCCGCGAGCAGATCCTCAGGGAAGCCGCGCGGCTCTTCGCCGAACGCGGCTTCCACGGCGTCGGCGTCGACGAGATAGGCGCCGCGGTGGGCATCAGCGGACCCGGTCTGTACCGGCACTTCCCGGGCAAGGACGCGATGCTCGCGGAGCTGCTGGTCGGCATCAGCGGCCGGCTGCTGACCGGAGCGAAGCGGCGCCTGGCGGAGGCGGACGGGGCGGCGGGGCCGGAGGCGGTCCTCGACTCGCTCATCGAGGGGCACATCGACTTCGCGCTCGACGACCGTTCCCTCATCACCTTGCACGACCGCGAGCTGGACCGCCTGCGGGACAGTGACCGCAAGCTGGTGCGCCAGCTCCAGCGGCAGTACGTCGAGCTGTGGGTGGAGGTGGTGTGCCAGGTCCATCCCGGCCTCACCGAGCCCGCCGCGCGGTCGGCCGTCCACTCGGTGTTCGGGCTGCTGAACTCCACGCCGCATCTCGGGCGGCGCGGGGTCCTGCCCGGACGGGGGGCCACGGCGGAGTTGCTGCACCGGATGGCCCGGGGGGCCTTCTCGGCGGCGTCGCCTGCGGCGGGCTGAGCGGGGTGGGGGCGGGGCTCTGCCCCGTGCCCCCTTCGCCCACGGGGCGGGTGGGTGCGCCTTGCGGGCGGGTGCGGGGCGGTGGGGATTGCCCGCGCAGTTCCCCGCGCCCCTTCGAAGCGTGACGAGCGTTACCGGTTCCGGGCTTTACTCGACGCCGTACTCGTCGGTACGTTTGTGTGAGCAAGCGCTTAGACAGCCGAGGTACGTGGAGGTGGCGGCGTGCGCCGTACGGTGTTCAACGAGGATCACGAGGCGTTCCGGGAGACCCTCCGGGACTTCATCGAGTCCGAGGTCGTGCCGGTCTACGACGAGTGGTTCGCCGCCGGGCAGGCGCCGCGCGACTTCTACTACAAGCTCGGTGAGCTGGGCATCTTCGGGATCAACGTGCCCGAGGAGTTCGGCGGCGCGGGCATGGACAGCCACAAGTTCGAGGCGGTGCTGTACGAGGAGACCGCCCGCGCGGGCGTCCAGTTCGGCGGCTCCGGCGTGCATGTGCTGCTCGCCCTGCCGTACCTCAAGATGCTGGCCACGGACGAGCAGAAGAAGCGTTTCCTGCCGAAGTTCGTCACCGGCGAGGAGATGTGGGCCATCGCCATGACCGAGCCCGGCACCGGCTCGGACCTGGCCGGCATGAAGACCACCGCCAAGCTCTCCGCGGACGGCACGCACTACGTCCTCAACGGCGCCAAGACCTTCATCACCGGCGGTGTGCACGCCGACAAGGTCATCGTCTGCGCCCGGACCTCCGCGCCCAAGGAGGACGACCGCCGCTTCGGCATCTCCCTGTTCGCCGTGGACACCAAGTCCGAGGGCTACTCCGTCGGCCGCAAGCTGGACAAGCTGGGCCTGCGCACCTCCGACACCGCCGAGCTGGCCTTCGTGGACGTCAAGGTCCCCGTCGAAGACCTGCTCGGCGAGGAGAACAAGGGCTTCTCCTACCTCGGCCACAACCTGGCCTCCGAGCGCTGGGGCATCGCCTTCGGCGCGTACGCGCAGGCCAGGGCCGCCGTCCGGTTCGCCAAGAGTTACGTCCAGGACCGCACGGTCTTCGGCAAGCCGGTCGCCCACTTCCAGAACACCAAGTTCGAGCTGGCCGCCTGCCAGGCCGAGGTGGACGCCGCCGAGGCCGTCGCCGACCGCGCCACCGAGGCCCTGGACGCCGGCGAGCTGACCCCCGCCGAGGCCGCCTCCGCCAAGCTGTTCTGCACCGAGGTCGCCCACCGCGTCATCGACCGCTGCCTCCAGCTGCACGGCGGCTACGGCTACATGAACGAGTACCCGATCGCCCGTCTGTACGCCGACAACCGCGTCAACCGCATCTACGGCGGCACCAGCGAGATCATGAAGTCGATCATCGCCAAGAACATGGGCCTGTAACCACCCGTGAGCCAGGCACTGGAGTCCCTGCTCGATCTGCTCGACCTGGAGCGGATCGAGCAGGACATCTTCCGCGGCCACTCCCGCTCCGCCGTCGTCCCCCGGGTCTTCGGCGGGCAGGTCGCCGCCCAGGCGCTGGTCGCGGCCGGCCGCACGGTCCCCGAGGACCGGCACGCGCACTCGCTGCACGCCTATTTCCTGCGCCCAGGCGACCCCGGCGCGCCCATCGTCTACAGCGTGGACCGCATCCGCGACGGCCGCTCCTTCACCACCCGCCGTGTCGTCGCCGTCCAGCACGGGCAGCCGATCTTCCACCTCTCCGCGTCCTTCCAGACGTACGAGGAGGGACTCGACCACCAGGCCCCGATGCCGGCCGCCCCGGACCCGGAGACCCTGCCCACCTCAGCCGCCCGGCTGCGCTCCTACGGCCACCTGGCGCCCGAGGTCGTCGCCCGCTTCCTCGAAGCGCGCGAGGCCGTCGACCTGCGCTATGTGGACGAGCCGCCGTACGGCAGGTTCGGCGAGCCGCGCGCGCCGCACTCCCAGGTGTGGTTCCGCACCAACGGCAAGCTCGACGACGATCCGCTGCTGCACGTCGTCCTCGCCACCTACGTCTCCGACATGACCCTGCTCGACTCGGTGCTGCTCGCCCACGGGCGCGGCGGCTGGGCCGTCGGGGACGTCGTCGGGGCCTCCCTGGACCACGCCATGTGGTTCCACCGGCCCTTCCGCGCCGACGAGTGGCTGCTGTACGACCAGGAGTCGCCCTCCGCGCACGGCGGGCGCGGCCTCGGGCAGGCCCGCATCCACACCCAGGACGGACGGCTGGCGATCTCGGTGATCCAGGAGGGCGTGGTCCGGGTCCCCCGGGATCACTGAGCAGCGAGCCCCGCCCGGTCCAGCAGGTACGCCGTCATCGGGTCGTAGTGGCGGGGGCTGGTCACGTGGTCGTCGAGCGGGACCGCCACCTGGACGGTCCCCTCGGCCTCGGCCAGGAACAGGGCCGGGTCGTTGCAGTCGGCGTAGCCCATGGAGTCCACGCCGTGCTGACCGGCGTATCCGGCCCAGCCGTGGTCGGCGACCACGAGGTCCGGCAGCGGCCGGCCGGCCCGTTCCAGGCCGGTGAGGATGGCCCGCATCGGCTCCCCGGAGTGCGTGTGCCACAGCGTCGCCCCGTGCTCCAGCACCGCCACGTCCGCGAACTGCATGACGTACCCCTCGTCCGTCCGCAGTCCCTCCGGGATCACGACGATCTCGCAGCCGGCGCCGCGCAGCGCCGCCGCCGTGGCCCGGTGCACGTCCAGCAGGCCGCCCGGGTGCCCGGTGGCGAACAGCACCCGCTGGCCGCCGTCGGCCGCCTTGCGCAGCCGGCCGGCCAGCCGCTCCAGGCCGTCGACGGTCAGCTCGGGATCGATGGTGTCCTGGCCCTGGCGGTACTCCGGGTCGTCGTTGACGCCGACCCGCTCGGCCATCACCGCGAGCACGTCCTGCTCGTCGCTCCAGCGGTCGCCCAGTTCCAGTCCGAGCCAGAAGTTCCGGTCGCCGTTGGCCAGCTTGCGGTAGTGCGAGAGGTTGTTCTCGCGGGGCGTGGCGACGTCCCCGGCGATACGGGTCCTCACGAGATGGTCGACGAGTTCGGCGCGGCTGGGTGTCCCGGATATCGGCATGGCTCCCATTGTGGGGCAGCACGCTGTGCGCTTCCCCCGGATACCGCGTGCTGGGACGCGGGTCACTCAGCGGTGCCGGGCACGCGGGTCACTCAGCGGTGCCGGAGCGCGAACCACAGCTCCATCCGCACGTCGGGATCGTCCAGGTCCGCCTCCAGCAGGGCCGCGCAGCGGGCGATCCGCTGCCGCACGGTGTTGCGGTGCACGGCCAGCGCCACCGCCGTACGGTCCCAGCTGCCGTGCAGCGAGAGCCAGGCCCGCAGGGTCTCGGTGAGCGCGGGGGTGGCGGCGAGCGGGGCGAGGAGCGCGCGGGCGTGCGCCTCGGCGTCCTCGGGCGCGACCAGGGCGCCCAGGTGCGCCCCGGTGCCGTGCCGGACCAGCGCGCCACGGGTGGCCCGGGCCCGGGCCAGCGCGCGGGCCGCCTGGGTGTCGGCCACCGGCCACTCGCCCGGCCCGGCCGCCGCGCTGACGCCCAGCGTCCAGCCGGGCTGCGCCGCCGGCACCCGGTCGGCCGGCACCAGTACCCGCACGATGTCCCCGGCCGGGTCCACCAGCGCCGACCCCAGGGCCGCGCCCAGCGCCGAGGCGGCCACGGCGTCCGCCGGCTGCCCGTCCGGCCGCGCGTGCACCACGACCCACCGGTCCGCGCCGAGCAGCGGCGCCACCTCCTCGGCCGGCGCCCCCAGCAGCATCCGCACCAGCGCGGCGGAGCGGGCCGCGCCGGTGCAGCCGTGCTGCTCGCCGGTGAGCAGGGAGAGCAGCACGGCGGCCACGGAGGCGATCGTGTGGTCCCCGGGCTCGCGGCGGGCGGTGGCGACGCCGAGCACGAAACCCTGCCCGGCGCCCAGCGCGTACGCGGCGAGATGGCGGCCGGCGACGGTGTCGGTGGCCGAACTGGGCGCCGGCGGGCCGGGCTGCGCGCCGCCGGAGCCGCCGGAGCCGCCGGAGCCGCCGGAGCCGCCGGAGCCACCGGGGCTGCCGGGACTGCCGGCGATGCCGGTGCCGCCGGGACTACCAGGGCCGCCGGGGCCGCCAGCGCCGCCGGGCCCGCCGGTGCCGCCCGGGCGGACCCGCGCCGCCAGCGCGGCCAGCGCCGTGCGCACCTCCTGCGCCGGCTCCCGCCCCGCCCGCGCCACCGGGGTGCCGTCCGGCCCGAACAGCACCGCCCGGCCGTCCAGCCGCTGCCCCAGCCGGCGCAGCACCGAGGGCACCGGGTCCGGGCGGGAGGCGGCGGCGGCCAGGCTCTGCTGCGCCTCGGTGACCCGGCGCAGCTCGGCCAGCCGGGCCTGCGCCATCAGCTGCCACACGGCCCGGGCGACACCGGAGAACGTGGTCTGCGGCGGGACTTCGAGCAGCGGCAGGCCGTGGGCCTCGCAGGCGGCGCCCAGGGCGGGCGGGACCGTGTCGTGCACGGGCGCCACCCCGAAGCCCAGGGCCGCGCCGCCCGCCGCGACGATCCGGGCGACGTACCCGTCGAAGGACCGCTCGCGCCCGGCCGGGCCCGCGATGTGCACGCCCGCGGTCAGCAGCAGCTCGCCGCCGAGCAGGTACGGGTAGGGGTCGGCCATCTCCGAGGTGTGCGCCCAGTGGATCACCACGTCCGGGCCGGCCGGTCCCGCGAGCTGCCGCAGCGCGAGGTCCTCGCGGGCCAGCAGCGCGGCCAGCGGGACGGGTGGGGTCGGGGGGACCGCTGGGGCGGAAGTGTCCGGCATGGTGTGCGTTCCCTCCATCCAGCGCCGTGGGGATGGAGGAAACGTACACTTCGCAGTCGCTTTCCGGCCACCTAATGTCGATCCGGACCGGCACCCCGCGGGTACGGGCGGATGTCCCCGCGTGCCGCTGCCGGCGTCCCCGCCCGCCCCTGCACGACCCGCCACCGGAAAGTACGCGAAGGAGGCCCCCCATGGCCGTCGACTACACAGTGATCGTCGTCTACCTGGCCGGCATGCTCGCCATGGGCTGGTGGGGCATGCGCCGCGCCAAGTCCAAGAGCGAGTTCCTGGTGGCGGGCCGCCGCCTGGGGCCCGCGATGTACTCCGGCACCATGGCGGCGATCGTCCTCGGCGGCGCGTCCACCATCGGCGGCGTGGGCCTCGGCTACCAGTACGGGCTGTCCGGCGCCTGGATGGTCTTCACCATCGGCCTGGGCATCCTCGCCCTGTCGGTCTTCTTCTCCGCGCGCATCGCCCGGCTGAAGGTGTACACCGTCTCCGAGATGCTGGACCTGCGCTACGGCGGCCGGGCGGGCGTCATCTCCGGCATCGTCATGTGGTCCTACACCCTCATGCTCGCCGTCACCTCCACCATCGCCTACGCGACGATCTTCGACGTCCTGTTCGACCTGCCCCGCACCCTCGCCATCGTGATCGGCGGCGCCATCGTCGTCGCGTACTCCACGCTCGGCGGCATGTGGTCCATCACCCTGACCGACATGGTGCAGTTCGTCGTCAAGACCATCGGCGTGCTGCTCCTGCTGCTGCCCATCGCCATCGTCAAGGCGGGCGGCTTCAGCGGCATGGAGGCCAAGCTGCCGACCTCCTACTTCGACCCGCTCGGCATCGGCGGCGAGACGATCTTCACCTACGTGCTGATCTACACCTTCGGCATGCTCATCGGCCAGGACATCTGGCAGCGCGTGTTCACCGCCCGCAGCGACAGGGTCGCCCGCCTCGGCGGCACCGTCGCCGGCACCTACTGCCTGGTCTACGCCCTCGCCGGCGCCGTCATCGGCACCGCGGCCAAGGTGCTCTACCCGCACCTGGGCAGCGCCGACGACGCCTTCGCCACCATCGTCAAGGACGAACTGCCGGTCGGGGTGCGCGGACTCGTCCTCGCCGCCGCCCTGGCCGCCGTGATGTCGACCTCCTCCGGCGCGCTGATCGCCTGCGCCACCGTCGCCAACAACGACATCTGGTCCCGGCTGCGCGGCGCCGCCGAGCGCTCCGCCGACGGCGCCGCGTCCGACACCGCGCACGACGAGGTCAAGGGCAACCGCCTCTTCATCCTGATCATGGGCGTCGGCGTGATCGGCACCGCGATCGCCCTCAATGATGTCGTCGAGGCGCTGACCGTCGCCTACAACCTGCTGGTCGGCGGACTGCTCGTGCCCATCCTCGGCGGTCTGCTGTGGAAGCGCGGCACCGCGCAGGGCGCCCTCGCCTCCGTCGTCGTCGGCGGCCTCGCCGTCATCGGCCTGATGGCCGGCTACGGCGTCCTCGCCAACCAGCCCGTCTACTACGGCCTGCTGTCCTCCCTGGTCGCCTACGTCGCCGTCTCCCTGGCGACCCGGCCCACCGACGAGGCCGTCCTCACCGTCTGGCGCGCCCGCCTCGCCGGACACAGTCCCGAACTCGCGTCCGAACAGGTCCCGGCTCACCAGTAGAGTCGTCAGGAAAGCAGTACATGCGCGACGAAGCGCAGGAAAGAAGGCATTCCCTCATGAGCAGCAACGAGACGCCCCGCGGCCCCGTCGACTCCTCCCGCGTCCCGCGGTACGCCGGCCCGGCGACCTTCGCCCGGCTGCCCCGCCTGGACGAGGTCGGCACCGCCGACGTCGCCGTGGTGGGCGTCCCGTTCGACTCGGGCGTCTCCTACCGGCCCGGCGCCCGCTTCGGCGGCAACGCCATCCGCGAGGCGTCCCGGCTGCTGCGCCCCTACAACCCGGCGCAGGACGCCTCCCCCTTCGCGCTGGCCCAGGTCGCCGACGGCGGCGACATCGCCGTGAACCCCTTCCACATCAACGAGGCCGTGGAGACCATCGAGGCCGCCGCCGACGACCTGCTCGGCACCGGCGCCCGCCTGATGACCCTGGGCGGCGACCACACCATCGCGCTGCCGCTGCTGCGCTCGGTCGCCAAGAAGCACGGCCCGGTCGCCCTGCTCCACTTCGACGCCCACCTCGACACCTGGGACACCTACTTCGGCGCCGAGTACACCCACGGCACCCCCTTCCGCCGCGCGGTGGAGGAGGGCATCCTCGACACCTCCGCCCTCTCCCACGTCGGCACCCGCGGCCCGCTCTACGGCAAGCAGGACCTCACCGACGACGAGAAGATGGGCTTCGGCATCGTCACCTCCGCGGACGTCTACCGGCGCGGCGCCGACGAGATCGCCGACCAGCTGCGCCAGCGCATCGGCGACCGCCCGCTGTACATCTCCATCGACATCGACTGCCTCGACCCCGCCCACGCCCCGGGCACCGGCACCCCCGAGGCCGGCGGCATGACCTCCCGCGAACTCCTGGAGATCCTGCGCGGCCTGGCCTCCTGCAACCTCGTCTCCGCCGACGTCGTCGAGGTCGCCCCGGCCTACGACCACGCCGAGATCACCTCGGTGGCCGCCTCCCACACGGCGTACGAACTCACCACGATCATGTCCCGCCAGATCGCCCGGGAGAAGGCAGCCAAGTGACCCACGACCACGATCTGGTACTCCGCCCGACGCCCGCGCAGACGGAGGCCGCCCTCGATCCTCCCCCCGGCCGCAACGGCGGAGACCTGGTCGTGGAGACCCTGGCCGGACTCGGCGCGACCACCGTCTTCGGCCTGCCCGGGCAGCACGCCCTCGGCATGTTCGACGCCCTGCGCCGCTCGGACCTGCGGTACATCGGCCTGCGGGTGGAGAACAACGCGGGCTTCGCCGCCGACGCCTACGGCCGGATCACCGGCGAGGCGGCGCCGCTGCTGCTGTCCACCGGCCCCGGCGCGCTCACCTCGCTGGCCGCGCTCCAGGAGGCGGCGGCGGCCTCCGCGCCCGTGCTGGCGATCGGCAGCCAGGTCCCGGCCGCCGGACTCGGCGGCGGACGCCACGGCTACCTGCACGAACTGCCCGACCAGGCGGCCTCGTTCCGGGGCGTGGTCAAGTCCGTCCACACCGCCCGCACCCAGTCGCAGATCCCCTCCGCGATCGCCGCCGCCTGGCAGTCCGCGCTCACCGCCCCGCACGGCCCCGTGTGGGTGGAGATCCCGCAGGACGTCCTGCTGGCCGAGACGCGCCTGCCGGTGGTCACCGCGATGGACGCGACCCCCGAGGACCTGGCCCCGCGCCCCGAACTGACCGCCGTCGCCGCCGACCTGCTCTCCCGTGCGGCCCGCCCGGCGATCATCGCGGGCGGCGGAGTGGTCCGCGCGGACGCCTCCAAGAAGCTGCGGGCGCTGGCCGAACGCCTCCAGGCTCCCGTGGTCACCACCTTCGGCGGCAAGGGCGCCTTCCCCTGGCACCACCCGCTGTCCCTCCAGTCCTGGCTGGAGGACCGGCACACCACCGACTTCCTGGAGGACGCCGACGTCCTGCTCGTCGTCGGCTCGGGCCTCGGCGAACTCTCCTCGAACTACCACACGTTCGCCCCGCGCGGCCGGGTGATCCAGATCGAGGCGGACGCCGGCAAGCTGGAGTCCAACCACCCCGCCCTCGGCATCCACGCGGACGCCCGCCTGGCCCTCCAGGCCCTGCTGGAAACGGTCGGGGAGCGCGCCGACCCGACCGCCGCCGACCGCGTACGGGAGACCCTGGCCAAGGTCCGTGACCGCATCGCCGCCCAGGACCTCACCCTCGAACAGGACGTCCTGGCCGCGGTCCGCCGCGCGCTGCCCGCCGCCTCCCCGTCCTTCTGGGACATGACGATCCTGGCGTACTGGGCCTGGTCGGCCTTCGACGCCAAGGCGCCCAATGCCATGCACTCGGCCCAGGGCGCCGGCGGCCTCGGCTACGGCTTCCCGGCGGCGCTCGGCGCGGCGGTGGCCGACCCCACCCGCCCGGTCCTCGCCGTCTCCGGCGACGGCGGCGCCCTCTACTCGATCGCGGAACTGGCCACCGCCCGCCAGCACGACCTGGACGTCACCTGGCTGATCGTCGACGACGGCGGCTACGGCATCCTCCGCGAGTACATGACCGACGCCTTCGGCCGCCCCACCGCGACCGAACTCACCCGCCCCGACTACGTCGCCCTGGCCGAGTCCTTCGGCGTCCCCGGCGTGCGCACGACCCCGGAGACCCTGGAGGCGGACCTGGCGAAGTCCTTGTCCACCCCGGGCCCTTCGGTGGTCGTCCTCCCGGCGGTCCTGCGCATGTTCGCGCCGACGCACTCGTCCTGAGACGAGGACCACAGGCACAGCTCGGCCCAGATCGCCTTGCCGACGCAGTGCCGCCGCGGGCAGCGCCCCCAACGGACCGCGAGCGCGAGGAGAGGTCGGGATGAGCAGCCGGGAGACAGGGCGGCAGCCCAAGTACCAGCGCATCGCCGCCGAGTTGCGGGCGGCCGTCGAGGCCGGTCGGTACGGGCCGGGTGACCGGCTGCCGGGCGAGAACGACCTGATGGCCGAGCACGGCGTGGCCCGGATGACGGCGCGGCAGGCGCTGGGTGTGCTCCAGGCGGAGGGCATCGCCGAGGCGCGCAAGGGCGCCGGGGTCTTCGTCCGGGACTTCCGGCCCGTCCGGCGGCGCGGCATCGAACGTCTCGCGCGCGGCCAGTGGGGTCAGGGGCGCTCCGTCTGGGCGGCCGACATCGGCGAACGGGACCTGACCGTCGACTCGGTCGAGGTGACGGAAGAGGAGGCCGCGCCCGGCGCGGTGGCGGCGGTCCTGGAACTGGCCGAGGACGCACCGGTCTGCGTCCGCCGGCGCCGCTTCGTGCTCGACGGCAAGCCCGTGCTGCTCTCCACCTCGTACCTGCCTGCCACGCTCGTCGCCGGCACACCGGTCACGCGCCCCGACACCGGCCCGGGCGGCACGTACGCCCGGCTCGCGGAACTGGGGCACGCGCCGGTCCGCTTCCGTGAGGAGATCCGTTCGCGCATGCCCAGCCGGGACGAGGCCGAGCGCCTCGCACTACCGGCGGGTGTCCCGGTGGTCCTCGTCGCCCGCACCGCCTACGACGCCGAAGGAGCCGTCGTCGAGGTCAACGAGATGGTGCTGGACTCGTCGGCGTACGTCCTGGAGTACGACTTCGAGGCGTGACCGGGTGCCGACTCGCTTGACCATCGAGGCGGCATCGGAAGCCGTACCGGAGTCGAGCCGGGTGCGGACGCGCATCGACTTCCGCTCGACGTGCCAGTAGATCATCATTCTGCCAAGTCCCTCTGAGCGCACGATGAAGCCCCACCGCTCGAAGAAGGAGCGGTGGGGCTTTCCCTGTACCGGCTGCGCGGGCCGTGAGTACGGTTCTGATGTCGAGTCAGGACAGGGAGTCAATATGCCTCAGTGGAGCGACTACAGCACAGGTGAGCGGATCAAGATCCTGCGCGGCCGGGAGATCCGGCAGGCCGACCTTGCGGAGATGACGGGCCTGTCCGTCGTCACCATTCAGAAGGCGGAGCAGGACAAGGCGTTGTCGCTGCCGACCTTACTTGCCGTCGCCGACGCGCTGAGCGTCGACACGTCGGTCATCCTCGGCCAGCAGGCGCCGCGCCGGGCGATGGAGCAGGGTGACCGCATGATGGTCCGCGACCTGTCGCGGGCCGTGCACGACACCGCTGCCGGGCTTCTTCCGGCGGACGCCGAGGCGGCGCCCCTGGAGGAGCTGCGGGCGACCACCGACCGCTGCTGGAGCCTGTACTGGCGCGGCCGGTACATCGAGGCCGGCGCCGTCATCGCGCCGTTCCTCACCGCCGCCGCGGCGCGGCTGCACGAGCAGGCTGCCGGGGAGCAGGCGGAGGCGCTGGGTGTCCTGTCGGATGCCTACCGGCTCGCCGGGTACGTCGCGAACCTCATGGGGGCCCGCGACCTGGCGTACGCGGCGATCGGGCACGCGCAGACCACCGCCGAGCGGGCCGCGGACGCCATGCGGGTGGCTCTGGTCGGTTCGGGCCGGGCGTGGGTGTACCTGCGTGACGCCCGTCTTCCGGAGGCGCTGGAACTGGCGGAGAAGGCGGCGTCGGACATCGAGCCGCAGTTCAGCCGGGCGACGCCCGAGGAGCTGACGGCGTACGGCAGTCACGTCAACTTCGCGGCGGTGGTGGCCTCCCGGATGGGGGACAAGGAGCGGGCGGCGGACTTCCTGTCGCAGTCGCACGCCACCGGCGCGCGAATGGGCCGGGAGGTGAGGGCGCACGGCACGTTGTTCGGTCCGGTGAGTGCCACGACGCAGGCCGTCGGCATCAAGGTGGCCCTGGGAGAGACCGGGAAGGCCCTCGACCTCATCAACTCCATCCACGACGTCTCGGATCTGACCGAGGCCGCGCGGAACCGGTACGCGATGGACAAAGCGCTGGCGCAGGCCGACGCCCGGCAGTTCGAGGCGTCGCTGGACACCCTGGAGGAGACCCTGCGCGCGTCGCCGGACTGGGCCCGGCACCAGACGTTGCCCGGGGTGATCGTGGCGAAGGTCGGGCGGGCGTCGACGGCGCAGCTGCGTCGGGTGTCGGAGCTGATCGGGGTGTCTCCGGGCGGGCAGGGGTTCCTGCCGGCGACGGCAAGGACGGCATTGTGACGTCGTGACTGGTATGCAGCGGACGACTTTCGGTTGTTGCCCCGTCAACAGCCGTGCGTGACGTACGACTTGGAGCCCGGCGGATTCCTGAAGTCGTCCGCCTCGTTTCTGTACCCGCACGGTAGGTAGCGGGATCGTTACAGGCATGACGAGGACACCCGGCGGCACCGCCCGGCGCCGCGCGCTCGCGGACGCGGCCGGAGGCTTCCCTTCCCGCTCCCGCGTGAGCGTCGTGCTCCACACCTGCACCGCCCCGGCCGGAACGAGCGGACGTCATCGATCGCCCCCACCGCCACGCCGCCCTCATCGCCTTTACGTGTACGTCCCGGTGGCGAAGGACACGGCCGCGCGATTCCCCTACCCCCCGGCACGGCCGACGCGTACCACCCAGCCACCCGCCCGATCGGAGACGACCTGTGACGACAGCCCTGGAAAGTGAGGGGTTCCCTCTCACTCCGCCCGGCGGACGTACCCCGTTCAGCGCGGAGGTGCCGTCGAGCGCCGAGACTCGGCCGTGGGTGCTGAGGTTCGCCCGCGTGCCCGACTCGACCGGCGCCGTCCGTATCCCGGCACATGGGTACGACCACGGCCGCCAGGTGAACCTGTCGGACGGCGGCGGCCTGCTCACCTGTATGGCCAACACCCACTCGCCGACCGTGCCGGACGGCTCGATGACGAACCCGCCGCCGCTGGACGAGGGGCCGAAGGACTGATGGCCGCGCCCGTCCTGATCGTTGCGGCCGACGGCGACTGGCCCACGGACCGGGTCGTCGTGGAGCTGGAGCACCGCGGGGCCGAGGTGTTCCGCATGGACACCGCCGCTTTCCCGCAGCAGCTCGCTCTGGCCGGACGGATCGACCAGAGCCACGCATGGACGGGCGATCTCTCCACCGAGCACCGGACGGTGGACCTGTCCCGGGTCGGCGCGGTCTACTACCGCGCCCCCGGGGCGTTCCAGTTCCCCGAGGGCATGTCCGGCCCGGAGGAGAGATTCGCCGCCGCTCAGGCCCGGGCCGGCCTCGGCGGTGTCCTGTCCGCACTGGAGTCGTGCCGGTGGGTGAACCACCCCACCTCGATGGCGCGCGCCGAGTACAAGCCCGTACAGCTCGCCGCTGCCCGCGCCTGCGCCCTGCGCATCCCGGCCACGCTCGTGACGAACCGGCCGGAGGCGGTGCGGGTCTTCGCCGCCCAGGTCGGTGGTCCGATCGTGTGCAAACCGGTGGCCTCGCCCGTGCTCATCGAGGACGGCCGCTTCACATCCGTCTACACCCAGCGCCTGGCCCCCGAAGACCTGGAAGACCTGCGGGGGATCGACACCACCGCGCACCTGTTCCAGGCGTGGGTCGACAAGGCGTACGAGGTGCGGCTGACCGTCATCGGTACGCGCATGTACGCCGCGGCGATCCACGCCGGCAGCGACGCCGCGCACATCGACTGGCGCAGCGACTACGGGTCCCTGTCCTACACCGTGACGACCGTGCCCGAGGACGTCGAGTCGGGCATGCGCCGTCTGATGGGACAGTTGCGACTCCGCTACGGAGCAGCGGACTTCATCGTGAGCCCCGACGGAATGTGGACATTCCTGGAGGTTAACCCGTGCGGGCAGTGGGATTGGATCCAGGGCGCGACCGGCCTGCCGATCGCTGAGGCGATCGCTGACGAACTGCAAGGAGGCACCTGCGCATGATCGACTGGAAGCCGTGCGCCGTCGCACTGGCTGCCCGGGTCACGCACCCAGGCTCCCCATGGCGGGAGCCGCTCACGGAGACACCACGCCACCAACTGGTCCCGCGCTGGTTCGCGCCCGGCGAGCGAGGGTGGACAGCGGTCGACGGCCCGGCCGACGACCGGGCCTGGGCGGCCGCCGCCTACGCGGACCGCACCCTGGTGACCCGCATCGGCCCGGCGCACGCCGATCAGGTCACCGAGGGGCAGGCCGTGACCGGTCATCCCACGTCGTCGTCGACGCTGCCGAGCCTGGTCGTCACCATGCTTCGGCATGGTCGGCTCGCCACGGGCATGCGGCTGCTGGACCTGGCCACCGGCTCCGGGTACAGCGCCGCCCTCGCCTGCCACCGCCTCGGCGACGATCTGGTGACGACGATGGACGTCGACCCCTACCTCACCCAGGCCGCGGCCGACCGCCTCGACCAGGCCGGCCACCGGCCGATCGTCATCACCGGCGACGCTCTTGAGGGCCTGCCCGGTACCTACGACCGGATCGTGTCCATGGTCTCCGTGCCCCGTATCCCCGCCCACTGGCTGACGGCGCTCGACACCGGCGGCCGGCTCGTGACGACCATCGCCGGTACCGGCCTGATCCTGACTGCCGACAAGACCAGCGACGGCGGCGCGGCCGGGCGGATCGAGTGGGACCGGGGATCGTTCATGGCCACCCGCGTCGGCCCCGACTACCCGACCGCCCTGAATGCGCTGTTCAGCACGGCCGCCACCGACGACGGCCAGATCACCGTCTCCCCGTTTCCCGTGCTCGACGTCATGCAGGCGTGGGAGGTGTGGTCGATGCTCACCCTGACCGCCCCCGGCATCGAGCACCGCACCGGAACCAGGGACGACGGCAGCCGCATGACGTGGATGCTCCACGCGGACGGCTCCTGGGCCCGGGCCTGCACCGCGCGGGGCGAGCGGACCACGACCGTGCACCAGGGCGGCCCGCGCCGCCTGTACGACCTGCTCGACGCGATCCGCTGGCGGTGGCTGGAGCACGGCGAACTGCCCGTGTACGGCGCCCAGGTCACCATCACCCCCGACGGAGAGACGACCCTCTCACGTGGCGGCTGGTCAACCACACTCTGAGCAGCACCAGTTCCGGGCGAGCGGCTCACGCGGCACACTGGAAGAAGCCGACGGACGGAGTACCTCATGGATGACGAGCCTCTGGACAAGTGGGCGCAGCACCGGGAGGAACGCCGGCCGGCCCCCGGGGAGCGGCGGGCCACCCCGCTCGATCGGCCGCAGCGCGGCGGGCACGTCGACCCGGGCGGTTCGCGCGGTCTCCAGGAGTGGGACGGGCACCGGTGGGTTCCCGTCGGGGTTGCCGAGGACCGGGCGGCGGCCGCCGCCGAGGTCGGCCAGGACGGGAACGCCCGGGCCGCGCGGGTGCCGCTCCCGACGTCCGGCAAGCTCCCGCCGCTGTCGGCCCCGTACCGGCCGACCATCCCGTTCCACCGGCCCTGACCCTGCGCAGGAGCGTGGCCCCTGCCCGCACCGGACTGAACCCGCCCGTCCGCTAGCGGCCCACCTGTGAACTTCCTGAGAAGGCCGCGTGACAGCTTGTCAATCTTCATTATTTCGTACAACCGTTGACCCGCGACCGCGCGTCAACGGGGTATGACTTCTCGGATATCCCGACGTGCCCGGATGCTCGCGGCGGCTGGTGCCGGAGCCGGAATGCTCGTCCCCTGTGTGGCGGCCGCGAGTCCCGCCGCGGCCGCGCCGGCCGCCGTCAGCTGCACCTCGGCGCAGGCGGGTCTGGCCGCCGCGTTGCAGAAGGACATCACCGCCGCCCTGGCCGGCCGCACCGGCAGCGTCTCGCTCGGAGTGCGCGACCGCACCACCGACACGACCTGCACGCTCGGTGACTCGACCGCCTACGACTCCGCCAGCGTCGTCAAGGTCACCGTCCTCGCCACCCTGCTGTGGGACGCGAAGAAGACGGAGCGCTACCTCACCGACCGCGAGATCACCCTCACCAAGGCCATGATCCAGCAGTCCGACAACGACGCGACCACGGCCCTGTGGAAGCAGCTCGGCGTGGGCAAGGTCCAGGGCTTCCTGACCGCCGCCGGCATGACCCAGACCCAGCCGGGCGCCGACGGCTACTGGGGCCTGACCCAGATCACCGTGCGCGACGAGCAGAAGCTGCTCGCCCTGGTCACGGCGAAGAACACGGTGCTGAGCGACAACTCCCGCGCCTACATCCTCCAGCTGATGGGCGACGTCATCACCGACCAGCGCTGGGGCACCCCCGCGGGCGCGCCGGCCGGGGTCGCCGTGCACGTCAAGAACGGCTGGCTGGAGCGGGCCACCCACGGCTGGCGGGTGCACAGCGTCGGCACGTTCAACGGCGCCGGCCACGACTACACGATCGCGGTCCTCACCCAGGACAACGCCACCATGGACTACGGCGTCGCCACCATCCAGAACGTGGCCAAGGCCATCCACAAGGATCTGGTCCCCGCGCCGAAGACCGCGCCGCGCTTCGTCCCGACGACCACCCCCAAGGAGGCGTTCGTGGCGGTGCCGCCGGCCGGCTGACCCTTCACCGGGCGGTCTCCTCAAGGTCACCGGGGAGCCCTACGGTGACGGTCATGCGTCTGAGAACCGTACTCGCGACCGTCACCGCCGGCCTGGCGGCGGCCACCTGCCTCGCCGCCGGGCCGGCCGCCGCCGCGGCACCCGCTTCCGCCTCCGCCGCCCGGGACCACGCCTGCTCCCCGTCGGTCTCCCTCGACCGCTTCAGCGACGCGCTCGACAAGACGACGTACCGGGACACCTACGTCGGCAACCTCTCCGCGCTCGCCCCGGACCGCCGCGGTGACCTCGCCGCGCTCTCCGACCGCTCGCAGCTGTTCACCCTGGACTCCCGCACCCTCAAGCCCACGAGCGTGGTCCAGCTCGCCGACGAGAACGGCGCCCCGCTCGACTCCGAGGGCCTGGTCGTCGACCGCGACGGCACCCGGCTGGTCAGCTCGGAGACCGAGCCGTCCGTCCGCCGCTACTCCCGCGGCGGCCGCATCCTCGACCGGCTGCCCGTGCCCGCCGCCCTGCGCGTCGCCCCGGCCGGCCGGGCCACCACCAACCAGACCTTCGAGGGCCTGACCCTGCTGCCCGGCGGCCGCACCCTCCTCGCGTCGATGGAGTACGCCCTCTCCGGCGACACCCCCGGCACTGTCCGCTTCCAGACCTGGCAGCGCACCCGCGACGGGCACTTCCGCCTCGGCGCCCAGTACGCCTACCGCACCGACGACCCCACCCTCGGCGTCCCCGAGGTCCAGGCCACCCCCGACGGCCGCCTGCTCGTCCTGGAACGCGGCTACTCCGCGGGCACGGGCATGACCGTCCGCCTCTACCTCGCCGACCCGCGCCGCGCCACGGACACCGGCGGCGTCGAGAACCTGACCGGACAGCCCGGCGTCCGCCTGATCAGGAAGACCCTGCTCACCGACCTCGCCGCCTGCCCGACCCTGGGCGCCACCAGCCGGCTGCCCCAGTCCAATCCCCTCCTCGACAACATCGAGGGCATGACGATCACCGGCCAGGACACCCGCGGCCGCCTCCGCGTCCTCCTGGTCAGCGACGACAACCAGAACCCGGCCCAGACGACGCGGTTCTACTACCTCCGGGTGCGGGCGGACCGCTGATACCTCCGGGTACAGGCGGAACACCGACCTCCGCCCCGGCGGAGCCGTTTGTTACAGCGGGATGAAATCCGCCCCCGTCCGTGTTGGTGCCTTCCGGAAGATCAGACCGTCAGGAAGGCACCGACGTGGCAGCGCGACCGGGGGAGACACGGGGCTGGGCGCGAAGGCTCGCCTCGTACGCGTGGCGCCACCCGAAGGACGTCGTCCTGGCCCTCGGCTCCTCCCTGGCGGGCATGGCCGTCATGGCGGTCGTCCCGCTGATCACCAAGGTCGTCATCGACGACGTGATAGGCGACCACAGCCGCGCCATGACCCCCTGGGCCGGCGCCCTGATCGGCGCCGCCCTCCTCGTCTACGCGGCCGCCTTCGTCCGCCGCTACTACGGCGGCCGGCTCGCCCTGGACGTCCAGCACGACCTGCGCACGCGCATGTACGAGTCGATCACCCGCCTCGACGGCCGCCGCCAGGACGAGCTGTCCACCGGCCAGGTGATCGGCCGCGCCACCAGCGACCTCCAGCTGATCCAGGGCCTGCTCTTCATGCTGCCGATGACCATCGGCAACGTCCTGCTCTTCCTGATCTCCCTGGTGATCATGGCCTGGCTGTCCCTGCCGCTGACCCTGGTCGCCCTGGCCGTCGCCCCGGCGATCGGCTGGATCGCCCGCCGCAGCCGCACCAAGCTGCACCCCGCCACCTGGTACGCCCAGGCGCAGGCCGCGGCCGTCGCGGGCGTGGTGGACGGCGCGGTCAGCGGCGTACGCGTGGTCAAGGGCTTCGGGCAGGAGGACCAGGAGACCGCCAAGCTGCGGGCGGTCGGCCGGCGGCTGTTCGCCGGGCGGCTGCGCACGATCCGGCTGAACGCGAAGTTCACCCCGGCCCTCCAGGCGGTCCCGGCCCTCGGCCAGGTCGCCATGCTGGCGTTCGGCGGCTGGCTGGCCGTGCGGGGCCACATCACGCTCGGCACCTTCGTCGCCTTCTCCAGCTACCTCGCCCAGCTCGTCGGCCCGGTCCGCATGCTCGCCATGGTGCTCACCATCGGCCAGCAGGCCCGCGCCGGCACCGAACGCGTCCTGGAACTGATCGACACCGAGCCCACCCTCACCGACGGCACCAGGGACCTGCCCGCCGACGCGCCCGCGACCGTCGAGTTCGACGACGTGTCCTTCGGCTACGCGGACGGCAAGCCCGTACTCAGGGGCCTGTCCTTCGAGATCCGCTCCGGCGAGACCCTCGCCGTCGTCGGCTCCTCCGGCTCCGGCAAGTCCACCGTCTCCCTCCTCCTGCCGCGCTTCTACGACGTCACCCACGGCGCCGTCCTGGTCGGCGGCCACGACGTGCGCGAGCTGACCGCCCACTCGCTCAGGTCCGCGATCGGCCTGGTCCCCGAGGACTCCTTCCTCTTCTCCGACACCGTCCGCGCCAACATCGCCTACGGCCGCCCCGACGCCACCCGCGAGGAGATCGAGGCCGCCGCCCGCGCCGCCCAGGCGGACCGTTTCATCACCGCGCTGCCCGAGGGCTACGACACCAAGGTCGGCGAGCAGGGCCTGACCCTCTCCGGCGGCCAGCGCCAGCGCGTCGCCCTGGCCCGCGCCCTGCTGACCGACCCGCGCCTGCTGGTCCTGGACGACGCCACCTCCGCCGTGGACGCCCGCGTCGAGCACGAGATCCACGAGGCGCTCGGCCAGGTCATGGCGGGCCGCACCACCCTGCTGATCGCACACCGCCGCTCCACCCTGAACCTGGCCGACCGCATCGCCGTCCTGGACGGTGGCCGGCTCGCCGACCTCGGCACCCACGACGAACTCCAGGAGCGCTGCGCGCTCTACCGCCGCCTGCTCACCGACCCCGACGAACTCGGCGGCGTCTCCCCGGGCCACGCCCGGCCCGCCGCGCCCCGCGAGGACACCTCCGTCCGCGACGAGCTGGACGCCGAGTTCGACGCCGAGCGGGGCATCACGCCCGCGCTGTGGGCCCAGGAGCGCGAGCCCCGGGACACGGCGATCGCCGGCATGCCCGCCACCCCCGAGCTGCTCGCCCAGGTGGACGCCCTGCCGCCGGCCACCGACACCCCGGACGTCGACGAGGACCGGGCCGTGCGCCCGGAGGACTCCTACGGCCTGCGCCGCCTCCTGCGCGGCTTCGGACGGCCGCTGCTGGTCAGCCTGGCGCTGGTCGCCGTGGACGCGGGCATGGGCCTGCTGCTGCCGGTCCTCATCCGGCACGGCATCGACCAGGGCGTCACCCGCGCCGCCCTCGGCGCGGTCTGGGCGGCCGCCCTGCTCGGCCTGCTCACCGTGCTCGTGCAGTGGGCGGCGCAGACCGGCGAGACCCGGATGACCGGCCGCACCGGCGAGCGCGTCCTGTACACGCTGCGCCTGAAGATCTTCGCCCAGCTCCAGCGGCTCGGCCTGGACTACTACGAGCGCGAGCTGACCGGCCGGATCATGACGAGGATGACGACGGACGTCGACGCCCTCTCCACCTTCCTGCAGACGGGCCTGGTCACGGCGTTCGTCTCGGTGGTCACCTTCTTCGGCATCATGGTCGCCCTGCTGGTGATCGACGTACGGCTGGCCCTGGTGGTGTTCACGACGCTGCCGCCGCTCGTCCTCGCCACCTTCTTCTTCCGCCGGGCCAGCGTGAAGGCGTACCAGCTCGCCCGCGAGCGGGTCTCGGCGGTCAACGCGGACCTCCAGGAGTCGGTGGCCGGGCTGCGGATCGTACAGGCGTTCGGGCGGGAGCGGGACGGGGCGCGCCGGTTCGCCGAGCGCAGCGACGACTACCGCCGGGCCCGCGTCCGCGGCCAGTGGCTGATCTCCGTGTACTTCCCGTTCGTGCAGTTCCTGTCGTCCGTCGCGGCGGCCGCCGTGCTGATCGCGGGCGCGGGCCGGGTGGAGGCGGCCACCCTGACCACGGGCGCGCTGGTGGCGTACCTGCTCTACATCGACCTGTTCTTCGCGCCCGTCCAGCAGCTCTCCCAGGTCTTCGACGGCTACCAGCAGGCCACCGTCTCGCTGGGCCGCATCCAGGAGCTGCTGCGCGAGCCCACCTCCACCCGGCCCCCGGCCGAGCCCCGCGCGGTGCCCGCGCTGCGCGGCGAGATCGCCTTCGAGGACGTGCACTTCGCCTACGGCGACGAGGAGGAGGCGCTCACCGGGATCGACCTGCGCATACCCGCCGGGCAGACGGTGGCCTTCGTCGGCGAGACCGGCGCCGGCAAGTCCACGCTGGTCAAGCTGGTGGCCCGGTTCTACGACCCGACCGGCGGCCGGGTGATGGCCGACGGCACGGACCTGCGCGCGCTGGACCTGACGGCCTACCGCCACCGGCTCGGGGTCGTGCCGCAGGAGGCGTACCTCTTTTCGGGAACCGTCCGCGACGCCATCGCCTACGGCCGCCCGGACGCCGCCGACGCCGAGGTGGAGGCCGCGGCCCGCGCGGTCGGCGCGCACGGGATGATCGCCACGCTGGACGGCGGCTATCTGCACGAGGTCGCCGAGCGCGGCCGGAACCTGTCGGCCGGGCAGCGCCAGCTGATCGCGCTGGCCCGCGCCGAACTCGTCGACCCGGACGTGCTGCTCCTGGACGAGGCGACGGCCGCCCTCGACCTGGCCACCGAGGCCCAGGTCAACCTGGCCACCGACCGGCTCGCGGGCCGCCGTACGACCCTGGTGGTGGCCCACCGCCTCACCACGGCGGCGCGCGCGGACCGGGTGGTGGTGATGGACCGGGGCCGGGTCGCCGAGGACGGCACGCACGCGGAGCTGCTGGCCCTGGGCGGCCGGTACGCCGGGCTGTGGCACACCTTCGCGGGCACCGCCGAACCGGAGGAGCAGGTCGGCGCGTCCCGGTGAGCGGTCCCCGCAGGCCCCGGCGGGGCAACCGTCCCGGCACTCCGTGCGTCCGTACACCTGTACGTGGCACCTGTATGTGACACCTAATACGTGGCACCTGTATGTGGCACCTAATACGTGGCACCTGTATGTGGCACCTGTACGTCTGCGTCGATACATCGATGTACTCGCCGCGGCCGTACTCACCTGAGCACACACCTGAGCACGCACCTGAGCACGCACCTCAGCACTCATCTCAGCGGGAGGGACGAACCGTGGACGGAGCCGCGATACGCCGCAGGCTGGCCCTGGGCCTCGCCGTACTGGCCGGATCGGGCGCGCTGGCGCTCGCCCTGCCCGGCACCGCGCAGGCGGCGGACTCCACCTGTGCGGGCCGCCAGGTCAAGACCCTCGCGTTCGCCACCGGCTCGGTGCGCGTCTACCGGCAGGACGGCTACGTCTGCGCCGTCACCGTGCCGAAGCAGGCCGGCCGAGCCCAGTCCATGTCGGTCACCGTGCAGGCCCGCGGCCTGCGCCCGGTCACCGACAAGGGCCGCTTCACCCAGCGCGCCGGTCCGGTCACGGTGTACGCCGGCCACCGCTGCGTACGGGTGAGCGGCTCGGTGGCGGCGGGCTCGGCGACCAGCGGCTGGTTCCTGTGCTGAACCCTGCCCACCCCTGACCCACCCGCGACCCACCCCTGGCCCACCCCCGGCGCCGTACGGCCAATTCGCCGACTCCCCTGGTGCGCACCCGAGTTGCTCCGATAGCTTCCGGCGCACATCTGTCTCACAGGGGAGTGTGCATGCGCAAGGCGCTCAGATGGCTGCTCGCGCTCACGGTGCTCATCGGCACGCTGGGCACGGCGGGGGTGGCCACCGCGGCCCCGCCGGAGGCCACCGCCTCCACGGCGGCCGGCGGCGACACCGGCGACACCGACATCAAGGACCGGCTCCTGGCCATCCCGGGGATGAGCCTGATCGAGGAGAAGCCCTACGCCGGATACCGTTATTTCGTCCTGAACTACACCCAGCCCATCGACCACCGGCACCCGTCCAGGGGCACCTTCCAGCAGCGGATCACCGTGCTGCACAAGGGGATCGACCGGCCGACCGTCTTCTACACCAGCGGCTACAACGTGTCGACCACACCGAGCCGCAGCGAGCCGACCCGGATCGTGGACGGCAATCAGGTCTCCCTGGAGTACCGCTTCTTCACCCCGTCCCGCCCCGCCCCGGCCGACTGGTCCAAGCTGGACATCTGGCAGGCGGCCAGTGACCAGCACCGCGTCTTCCAGGCCCTGAAGAAGGTCTACCCGCACAAGTGGCTCGCCACCGGCGGCTCCAAGGGCGGCATGACGGCGACCTACTTCGAGCGGTACTACCCGCGCGACATGGACGGCGTCGTGGCCTACGTCGCCCCCAACGACGTCGTCAACGCCGAGGACTCCGCCTACGACCGCTTCTTCGAGACCGTCGGCACCAAGGAGTGCCGCGACCGGCTGAACGGGGTGCAGCGCGAGGCCCTGGTGCGCCGCGAGCCGCTGGAGAAGAAGTACGCGCAGTACGCCGCCGGCAACGGCTACACCTTCACCACCATCGGCAGCCTGGACCGGGCCTACGAGGCGGTCGTCCTCGACTACGTCTGGGGCTTCTGGCAGTACAGCCTGCTCAAGGACTGCGACACCGTCCCCGCGGACGCGCCGCACGCCACCGACCAGCAGATCTGGGACTCGGTGGAGACCATCTCCGGCTTCTCCGCCTACACCGACCAGGGCCTGGAGACCTACACCCCGTACTACTACCAGGCGGGCACCCAGCTCGGCGCGCCCACCATCCACTTCCCGCACATCGAGAAGCAGCTGATCCGCTACGGCTACCAGCCGCCGCGCAACTTCGTGCCGCGCAGCATCCCGATGCGGCCCCAGCCGTGGGTGATGCCCGAGGTGGACGCCTGGGTGCGCCACCACGCGCGGCACATGCTGTTCGTCTACGGCCAGAACGACCCGTGGGGCTCGGAGCGGTTCCGCCTGGGCTGGGGCGCCCGGGACTCGTACGTCTTCACCGCGCCCGGCATGAACCACGGCGCGAACGTCGCCGGTCTCGTCCCGCAGCAGCAGGCGCTGGCCACGGCCAGGATCCTGGACTGGGCGGGCGTCGCCCCGGCCACCGTACGGGCCGACCCGTCGGCGGCCAGGCCGCTGGCCCGCTACGACGCGAAGCTGGACGTACGCGACACCGAACGCGAGCCGGCCCTGCGCCCGTAAGGCTCCCGTAAGGCTACTGACAGCGGCGGCCGCCCCCGGGGAGGTGATTCCCCGGGCGCGGCCGTCCCGCGTCAGCAGGCCCTAGTACCGCAGGCCGTGCCCGATCGGGTACAGCACCCGCGTCGGATCGTCCGCCCGCTGTACCGGCACCGGCAGCCTGCCGCGCGGTCGCGTCCGGCCCGCGATCACCCGGGCGGCGGCGCGCAGTTCCACGTCGGTCCAGGAGTAGGTGGCCAGGCAGGCGGTGGCGGAGGGGAGCTGGGCGACGTCGTAGGGGTTGCGGATCGCGACCGCGATCACCGGCTTCCCGGTGGCCGCCAGCCGGTCCACCAGCTTCTGCTGCCCGCTGCCCGCCGTGACGTTGTACGTCGCGGCCACCACGGCGTCCGCGTCCCCGGCCGCCGCGACGGCCCGGTCGATGTCGGCGGCGGCCGGGGCGGTGCCGGTGGCGAGGGCCGTGGTGGTGAAGCCGAGTGCGCCGAGGGCGGCGGCGAGCACGCCGGTGGGCGGGCCGGTGGTGCCCGACGGGGAGGCGGGATCGGCGCCCACCACGAGGATCGTGCGGTGGGTGCGCCGGGACAGCGGCAGCAGCCGGCCGTCGTCGGCCAGCAGGGTGGTGGTCCGCTCGGCGATGCGGTCGGCCGCCGCGCGGTGCTGCCGGGTGCCGACCGTGCGGGCGACGCCGGAGCGGGTGGCGTACGGGTCGTCGAGCAGCCCGAGCCGGGACTTGAGCCGCAGGATGCGCAGGATCGACGCGTCGAGCCGGGCCTCGGTCAGTTCACCGCCGCGTACGGCCGCCAGGACGGCGTTCCAGGCGATGTCCAGGGAGGGCGGGTTGAGCAGCTGGTCCACGCCCGCCTTGAGGGCGAGCACCGGCACCCGGTCGTCGCCGTACTTGGTGCGTACGCCGTCCATGCCGAGGGAGTCGGTGATCACGACGCCGTCGTAGCCGAGTTCGCCGCGCAGGATGCCGGTGACGACCGGGTGGGAGAGCGTGGCCGGGTCGCCGGAGTCGTCGAGCGCGGGGAACTGGATGTGGGCCGTCATGACCGAGTCGATTCCGGCCCTGATCGCGGCCCGGAACGGCACGGCGTCCAGCGTCTCCCACACCGCGCGGCTGTGCGTGATGACGGGGAAGCCGTAGTGGCTGTCGACGGCGGTGTCGCCGTGCCCGGGGAAGTGCTTGGCGGTCGCCGCGACCCGGGCGTCCTGATAGCCCTTCACCTCGGCCGCGACCAGCCGGGCCACGGCGTCCGGGTCGGCGCCGAAGGAGCGGACGCCGATGACCGGGTTGGCCGGGTTCACGTTCACGTCGGCGTCGGGGGAGTAGTCCTGGTTGACGCCCATCGCGCGCAGTTCCGCGCCGGAGAGGCGGCCGAGGGCGCGGGCGTCGGCGGTGGAGCCGCCCGCGCCGATCGCCATGGCGCCGGGGAAGAGGGTCGCGGGCGCGCCGATGCGGCAGACGGCGCCGTGCTCCTGGTCGGTGGCGACGAGCACGGGCAGGCCGCGCGGCTGGGCCAGGGAGGCGCGCTGGATGCCGTTGGAGAGGCCGGCGATCTGCTGCGGGTCGCGGGTGTTGTGCGCCCAGGTGAAGTAGATGATGCCGCCGACGCGGTACTTCGCGATCAGCTCGGCGGCGGTGCGGACGCCGATCTCCTTGAGGTTGGCGTCGATGTCGGCCTGGTCGGGGTCGGTGGCCGAGTGGCCGTAGACCCGCATCACGAAGAGCTGGCCGACCTTCTCCTCCAGGGTCATCCGGGAGACGAGGGCGCGCAGCCGCCGGTCGCCGTGCGGCGCGGCGGCGGCAGCGGGGGCGGTGCCGGCGCCCTGGACGGCGAGGGCGCCGGTGAGGGAGGCGGTGGCGGCGAGGACGGTACGTCTGGAGGGGCGTGCGGAGTCGGGCACGTGCGCTCCTTCCGGAGGAGTTCCGCTGGAGTGTCGCTGAAGGAAACTTCCGAGGAGTCAGCAATATCCGGGAAGTTTCTGCCAGTCAAGACAGCGCGCAGCCGAACGCCCCGTGCACGTCTCGTACACGGGGCGGAGGGTCGGAGGCTCCGGGGGGGGGGCTTACGCCGACGCGCCGAGCAGTCGCTCCAGATGCTCCCGCCCCGGGCCGAGCAACTCCGGCAGCGGCGCCGCCTGCTCGTGCCACCGCTTCTCGTACTCCCAGCACAGCCAGCCGTCCCAGCCCGCGCGGGAGAGGACCTCCACGCACTCGGCGAGCGGCAGGACGCCCGCGCCGAGCGGCAGCGGGGTCGGGTCGTCGGCCGAGGCGATGTCCTTGACCTGGACATATCCGAGGTGGGGGGCGAGGGCCGCGTAGGTGTCCGAGGGCTGCTCGCCGCCGAGCCAGGTGTGCATCACGTCCCACAGCGCGCCCGCCTGGCGGTGCCCGACCGGGCCGAGGACGCGGATCGCGTCGGCGCCGGTGCGGTGCGAGTCGTGGGTCTCCAGCAGGACGCGCACCCCGAGCGCGGCGGCGTCCTCGGCGACGGCCGCCAGTCGCCGGGCGGCCAGGGCGTCGCTCTCCTCGCGCGGCCGGTCCGTGTCGGCGCCGGGGAAGACCCGTACATAGGGGGCGCCGAGGTCGCGGGCGAGCATGAGCAGGTCGCGGACCTCCCGCAGCACGTCCTCGTCGTCGCCGGGCGCGGCGATCCGCGCGTATCCCGCGACTGCGAGGATCTCGACACCGGCCGCCTTGAAGGCGGCGGCCACCTCGGCCCGCCGCGCGGGGTCCAGGCCCGGGTGGACCGGCTCCTCGGGATGCGCGCGCAACTCGACCCCGTGGTAGCCATGGACGACCGCGAGCCGCACCACGTCCGACACGGGCAGACCGGGAACACCGAGGGTGGAGAACGCCAGTTTCATGCCGGGGACCCTACCCCCGGCATCGGACCACACACGCGGGCCGCGCTGGGGTGCCCGGCGGCGCACGCGGGCCGCGCTCAGCCGCTGGCACCCGGCGTCGGGCCGCACGAGCGGCTCATGCCCGGGCGCGCGGCGAACGGTGTCCGGCTGTACGCGTGGCTCCGGTTCAGCCACGGGGTGCCCGGCGTCCGGTCGCTCAGGCGGCTCGCGCACCGGGGTGCGCGGCCCCGGGGTCCGGCCCTACCCGTGTCCCGCGCTGGGGTGTCCGGTGTCCGGCGGAGCCTGGTTGCATCCGCGTCCCGCGCTGGGGTGCGTGGCCTCGGGGGTCGGCCGTACCCGTGTCCCGTGCTCGGGTGTCCGGTGTCCGGCGGAGTCCGGTTGCATCCGCGTCCCGCGCTGGGGTGCGCGGCCCGGGGGTCGGCCGTACCCGTGTCCCGCGCTCAGCCGTGCGGCGCCTGGCGTCCGGCCGTGTCGGCGGCTCGCGCTCAGCCGTGCGCCCGGCGACCGGCCGTACCCGCGGTCCCCGCCCAGCCGCGCGGCACCCGCGCCCCCGCCCCCGCCCGCACGTCACGTCGGCTGCACGCCGCACCCCACGTCGACCGCACGCCACCCGGCACTCGGCCGCCCACGCGGTCCCCGCTCGGCCGCCCACGCGGTCCCCGCTCGGCCGCCCACATCGTCCCCGCTCAGCCGTACACACGGCCCCCGCTCAGCCGCGAGGCACCCCGGAGGACCCCCGCACCATCAGCTCCCCCCGTACCGTCGCGATGCCGCCGGGCGGTGGTTCCTCGCGGCCCATGGCGATGCGGCCGGCCCGTGCCCCCGCCTCGGCGAGCGGCAGCCGGACCGTGGTGAGCGAGGGCACCGCGTCGATGCTGAACGGCAGGTCGTCGAAGCCGGCGACCGACACGTCCTCGGGGATGCGCAGCCCGGACTCGCGCAGCGCCGCGCACGCGCCCAGCGCGACCGAGTCGTTGGCGGCGACCACGGCGGTCAGGCCGGGGTCGCGGCGCAGCAGCTCCAGCGTGGCCTCGTAGCCGGAGCGGCGGTCGTAGCGGCCGTGCACGGTCCGGCGCGGATCGTCCTCGACACCGGCCGCCGCCAGCGCCTCGCGGTGCCCTTCCAGGCGGTCGCGCGTGGTGGTGCGCTCGCGCGGCCCGGCGATGTAGCCGAGCCGCCGGTGGCCCAGCCCGGTCAGATGCGCGGTCAGCTGCCGGGCGCCCCCGCGGTTGTCGAAGGCCAGCGCGACGGCACGGGTGTCCGCGGCGGGCGGCCGTCCGCACAGCACCACCCGGGTCCCGGCCTCCGCGAGCTTGCGCAGTTTCGCCGCGACCGCCGCCGCGTGCGGTTCGTCCTCCACGGCACCGCCGGTCAGCACCACCGCCGCGGCCCGCTGGCGCTGGAGCAGCGTCAGATAGGTCAGCTCGCGGTCCGGGGAGCCGCCGGTGTTGCAGACCACCGCGAGCCGCTCGCCGCCGGCCCGGCCGCCCGGCCCGCCGATCTCGGACTGGATGGCGCCCGCCATGATCCCGAAGAACGGGTCCGCGATGTCGTTGACGAGGATGCCGACCAGATCGGAGGTGGCGGCGGCGAGCGCGCTGGCGGGGCCGTTGAGCACGTAGTCCAGGTCGTCGACCGCCTTGAGGACCCGCTCCCGGGTGGCGGCGGCCACGGGGTAGTTCCCGTTCAGTACGCGCGACACCGTCGCGGGCGAGACCTGGGCGCGGGCCGCCACGTCCGCCAGGGTCACCGTCATCTGCTCGTCCTCCGGTCGCGCGTCTCGTCCTCGGGGGGCGTACGTCTCCCGGTTCCGTACGTCTCCGTACAGCTCAGGCCCACGCTCACGTCCCCCGAGCAGACCATAAGGCCACCGGCCCCCCGCCTCCGACCCCTCGAACGACTCCGGCTCGCGCGCCACTTGTCCCGGGCACCGCCCAGCGGCTAGCTTCTCCCTCGGTAGAAAGCGCTTGCTACGTGCCGACGAAGGGGACTGACGTGACACGCAAGACGGTGCGGATCGCCATGAACGGCGTGACCGGGCGCATGGGCCACCGCCAGCACCTGGTCCGCTCGATCCTGGCCCTGCGCGAGCAGGGCGGACTCGACCTCGGCGACGGCACCGTGCTGTGGCCGGAGCCGGTCCTGGTGGGCCGCCGCGAGCACGCGCTCAGGGCGCTCGCCGAACGGCACGGCCTGGAGCACGTCTGCGCCGACCTCGACGCCGTCCTCGCCGACCCGTCCGTGGACATCTACTTCGACGCCCAGGTCACCTCCGCCCGCGAGGAGGCGATCCGCAAGGCGATCGCCGCCGGCAAGCACGTCTACACCGAGAAGCCCACCGCCACCGGCCTGGACGGCGCCCTGGAACTGGCCCGCCTCGCCCACGCCAGGGGCGTCAAGCACGGCGTCGTCCAGGACAAGATCTTCCTGCCGGGCCTGCTCAAGCTGAAGCGGCTGCTCGACGGCGGCTTCTTCGGCCGCGTCCTGTCGGTGCGCGGCGAGTTCGGCTACTGGGTCTTCGAGGGCGACTGGCAGGAGGCCCAGCGCCCCTCCTGGAACTACCGAGCCGAGGACGGCGGCGGCATCGTCGTGGACATGTTCCCGCACTGGGAGTACGTCCTGCACGAGCTGTTCGGCCGGGTCACCTCCGTACAGGCGCTCACCGCCACCCACCTCCCGCGCCGCTGGGACGAGCACGGCGAGCCCTACGACGCCACCGCCGACGACGCCGCCTACGGCGTCTTCGAACTCGAAGGCGGCGCGGTCGCCCAGATCAACTCCTCCTGGGCGGTACGCGTGCACCGCGACGAACTCGTCGAGTTCCAGGTGGACGGCACCGAGGGCTCCGCCGTAGCGGGCCTGCGCACCTGCCGCGTCCAGCACCGCTCCGCCACCCCCAAGCCGGTGTGGAACCCGGACCTCCCGGCCGGCCAGTCCTTCCGCGACCAGTGGCAGGAGGTGCCCGACAACACCGTGTTCGACAACGGCTTCAAGGCCCAGTGGGAACTCTTCCTCAAGCACGTCCACACCGACGCCCCCTACCACTGGGACCTGCTGGCCGGCGCCCGCGGCGTCCAGCTCGCCGAACTCGGCCTGCGCTCCTCGGCCGAGGGCCGCCGCCTCGCCGTCCCGGAGGTCCGGCTGTGACCCTCCGCCTGCCCGACGCCCACGGCACCCTGCGCGCCTACGAGCCCCGCGCCGAACCCCGCGCCGCCCTCCGCACGCCCACCGCCGCCCCGGCTGCCCCCCTCACCTCCCGTACGGTCTTCTCCGCGGCGCACGTCGTCGCCGACCCGTTCGCGGACGGGTCCCCCGACGCGCCCGCCGCCGTCGACTGGGACGCCACCCTCGCCTTCCGCCGCCACCTGTGGTCCCACGGGCTCGGCGTCGCCGAGGCCATGGACACCGCGCAGCGCGGCATGGGCCTGGACTGGCCGGGCGCGGCCGAGCTGATCCGCCGCTCGGGGGCGGAGGCGAAGGCGGTGGGCGGCCGGATCGCCTGCGGGGTGGGCACCGACCAGATCACGGGCGGCCCGCTCGCCGCCGTCCGCTCCGCCTACGAGGAACAGCTCGCCCTCGTCGAGGACGTGGGCGCCCAGGCGATCCTGATGGCCTCCCGCGCCCTCGCCGCCACCGCCCAGGGCCCGGACGACTACCTGGAGGTCTACGGCCACCTGCTGCGCCAGGCCGCCGAACCGGTGATCCTGCACTGGCTCGGCCCCATGTTCGACCCGGCGCTGGAGGGCTACTGGGGCTCGTCCGACCTGGACGCGGCCACCGCCACCTTCCTGGACGTCATCGCCGCCCACCCCGGCAAGGTCGACGGAGTCAAGATCTCCCTGCTGGACGCGGACCGCGAAGTGGACCTGCGCCGCCGCCTGCCGCGGGGCGTGCGCTGCTACACGGGCGACGACTTCCACTACCCCGAGCTGATCGCCGGCGACGCGCAGGGTTTCAGCCACGCGCTGCTCGGCGTCTTCGACCCGCTGGGCCCGCTGGCCGCCGAGGCGGTCCGCGTCCTGGACACCGGCGACACGGCCGGCTTCCGCGCCCTGCTCGACCCCACCGTGGAACTCTCCCGCCACCTCTTCCAGGCCCCCACCCGCTTCTACAAGACGGGCGTGGTGCTGCTCGCCTGGCTGGCCGGCCACCAGAGGCACTTCACCATGGTCGGCGGCCTCCAGTCGGCCCGCTCGCTGCCCCACCTGGCCCGCGCCTACGAACTCGCGGACCGCCTCGGCCTGTTCCCCGATCCGGAGCTGGCCGAGGAACGGATGCGCACCCTGCTGTCCCTGCACGGAGTGACCTCATGAACGACCCGGACCTGGCCCGCTTCTCCGTCAACCAGATGACGGTCAAGCAGCTTTCCCTGCCCGAACTCGTCGACGCCTGCGCACGGCTGGGCGTCGGCGCGGTGGGCCTGTGGCGCGAACCGGTGCGGGCGTACGGGGTGGAGGCCGCCGCCAGGCTGGTCCGGGACGCGGGCCTGACCGTCAGCACCCTGTGCCGGGGCGGCTTCCTCACCGCGACCGACCCCGTCGAGCGGGCCGGGGCGCTGGCCGACAACCACGCGGCGATCGACGAGGCCGCCGCCCTCGGCACCGGCACCCTGGTCCTGGTCTGCGGCGGCCTGCCCGCCGGCTCCCGGGACCTGCGCGGCGCCCGCGAACGCGTCGCGGGCGCCCTGGACCGCCTCGGCCCGTACGCGGCCGAGCGCGGCGTCCGGCTCGCCGTCGAGCCGCTGCACCCCATGTTCGCCGCCGACCGCTGTGTGGTCTCCACCCTCGGCCAGGCCCTGGACCTGGCCGAACGCTTCCCGGCCGGCCAGGTCGGCGTCGCCGTGGACACCTACCACCTGTGGTGGGACGACCGGGCGCCCGGGCAGATCGCCCGGGCGGGCGCGGCCGGCCGCATCCACACCTTCCAGCTCGCCGACTGGACCACCCCGCTCCCGGCGGGCGTCCTCAACGGCCGCGGCCAGCTCGGCGACGGCGCGATCGACCTGCGGGAGTGGAAGGGGTACGTGGAGGCCGCCGGCTACACCGGCTTCATCGAGGTCGAGCTGTTCAACGAGGAGCTGTGGGCCCGCGACGGCCGCGAGGTGCTGGCCGAGACGGCCCAGCGGTTCGTACAGCACGTCGTCCGCTGACCGGGAGATCAGCGGGAGGGCACCGGGAGACCCTCCGTAAAGAATCTTGTGCCGCAGTGCAACCCTTCCCGCGCCAGGCGTGTCGTATCTGGCGTCGGAACGCCCGCGGGGGGACCCGGGGGGGATCGCGGGGTTCCGGCACAGGAGGGGAAGAGCCGAGGGGGCCGGGTCGACGACCGGGCCCCCTCGAAGCTGTCCAGCACACGACACAGGCCCACAGCCGGCCCGCGGCAGGACCACGGCCGGCCAGTACCAGGCCCGCACCAGCCCCTAGAAGAACACCCCGCAGCGCAGCAGCACGTTCGCGTACGGGCGTGCCTCCCCGGTCCGTACGACCAGACGGGCATCCGCCGACCGCTCCTTGAGCCGCTCGTGCGGGACCAGGGCGAGGGCGGGGAAGCGGCCGTCCAGCAGGGCGGCGGCGGCCGGATTGGCCGTACGTATCTCCTGCGCGGCCGTCGCGCCCTCCACCACCAGCTCGGCCAGCAGCCCGTCCAGCACCTCGGCGAAGGACGGCACCCCGGCGCGGAACGCCAGGTCCACCACGCGCGGACCGGCCGGTATCGGCATCCCCGCGTCGCACACCAGCACCTCGTCGGTGTGCCCGAGTTCGGCCAGCGCCCCGGCCAGGTGCCGGTTCAGGATGCCCGCCCGCTTCACAGGGCGTCGACCTCCGCCGCCGTCGGGTACGACTCCTGCGCGCCCCGCCGGGTCACGGCCGCCGCCCCCACCCGGGCCGCGTACGCCGCCGCGTCCTTCAGGGACTCGCCCGCGCCCAGCCGCCAGGCCAGCGCGGCGGTGAACGCGTCGCCCGCGCCCGTGGTGTCCACCGCGGCCACCTTCACCGACGCCACCCGGGCCACCCCGTCGGCCGACGCCACCAGGGCGCCCTCGCCGCCGAGGGTGACGACCACCGACCGCGGGCCGCGCGCCAGCAGCGCCCGCGCCCAGTCCTCGGGGTCGTCACCGGCGCCGTCCCCGCCGAGGATCACCTTCGCCTCGTGCTCGTTGACGATCAACGGGTCGCAGGCGTCGAGGAGTTCTCGGGGCAGCGGGCGCGGCGGCGACGGGTTCAGCACGAACCGGCCGCCCGGGGCGAGCTGCCGTACCGCCTCCACGACCGTCTCCAGCGGGATCTCCAGCTGGGCGGAGACCACCCGGGCGGAGCCGATCAGTTCGGCCGCCGCGCGGACGTCGTCCGGAGTGAGGCGGCCGTTGGCGCCCGGCGAGACCACGATGGAGTTGTCCCCGGTCGGGTCCACCGTGATCAGCGCGACCCCGGTCGGCGCGCCGCCGACCAGCACGCCCGCCGGGTCCACCCCGGCCGCCCGCTGCGCGTCCAGCAGCAGCCGCCCGTGCGCGTCGTCGCCGACCCGGGCCAGCAGGGCGGTGCGGGCGCCGAGCCGGGCGGCGGCCACCGCCTGGTTGGCGCCCTTGCCGCCGGGGTGGGTCGCCAGGTCCGAGCCGAGGACGGTCTCCCCGGCCGCGGGCCGCCGCTCGACGCCGATCACCAGGTCGGCGTTGGCCGACCCCACGACCAGGAGGTCGTAGTCGTACATGTGCAGTGTCTCCTTACCGGAACGGGTCGCCGGTCAGCCGCTGAACCCGGCCACGTTCTCCTTGGTTACCACCTTGACCGGCACCTTCACCGTCGGTTCGACCTTCTTGCCCTGGACCGCCTTGAGGGCGTTGTCCACGGCGATCCGGCCCAGCCGGCTGGGCTGCTGCGCGACCGACGCGTACAGCGTGCCGTTCTTGACGGCGGTCAGGCCGTCCGGGGTGCCGTCGAAACCGACGACCTGCACCGACGTGCCGGCCTTGGAGCCGAGCGCCTTGACCGCGCCGAGCGCCATCTCGTCGTTGGCGGCGATCACGCCCTGCACGTCCGGGTGGGCCTGGAGCAGGTTCGACATCACGTCGAGCCCCTTGGTGCGGTCGAAGTCGGCCGGCTGCTGGGCCAGCACCTGGATGCCCGGGTACGCCTTGAGACCCTGGGCGAAACCGGCGGCGCGCTCACGCGCGGCCGAGGTGCCCGCCTGCCCCTGGAGGATCACGATCTTCCCGTGCCCGCCCAGCTTCTGGGCGACGGTCTTGGCGGCCAGTTCGCCGCCGGCCACGTTGTCGGAGGCGACCAGTGCGTCGGTGTCGGCGTGGTTGACGCCGCGGTCCACCGCGATGACCGGGATCTTCGCCTGGTCGGCGGCCTTGACCGAGTTGCCGGCCGCGTCCGAGTCGACCGGGTTGACGATGATCGCGCCCAGCCCGGAACTGGTGAAGTTCTGCAATTGGTTGGCCTGCTGGGAGGCGTCGTTCTGCGCGTCGGTCACGGTCAGCGTGATGCCGAGCTTCTTCGCCTCGGCCTGCGCGCCCGACTTGATCTGCACGAAGAACGGGTTGTTGAGGGTGGACAGCGACAGACCCATCTTCTGGCCGGCGCCGGCGGAACCGGTGTGCAGCAGCGAGGTCGCGGCCACCAGGGCCACCGTCACCACGGCCGCCAGCCCGTACGTCGCCGCCTGCTTCTTCTTCTCGCCGCCACTGCCGGTGCCCGCGGCCTGCGGGGTCGCCCCGGCCTTGCGGCGCACGGTGTCCAGGAGCACGGCCAGCGCGATGACCACACCGATGACGACCTGCTGCCAGAACGCGGACACGGACAGCAGGTTCAGGCCGTTGCGGAGCACCGCGAGGATCAGCGCGCCGATCAGCGTGCCCGACGCCTTGCCGGTGCCGCCCGCCAGCGAGGCACCGCCGATGACGACCGCGGCGATCGCGTCCAGTTCGTAGCCGTTGGCGGCCTGCGGCTGCGCCGAGGACAGCCTGGCGGCGAGCACGATGCCCGCGACGGCGGCGAACAGCCCGGACAGGGCGTAGATGGCGAGCTTCTGCCGCTTGACCCGCAGCCCCGACAGCCGGGCCGCCTCCTCGTTGCCGCCGATCGCGTACATCGAACGCCCGATGTACGTACGGGCCAGCACGAACGCCGTGATCAGGCCCATGACGACCATGACGAGCACGGGCACCGGCAGCCAGCCGCCGAGCGTGTCGCCCAGGTGCGAGACCGAGCCGGGCAGGGCGATCGGGGAGCCCTGCGAGATGACCAGCGACAGGCCGCGGCCCACCGACAGCATGGCCAGCGTCGCGATGAACGGCGGCAGCTTGCCGTAGGAGATCAGGAACCCGTTGACCAGGCCCGCCGCGATACCGGTGGCGACGGCGAGGAGCACCGCGAGGACGACCGGCACCCCGTGCGAGGTGGCCGTCCAGGCCAGCACGGTCGCCGACAGGGCCGCCACCGAACCCACCGACAGGTCGATGCCCGCCGCGACGATGACGAAGGTGACGCCGAAGGCGAGCACCGCGGTCACCGCCGCCTGGACGCCGATGTTGAGCAGGTTGTCCGTCGTCAGGAAGTCGCCGGACAGCGCCGACAGGGCGATGACGAGGACGATCAGCGCGGTGAGCGCGCCGTTGTCGAGGAGCAGCCGGCGCAGGCCGCCCGGGGCGACACCCGCGCCCGCCCTGCTCTTGAGCGTGTCAGTGGCCACGGGGGGCCTCCTTGTCTGCCTCTGTGTCTGCGACTGTGTCTGTGTCTGCGGTGGGAGTACTGACGGCCAGCGACATGACCGCGTCCTGCGTGGCCCGGCCGGCGGGGAGTTCGCCCGCGATCCGGCCCTGGGCCATCACCAGCACCCGGTCGCTCATGCCGAGCACCTCGGGCAGATCGCTGGAGATCATCAGGACGGCGGCTCCGGCGGCCGTCAGTTCGTTGATGAGCTGGTAGATCTCGACCTTGGCGCCGACGTCGATGCCCCGGGTCGGCTCGTCGAGGATGAGGACCTTGGTGTCGGCCAGCAGCCACTTGCCGATGACGACCTTCTGCTGGTTGCCGCCGGACAGGGTCCGCACCTGCTGGTTGAGCCCGGCCATCCGCACACCGAGCTGCCCGGCGATCCGTTCGGCGGCGGTGTGCTGCCCCTTGAGGTCGACGAGCCCGGCGCGGGACGTGGACCGCAGGGTGACCAGGCCGAGGTTCTCCTCGACGGAGGCGTCCAGGACCAGGCCCTGCCCCTTGCGGTCCTCGGGCACGAGCCCGATCCCGGCGGCCATGGCCGCGCCCACGTCGTGCCGCCGCAGCCGGGCACCGGCGACCCGCACGTCCCCCCGGTCGTACGGGTCCGCGCCGAACACGGCCCGCACGACCTCGGTGCGCCCCGCCCCGACCAGCCCCGCGATGCCGACGACCTCACCGGCGTGCACCTGGAAGCTGATGTCGTGGAAGACGCCGCCGCGGGTGAGCCCGTCCACGGCGAGCAGCGCCTCGCCCCGCTCGGGCCGCTCCCTGGGGTACTGCTGCTCGATGGAGCGCCCCACCATGAGCCGGACCAGTTCCTCCTCGGGCGTCGAGGCGGGCACCTGGCCCACGCTGCGCCCGTCCCGGATGACCGTGACCCGGTCGCCCAGGGCGGCGATCTCCTCCAGGTGATGGGTGATGAACACGACCCCGACGCCGTCGGCGCGCAGCGCCCGCACGATCGAGAACAGCTTGTCGACCTCCTCGGAGGTCAGCACGGCGGTCGGCTCGTCCATGATGAGCACGCGCGCGTCCAGGCTGAGCGCCTTGGCGATCTCCACCATCTGGAGCCGGGCGATGCCCAGCTCGCGCACCCGGGCGCGGGGCGAGACGCTGACGCCGACCCGTTCGAGGAGGGCGGCGGCCTCGGACTCCATCCGCTTGCGGTCGATCATCCCGAACCGGCGCGGCTGGCGCCCCAGGAAGATGTTCTCCGCGACGGTCAGGTCCGGTACGAGGTTGAACTCCTGGTAGATGGTGGCGATCCCGAGCCGCTCGGCGTCCTGGGCGCCGTGGACGCGCACCTCCTCGCCGCCGGCCAGGATGCGCCCCGCGTCGGGGGTGTAGGCGCCGGAGAGCATCTTGATCAGCGTGCTCTTGCCCGCGCCGTTCTCACCGAGCAGCACATGCACCTCGCCCCGGCGCAGGTCGAAGTCGACGCTGTCCAGCGCCACCACGCCCGGGAAGGTCTTGCGGATGCCCTCGATGCGCAGCAACTCCTCGGGGTCGCTCACGGCATGCTCCTGTCGGTCGCGTCTGTCGCGTTGATTACGCCCCCCACGAGCCCCTGTCCCGCTCCGCACGAGCGGCGCACGACGAGCCGGGCGGGCAGGGTCACGGATTGCGGGGTCCGCCCCTCGATCCGGTCGACCAGGGCCCGTACGGCGGCCCGGCCCAGCTCGCCCGTGGGCTGGGCGACGGCGGTGATCGGCGGGTCGGTGTGCACGAACCACGGGATGTCGTCGAACGCGGCGAGTGCGATGTCGTCGGGCACCCGCAGCCCGCGCGCCCGGATCGCGTCCAGCGCGCCGAGCGCCATCAGGTTGTCGGCGGCGAAGACCACCTCGGGCGGCTCGGGCAGGTCGAGGAAGCCCTCGGTGACCCGCCGCCCGCTCTCGGCCTGGAAGTCGCCCTGCCCGGTGTAGGCGCCGGGCAGCGCGAGCCCGTACTCGCCCAGCGCCGCACGGAAGGCCTCGACCCGCTCACTGCCGGTGGTGGTGGCCGCGGGACCGGCGATGATAGCGAGCCGCCGGTGCCCGAGCCCGTACAGATGGGCGACGAGATCGCGCACGGCCCGCTGCCCGTCCGCCCGCACCACCGGCACGTCCACGCCCTTGATCCACCGGTCCACGAACACCATCGGCGTCCCCGCGCGCACGGCGTCCAGCATCAGCGGGGACCCGCCGTCGGTGGGGGAGACGAGGAGGCCGTCGATACGGCGGTCCAGCAGGGTCCGCACATGGTGGTCCTGGAGGTCGGGCCGCTCGTCGGCGTTGCCGATGATCACGCTGTACCCCAGCGCGCGGGCCTCCTCCTCCACGGACCGGGCCAGCTCCGTGAAGTACGGATTGAGCACATCGCTGATGACCAGCCCGAGGGTGCGGGTCTGATCGGTCCGCAGCGAACGGGCGACGGCGTTCGGCCGGTACTCCAGCGCCGCGACGGCGGCCAGCACCCGCTTGCGCGCGTCGGCACTGACCGACGGATGCTCATTCAGGACGCGCGACACCGTGGCCACGGACACCCCGGCCTCGGCAGCGACATCCTTGATACTCGCCATCGCCCGCTCCACCTCCTCGTGGAATCGATTACACGAGGGATTGGAATCGATTACACGAGATCGTGACAAGGGGGTGAAGGTGGCTGAAACCTAATCGTGACCGGGGGCGGATGACGCGTCCTCCAGGGCGGACGGTGTCGCACCCGGCGCGCGAGACGACCGTGGGCCACCCGCTTCCTGGCCGGTGTCACATGCCTCCGACCGAGACGAGTGGCCCGATGGCCAGGGGCTCACTCCTCGGTGAACAGCTCCGCCGCGACCGTGGCGAGCACGGCCCGCTGCGCCCAGCGCTCCAGCTGGTCGAGGTCCGTGCAGGCTTCGACCCGCTCGCGGACGTCGTCGGGCACAGGGAGGCCGCGCCATTCAAGGATGCGCAGGATCATCTCGGCCTTGGCCTCGGCCCGGCCCTGCTCCCGGCCCTGCTCTCGTCCTTCTTCGCGCACCTGCTCGGCCAGCGGGTGCCGCCAGAAGTACTGGATCGCCGTCATGAGGTCCCTCCACATCTGCTGCGCCTGGGGGTCGGCCAGGCAGGAGTCGACGAATTGCACGAAGACTGCGGCGTTCTCGGGGTCGATGGTCCGCAGGGCGGATGCCAGGGATTTCAGTATGCCCGGAGCCTGCGGGCCACGCCCGTGTGTCATCGCCGAGAGCACCGCGAGAGGTACGTCCTGCTCGGCCTGCCGCTCGTCCGTGATCACCGGAACGTTGTCCGGGCCCAGCACGAGCGGACGCACCGTCAGCGAGTGCCAGCCGGGAAAGCCCAGCCGGATGGGCCGGGCTGCCCACTTGGCCGTGGCGCTGCTCTGGGTGGTGACGAAGGATTCCGGAACTCACGGCTGAGGAACTTGAGTTACGGGTTCACCACCGACTGACGCGGCAGAGCAAGGCCGCCTTCCCGCACGAGATCGTCATCCACGAGTCGGCTCTGCGTATCAGGGTTGCCGACCGTGCCGCGACGCAGGCCCAACTCGTACGGCTTCTTGAGGCTTCCGAGAAGCGGACCGCATCACGCTTCGCGTCATCCCGTTCGATCTGGACGGTTTCGCCAGAGCCTCAAGCACGCTGACGTATATCGGTGGGCGCGTACCCAAGCTGGACACGGTTGCGCGGGACGCACCTCACGGAGCGCTTTTGATCGATTCCGAGGCCCAGCTCAAGGCTTATCGGATGCGCTTCCATAGGGTGGAAGCCGTGTCGCTCGAACCGGACCGTTCGCGCGACTTCATCCACAGGCTGACGAAGGAGCTGTGAGGTCCCATGGACAACTGGCGGAAGTCGTCCTACTCCGGCGAGGGCGACGGCAACAACTGCGTAGAGATCGCCAACGTCCCCACCCACGTCGCCCTCCGCGACTCCAAAGCCCCCACCCGAGCCACCCTCACCTTCCCGGCCCCCGCCTTCACTGCTTTCGTGGACGGCCTGAAGAACACGCCCACCGCCCCCGTGGAGAGTTGACGTGCTCGGACCGTCAGCGGCGGCCGCCCTCACCCAAGGAGAAGTCCAGGAAGCCGAGTCAGAACTCAAGGTCACCTTCCCGGACGAGTACCGCGCCTACCTGCTGCGCTGCAACGGCCAGGGCAAGGGCAGGGTCAACCCGCTGCGCAGGACCGCCGCGGGCTGGCGCTGGGAGGGGGACTCCCTCACCCATTACGGCCTGCTCGGCACCGACTTCCCCCACCCCGATTCCTACCGCGACCACGAGGACCGGCTGGACGAGCGCGAGCCGCTGCGCGGGGACTTCGCGGACGAGGGTGCCTATCGGGCGGCGTGGGGGAAGTGGGACGACGAGTACGGGGTGCTACAGGACCACAAGACGTCCGGTGCCGTGTTCGTGCAGGAGAACGGGTGCGGCTTCGCGACGCTGCTCGTCGTCACCGGAGCGCACCGCGGCGAGATGTGGTGCGACGCCCGCGCCACCTGCGACCTGATCCTGCCGATGCGCCTGGGCGGTGGCGTGCCCGTCTCCTTCGCGCAGTGGCTGGACCACGGGTGCGTGACGCTGGGCGTCTGGTGACGGGCACCGCGGCGGCGGGGCACGCGCCGAGCCCTGGCCCCGGCCACGAGACCGGCGCCGGCGGACCGGCGCAGGGCGGATGTAACGCTCTCGCGGATCGCGGACTAGTACGGGGTGTCACGCACCACCCCTTCGACTCGCCCTTGAGGAGCCGTCCGTGCCGACGGAGCGTCCGACCGCACCACCCGCGCGGGACCCCGCGGGGTTCGCCGCGTTCTACGAGCAGCACTTCGAGATCGTGCTCGGGTTCGTCCCCCGGCGCGTCGACAGCGCACATCTGGCCGCCGACCTGACGGCGGACATCTTGTGGCCGCCCTGGAGGGCGCCCACACCTACGACGCCCGGCGCGGCGCTCCCCTCGCCTGGCTCTACGGCATCTCTCGCAACGTCATCCACACCCACTTCCGCGGCACCGCACGCGAACGGCACCTGATGGTCAGGATCAGCGGGCGGCGGCTGCTGGACGAGGAGGACGTCAGCGCCATCGAGAGACGGATCGACGCCGACCGCGCCGCCCGCGGACTCGCCTGCGCCCACGCCGCGCTCTCCGAGCCGCTGCGCGCGGTCCTCGATCTGGTCGCCCTGGACGGGCTCACGGCCCGCGAGGCGGCACAGGCGCTGGGCATCAGTTCGGCCACCGCCCGCGTACGACTGCACCGCGCCCGCAAGGCCCTGCGCACCGCCGGCCAGGCCCACGACGCCACCCGCTCCGCCCTTCTGGAGGCCGCCCAGTGAACACGCCCGCGCACTTCAAGGAGCAGCTCGCCGACGAGCTGCACGCCCACGCGACCTCCCTGTCCACCCCCGCCGGTCACCGGGTCGTGCTGCGGCCCCGCGCGCCGCGCCGCCGGACGGTCCTGACCGTGGGCCTCGCCGCGGCAGCCGCGGCCGTGGCCGTCGCCCTCCCCCTGGACTCCGGGGCGCACAGCACGCAGAAGGCCGCGCCGACGCCCCTCACCGCGAGCACCGGCCCCGCCTCCCGGAGCACCCCGGGAACCGGCCTGTACATCGTCGACGCCGACTACGCCGTCCGGTCCCAGCCCGGCGGCCTGGTCTCCGTGCAGTTGTTCGACACGAAGGGCGTTCCCGGGCTCCAGGCCGCGCTCGACAAGGCCGGCATCCCCGCGAAGGTGCTGGTGCCCTCGGCCTCCTGCCGCACCACCGGCTCCTCCGGCCGCCCGCGCGGCAGCCTCACGGAGGTGGTGCCCCCGTCCGGCTACCACCGCGACGGCGTCCGCGACATCAAGCCCGGCGCCATCCGGCCCGGAGACCACCTGCTGTTCATCGCGGAGACGGACGGCGGCGCACCGGATCTGCTGGCCGTCAGGCTGGTGGGCACGCTGCCCGAGTGCGTCCCCGCCGGCCGGTAGCCGGTCCTCGTCGGCGGGCAGCCGGTCGGTAGCCGGTCCTCGTCGGCGGCCAGCCGGTCCCCGCCGGTCGGTAGCCGGTCCCCGCCGGCGGGTAGCCGGTCCCCGCCGACGGATCGGCTCGGATCAGCACACTCCGGCTCGGATCAGCACGCCCGGCCCGGCCCGGTCTGCCCGGCCCGTACGAGCGCGCTCAGCGCGGCCCCGCATGGCCCGCCCGCCACTCCCGCGGTGACATCCCCGTATGCGCGCGGAAGGCCCGGGAGAAGGTGTCGGCCTGGGGGTAGCCCCAGCGGGCCGCGATGGTGTGGACGGGGACGTTCCGCAGCTCGGGAGCGCTGAGGTCGCGGCGGCAGCGTTCCAGGCGCTGCTCGCGGACGAAGGCGCGCGGTGTGGTGCCGTGCCGCTGGAAGATGCGGTGCAGATAGCGCACGGAGATGCTGTGCGCGCGGGCGATGTCCTCCGGTGACAGGCCGGGCTCGTGCAGGTGCTCGCCGATGTGGGCGACGATGCGCAGGTACATCGCCTCGGTGCCGGAGGCGGGCGGCGCGGTCGCGTCGCGGCCGAGATGGTGGCGCAGCAGCGCGCCGAGCAGGTCGAGCGCCGTGTCCTGGAGGACCACCGCGTCCTGCGGCGTACAGGCGTCGTACTGCCCGGCCACCTCGGCCAGGAAGGTCGCGAAGACCCGCCCCATCCCCTCGGTCGCCGGGAGCGAGCGCCCGCACAGCTCCTTGAACGTCCGCTCACCGCCGCTCAGCAGGCGCTTGGGGAACTGGAGGATCAGGGTCCGGGTCGGGATCGGCCCGGTGAAGGTGTCGAACGAGTGGGAGCTGTCGAAGAACCCGACGTCCCCGCACCTGAGCAGCGTGCTCTGCCGGAACTGCTCGATGCCCACCTCGCCGGAGGTCACGAGCGCGGCGTGGTACATCTCCGGGTCCGACTGCCGCACCAGCCGCGGTGTCCGCTGGGCCTCCACGGCGGTGTGGGAGAGGACGGAGATCTGCCCGGTACCCAGCGGCATCACCTCGATGCGCCCCTGCAACGCCGTGCCGTCGAGAAAGCGCACCCGCTGGGTCACCTGGGCCAACGCCATCGTCTCCACCCAGACGTCGGCCCGCTCCCGCTCCGCCAGCTCGGCGGTGTCGATCACTGTCGCTCTCACTGCCGTCCTCGCCGTCCTCGCTGTCCTCGCCGTCCTCGCCATCCTCGGATCCGCGGTGGGGCCAGCTCCGCCTCGGTCGAGTCAAAAGCACCGGCGCGGCCGACGACAGTGCGTTCCACGCCAACAACCGTGCGCCACGGGCCAATACGCGAGGTGAGGCGGTCGGAGATCTTGGAGTGCCCCGGTCCGGCCGGGCCGGCGCCGCGCTCACCACCCTGGGAAACGAGGAGTCATGCCCAACCCTGGGATACGAGGGACCATGCCCACCAGCACACGACACCGCCCCGGCGCACGCCTCGCCGCACGGCTCGCCGCGCTCCTCGGCGTCGCCGTCCTGTCGCTCGGCGCGTCGGCCCTGCCCTCCCCGGCGGCGGCCAGGACGGCGGCGGTGACGCCCCCGACGGGCCTGAACGGCGTCACGATCACCAACGTCAACAACGGCCGCAACCTCGACGCGCAGAACGGCAACACCGGCGACGGCGTCTTCGTCGTCACCAACGGCTCGCCGGGCTACCACCAGAAGTGGCGCCTCAGCCCCGACCCCGCGGACAGCTCGTTCAGCATCGTCAACTCCGACACCGGCAAGTGCGTGGACGCGGGTACGCCGCTGCGCCAGCAGTCCTGCGACGGCCGGGCGAGCGAGCAGTGGTACTTCCAGCCCGTCACGGGCCGGGCGGACACCTTCATGATCCGGCAGAAGCGCGACAACTCCTGCCTGGACGTCTGGTACGCGGGCAACTACGACGACGCCTGGACGGACAACTACTCCTGCAACGGCACCAACGCGCAGCGCTGGACCCTGTCGGGGACGGGCACCGCGGCGAAGGACGCGTTCGCCCTCGCGGTCGACTACGCGGCCGCGCGGTGCACCAAGGACACCTCGACCTGCTCCTGGAGCACCCGGAGCCAGACACCGGCCGCCCCGCTGCCCAAGCAGTGCGTCTCCCCGGTCTGGTACAACGGCTCGCAGAGCCCGGCCGGTTACACGTTCAGCATCAGCCGGCAGACCGGCTGGTCCAGCTCGCTGGGCTGGCAGCTGTCGGCGTCCCTGGGCACCGGCGGCGCGTCCCCGATCGCCACGTCGGTGGCGAGCACCGTCTCGGGCAACGTGAGCCTGAGCCTCACCGAGGACCTCGGCAACTCGGTGTCCGCGACGATCCCGCCGGGCCAGTACGGCTGGGTCGCCCTGTCGGAGCTGGCCACGAAGGTGACCGGCACGTGGACGTTCGACAAGAACGGCTTCGCGTGGACGGCCGACGACACCCTCACCGTCCCGCTGAAGAACGACCCCACGGGCGGCGCCAGCATCTACAGCGTGCAGACCAGCGGCACCTTCACCAACTGCCAGTCCTGACACCGCCCGACGGGCACCCACCACGGGCACCCACCACGGGCACCCACCACGGGCACCCACCACAGGCACCACGGCGGGCACCCGCAGGGGAGGTGCCCGCTGTCACACCCCACCGGTACCGTCGGATCATGGACCGACAGGCACAGGCGGGGGCCCCGGCCGGGGAGCGCCGGCTCGCCGTCCTCGAAGGCGTGCTGGAACGCGTCACGTACGCCAACGAGGACAACGGCTACACGGTGGCCCGTGTCGACACCGGCAGAGGCGCCGGCGACCTGCTCACGGTCGTCGGCGCGCTGCTGGGCGCCCAGGTGGGGGAGTCGCTGCGGATGGAGGGCCGCTGGGGCTCCCACCCGCAGTACGGCAAGCAGTTCCACGTCGAGAACTACACGACCGTGCTGCCGGCCACCGTCCAGGGCATCCGGCGCTACCTCGGCTCGGGCCTGGTCAAGGGGATCGGGCCGGTCTTCGCGGACCGGATCACCCGGCACTTCGGCACCGACACCCTGCGGATCATCGAGGAGGAGCCCAAGCGGCTCATCGAGGTCCCGGGCCTGGGCCCCAAGCGGACCAGGAAGATCGCCGACGCCTGGGAGGAGCAGAAGGCGATCAAGGAGGTCATGCTCTTCCTGCAGACCGTCGAGGTGTCCACCTCCATCGCCGTGCGCATCTACAAGAAGTACGGCGACGCCTCGATCTCCGTGGTGAAGAACCAGCCCTACCGGCTGGCCGCCGACGTCTGGGGCATCGGCTTCCTGACCGCCGACCGGATCGCGCAGTCCGTCGGCATCCCGCACGACAGCCCGGAGCGGGTCAAGGCGGGCCTCCAGTACGCCCTGTCCCAGTCCGCCGACCAGGGGCACTGCTACCTGCCGGAGGAGCGGCTGATCGCGGACGCGGTGAAGCTGCTCCAGGTGGACACCGGGCTGGTCATCGAGTGCCTGGCCGAGCTGTCCGGGACCCCGGAGGAGGGGGAGGACCCGGGGGTCGTCAGGGAGAAGGTGCCGGCGGCCGAGGGCGGCGGCTCCGAGCCCGTCACCGCGGTCTACCTCGTCCCCTTCCACCGCGCCGAACTCTCCCTCTCCGCCCAGCTGCTGCGTCTGCTGCGGACCGGCCAGGACCGCATGCCGTACTTCCAGGACGTGGCCTGGGACAAGGCGCTCGGCTGGCTCAAGGGCCGTACGGGGACCGAGCTGGCCCCCGAGCAGGAGGCCGCCGTGCGGCTGGCGCTGACCGAGAAGGTGGCCGTGCTGACCGGCGGGCCGGGCTGCGGCAAGTCGTTCACGGTGCGCTCGATCGTGGAGCTGGCCCGCGCCCGGAAGGCCAAGGTGGTGCTGGCCGCGCCCACCGGACGGGCCGCCAAGCGGCTGTCCGAGCTGACCGGCGCCGAGGCGTCCACCGTCCACCGCCTGCTCGAACTGAGACCAGGCGGCGACGCGGCCTACGACCGGGACCGCCCGCTCGACGCCGACCTCGTGGTCGTCGACGAGGCGTCCATGCTGGACCTGCTGCTCGCCAACAAGCTGGTCAAGGCCGTGCCGCCGGGCGCGCACCTGCTCTTCGTCGGGGACGTGGACCAGCTGCCCAGCGTCGGCGCCGGCGAGGTGCTGCGCGACCTGCTCGCCGACGGCAGTCCGGTACCGGCCGTCCGGCTCACCCGTGTCTTCCGGCAGGCCCAGCAGTCGGGCGTGGTGACCAACGCGCACCGCATCAACGCCGGGCAGCATCCGCTCACCGACGGCCTGAAGGACTTCTTCCTGTTCGTCGAGGACGACACGGAGGCGGCGGGCCGGCTCACCGTGGACGTGGCGGCCCGGCGGATCCCGGCCCGGTTCGGCCTGGACGCGCGCCGGGACGTGCAGGTACTGGCGCCCATGCACCGCGGCCCGGCGGGCGCGGGCGCGCTGAACGGGCTGCTCCAGCAGGCCATCACCCCGGGCCGCCCGGACCTGGCGGAGAAGCGGTTCGGCGGCCGGGTGTTCCGGGTCGGCGACAAGGTCACCCAGATCCGCAACAATTACGACAAGGGGGCCAACGGCGTCTTCAACGGCACCGTGGGCGTGGTCACCGCGCTCGACGAGGTCGACCAGCGCCTGACGGTGCTCACGGACGAGGACGAGGAGGTGCCCTACGACTTCGACGAACTGGACGAGCTGGCGCACGCCTACGCCGTGACCATCCACCGCTCCCAGGGCAGCGAGTACCCGGCCGTGGTCGTCCCGGTCACCACCGGCGCGTGGATGATGCTCCAGCGCAACCTGCTCTACACGGCGGTGACCCGGGCGAAGAAGCTGGTCGTGCTGGTCGGTTCGCGCAAGGCGCTCGGCCAGGCGGTGCGGACCGTGTCGGCGGGCCGCCGCTGCACGGCGCTGGATTTCCGGCTCCAAGGCACCTGAAGGCGTACAAAGGTCTCCGAAGGGCACCGAACACGCACGAACCTCCGGTCCCGGCCCGGCATCACGAAAAATGATCGATCAAACGAGTCGCAAAGGTCACAGAGCACTTCCCGTCGCCGGACGAAGGGGGCAGGATGAGCAGGTTGGCGGCACTGAGTGCCGCCGATAGGCCCAATGGTCGACCCCGAGTGCACTCTCCTGAGCCAAATGGGGGATGGTAGAGACAGTCAGGGCACCTCGAAGATGAGGCACTACGTCGGTGAGGGAAGACGTGAGCGACAACTCTGTAGTACTGCGGTACGACGGCAGCGAGTACACCTACCCGGTGGTCGACAGCACCGTCGGCGACAAGGGCTTCGACATCGGGAAGCTCCGCACCCAGACCGGTCTGGTGACTCTGGACAGCGGCTACGGCAACACGGCCGCCTACAAATCCGCCGTCACCTACCTCGACGGCGAGCAGGGCATTCTCCGGTACCGCGGCTACCCCATCGAGCAGCTGGCCGAGCGCTCCACCTTCCTGGAGGTGGCCTACCTGCTGATCAACGGTGAGCTGCCGACCGTGGACGAGCTGTCGTCGTTCAAGGGCGAGATCACCCGGCACACCCTGCTGCACGAGGACGTCAAGAACTTCTACCGGGGCTTCCCGCGCGACGCCCACCCGATGGCGATGCTGTCCTCCGTCGTCTCGGCGCTGTCCACCTTCTACCAGGACAGCCACAACCCCTTCGACGAGAAGCAGCGCGACCTGTCCACGGTCCGCCTCCTCGCCAAGCTCCCGACGATCGCCGCGTACGCGTACAAGAAGTCGATCGGCCACCCGTTCGTCTACCCGCGCAACGACCTCTCCTACGTCGAGAACTTCCTGCGGATGACCTTCTCGGTCCCCGCCGACGAGTACGACCTGGACCCGGTCGTCGTCTCCGCGCTGGACAAGCTGCTGATCCTGCACGCCGACCACGAGCAGAACTGCTCGACCTCCACGGTCCGCCTGGTCGGCTCCTCGCAGGCCAACATGTTCGCGTCCATCTCGGCCGGCATCAACGCGCTGTGGGGCCCGCTGCACGGCGGCGCCAACCAGTCGGTGCTGGAGATGCTGGAGGGCATCCGCGACTCGGGCTCCGACGTCGACACCTTCATCCGCAAGGTGAAGAACAAGGAGGACGGCGTCCGCCTGATGGGCTTCGGCCACCGGGTCTACAAGAACTTCGACCCGCGCGCCCAGATCATCAAGGCCGCCGCGCACGACGTGCTCTCGGCCCTCGGCAAGTCGGACGAGCTGCTCGACATCGCCCTCAAGCTGGAGGAGCACGCGCTCTCCGACGACTACTTCGTCGAGCGCAAGCTCTACCCGAACGTCGACTTCTACACGGGCCTGATCTACCGGGCCATGGGCTTCCCGACCGAGATGTTCACGGTCCTGTTCGCGCTGGGCCGGCTGCCGGGCTGGATCGCCCAGTGGCAGGAAATGATCAAGGAGCCGGGTTCCCGCATCGGCCGCCCGCGCCAGATCTACACGGGCATCGTCGAGCGCGACTTCGTCCCGGTCGAAGAGCGCTGAGCCGAAGGCGCTGAGCCGAAGCGCCGGGCCAGAGGCAGCCGGGCCAGAGGCAAAAGCGGAAGGCGCCCCGGTGCGCCGGTCCCCCCACGGGCCGGCGGCCAGGGCGCCTTCCCATGTCCCGGTATCGGATTCCCCCCACGGGATCCGGCCGGGCGTCTGTGAGAACCAGCGCCTGAACCGCTGTACTGCCGTCACTGCCGTGCGTACGCGAGTACGCGGGTGCGATCTGCCGGGACAACGCACGCCCGGGAGGGCCGCTCAAAGCTTCCCGGTGTACGTACGTGCCCCGGCAACGCATCTCTGAAGACGTCCCCCAAGACGTCCCCAGATGTCAGTCCGCGCCCCCCAAGACGCTTTCTGACATCGCCAAACTTAGACCTTCGAACCCCTTCGATGGTTACGTTCACATCACTGTGAGCTGCGTCTCTTGCATATGTCCCATTAGGCGCGCAAGAGCCTGATATGGCGATCGAGCCCCAAGCGTAAGGAAGATGCGCGAGGCTTGTGAAGAGCTTATGTGAGCCGCGCGCCGGACTCTAGAGGGACTCTTACTTCGATCTCGGCGAACTTCGATCTCAGCGGAACGTGCGCAGCCGCAGGCTGTTGGTGACCACGAAGACCGAGGAGAAGGCCATCGCCGCGCCCGCGATCATCGGGTTGAGCAGTCCGGCGGCGGCCAGCGGCAGCGCGGCCACGTTGTAGCCGAAGGCCCACACGAGATTGCCCTTGATGGTGGCCAGGGTCCGCCGGGACAGCCGGATGGCGTCCGCCGCCACCCGCAGGTCCCCGCGCACCAGCGTCAGATCGCCGGCCTCGATGGCGGCGTCGGTGCCCGTGCCCATCGCCAGGCCCAGATCGGCGGTGGCGAGGGCGGCGGCGTCGTTGACGCCGTCGCCGACCATGGCCACGGTCCGCCCCTCGCCCTGGAGGCGCCGGACGGCCGCCACCTTGTCCTCGGGCAGCACCTCGGCGATCACGTCGGCGGCCTCGATGCCGACCGCGCGGGCCACCGACTCGGCCACCGTCCGGTTGTCCCCGGTCAGCAGCACCGGCCGCAGGCCCAGGGCACGCAGCTGCCGTACGGCGTCGGCGCTGGTCTCCTTGACCGCATCCGCCACCGCGACGACACCGCGCGCCACTCCGTCCCAGCCGACCACGACGGCCGTGCGCCCGGCCGCCTCGGCCTCCTGGCGGGCGCGTGCCACCCCGGCGGGCAGCTCGGCGAACAGGCGCCCCACGGCGACCTCATGACCCGCCACGCGCCCGCGTACGCCCCGTCCGGGCACGTTCTCGAAGTGCTCGGCCGGCGGCAGCGCGCCGACGCGCTGCTCGGCGCCGGCCGCGACCGCGCGGGCGAGCGGGTGCTCGGAGGCGTGCTCCAGGGCGCCCGCCAGCCGCAGCAGCTCCTCCTCGTCGGTGCCCTCGGCGGCGTACACCTCCTGGAGGGTCATCCGGCCGGTGGTGACCGTGCCGGTCTTGTCCAGGACGACCGTGTCGACCCGGCGGGTGGACTCCAGCACCTCGGGGCCCTTGATCAGGATGCCGAGCTGGGCGCCCCGGCCGGTGCCGACCATCAGCGCGGTCGGCGTGGCCAGGCCCAGCGCGCACGGGCAGGCGATGATCAGCACCGCCACGGCCGCCGTGAACGAGGCGGTGACGTCCCCGGTGGCGAACAGCCAGGCCGGCAGGGTGGCGACGGCGATCACCAGCACGACCGGCACGAAGACCGCCGAGACCCGGTCGGCCAGCCGCTGCACCCGGGCCTTGCCGTTCTGCGCGTCCTCGACCAGCCGGGCCATCCGGGCGAGCTGGGTGTCGGCGCCGACCCGGGTGGCCTCGACCACCAGCCGGCCGCCCGCGTTGACGGTGGCCCCGGTGACGGCGTCGCCCACGGCCACGTCGGCCGGCACGGACTCGCCGGTCAGCATCGAGGCGTCCACCGCCGAGGCGCCCTCGACGACCGTGCCGTCGGTGGCGACCTTCTCGCCGGGCCGGACCACGAACCGGTCGCCCACGGCCAGCGCGGACACCGGCACCCGGACCTCGCGGCCGTCCCGCAGCACGGACACGTCCCTGGCGCCCAGCTCCAGCAGCGCCCGCAGCGCGGCGCCCGCCCGCCGCTTGGAGCGGGCCTCCAGATAGCGGCCGAGCAGGATGAACGCGACCACCCCGGAGGCGACCTCCAGGTAGATCGTGGAGGCGGCGTCCGTCCGGGAGACGGTGAGCCGGAACGTGTCGTGCATGCCGGGCATGCCCGCGTCCCCGAGGAACAGCGCCCACAGCGACCAGCCGAAGGCGGCGAGCGTGCCGACCGAGACCAGCGTGTCCATGGTCGCCGCGCCGTGCCGGGCGTTGGTGAGGGCCGCCCGGTGGAAGGGCAGGCCGCCCCAGACGACGACCGGCGCGGCCAGGGTCAGCGCCAGCCACTGCCAGTTGTCGAACTGGAGGGCCGGGACCATCGAGAGCAGCACGACCGGGACGGCGAGCAGCGCGGAGACGGCCAGGCGTCCGCGCAGGGCGGTCAGCTCCGGGTCGGCGGCGGGCTCGCCCGGCGCGTCCTGGGGGGCGGCGGGCGCCGGCTCCGGCGGGGGCGGTTCCTCGGCGGTGTACCCGGTCTTCACCACGGTGGCGATCAGCTCGGAGACGGTTACCCCGTGCGGGTAGGTGACCTTGGCCTTTCCGGTGGCGAAGTTCACCGTGGCGGTGACGCCGTCCATCCGGTTGAGCTTGCGTTCCACGCGGGCCGCGCAGGAGGCGCAGGTCATCCCGCCGACGAGCAGTTCGGCCTCGGCCGTCCCGGCGGTCTGCGGGACGGCCGCTGTGCTGCTGCTGGTGGTGGTGCTGGTCATGTCCGTACTCCAGGGAGCGGACCGGGCCGTACGGAGCCGGTATCAGCTGGTCGATACGGCCCGGTGTCGAGAGATACGCGGGTGGTGCCGCGAGCGTTCAGGCGCGGCCGACGAGTTCGAAGCCCGCCTCGTCCACGGCGGCGCGCACGGCGGCCTCCTCCAGCGGGGCGGCGGAGACCACGGTGACCTCGCCGGTGGAGGCGACGGCCTTCACCGAGCTGACACCGGGCAGCTCGGACAGCTCGGCGGAGACGGAGCCCTCGCAGTGTCCGCAGCTCATCCCGCTCACCTGGTAGACGGTGGTGACGGCGTCCGACGTCCCGGTCTGTGCGGTCATGTCGCTCTCCTCGTCGTGATGTCGTGATGTCGTGATGTCGTGGTGCCGTGATGTGTGGGGCAGGCGAGTCCCACAGCGACTCGTTACAGCCAACACTATACCCCTCGGGGGTATTCCTGGACGGGGCGACGCGGGACGCGGCCGCGACCCGGGCGATTCCCTTCACCGCGGGTGTGTCACAGAAGCAACCTCCGCGTCACACATGTCCCGGTTCCGTGACCCGCGCGTCACGCCCCGACGACAGGGCCTTGCCGCTGCCGCCGCCGGCTCGTTCACGCGGCACAGGCTTGCTGATCACCGGCGCCGCGCCCGGCCCCCCGACGGCCTTCCCGGGCCGCCGCCGTGGCGCGCGCGGGAAGGTGCACGACATGACCGACCGAGAACTCTGGTCGTACAAGGAGATCGCCGCGCACATCCGGGTGCAGCCGGACACCGTGCGCTCCTACCGCAAGCACGGCCTGCTGCCGGCGCCCGACCGGGTGGAGGGCGGCCGGCCCTACTGGTACGCCGACACCGTGCGCGCCTGGGCCGCCGCCCGGCCCGGCAACCGCGGCCGCAGAGGCGACTGACGGCGTCAGCCCGGTGCGCCGGCCGGTTCCGGTTGTGCCCGGGGTTCCAGGATCAGGCTGGTCGCCTCGCCCGGCAGCCGGTCGGCCACCGGGACGCCGGGGGCCGAGGCCGGCGGGGCGCCGCGCGCCGCGGTGAACCGCGCCGGCGTGCACCCGGTCATCGCCTTGAACTCCCCGCTCAGGTGCGCCTGGTCGTAGAAGCCGCAGGCCGCGGCCGTCTCCGCGGCGCTGTGCCCGGCCGCGAGCAGCCGCCGGGCCCGCTGCATCCGCAGCACCCGCGCCGCGGCCTTGGGGCCGAGCCCGATCTGCTCCCGGAAGCGGTTCTCCAGCTGCCGTACGCTCCACCCCACCTCGGCGGCGAGCCGCGGCACCGGGATCGCGCCGCGCGTGCGCACCAGCTCCGACCAGGCGCGCACGACCCGCTGTGAACTCGGCGGCCCGGCCGCGTACCAGCGGGTGAGCACGTCGTCCAGCAGGGTGAACCGGTCCGTCCAGGTGGGCAGCGCGGCCAGCGCCGCGGAGAGTTCGCCCACCGAGTGCCAGGGCCGGCCCGGCCGCCGGCCGCCCGGCACGCGGGGGAGCGCGTGCGGCAGGGCGTCGGGGTCCAGGCAGCGGTCGGCCAGTTCGTACTGCGCCGTGCCGAACAGGGTGAACGCCGCCCAGGGCATGAGCAGCACCTCGATGCCGGAGAGCCGGCCGGCGTGCTCCCCGATGACCGGGGCGGTGTTCAGTCCGCTGCACACCGACACCAGCGTCACCGGCGGCCGCCCGCGGCCCAGGACGCGCACCGGTTCGGCGAAGCCGAGCAGCAGGGCCGCCGCGCCGATCGGGGCCTCCAGGCGGCGCCGCGGCCGGTTCGCCGCGAGCCGGACACCGCGGTAGCCGAGCACCGCGGGCCGCAGCCGCGGACCGGGCCGGGCGAGGGCCAGTTCCCAGGACCCGCCCGGGCCGTGCCCCGCCAGGACGCGCACCGCTGCGGCCATGCCCCCTCCCCCTTTTCTCATGGTGCTACGGCCCGGGGGGCGGGTGGAAGGAGGAAAAGCGGCCGGAGGGGAGCCGCCCTTCGCCGCCGGCGCACTCCCGCGGATGCGTAGTCCTTCCCGTCCATATGTCCGGACAAAGCATTGACATGCCTTCCGTCCGGCACTAGAACCGGGGGAGTCGAGGCGAAGGGGAGCCGATGGCGCACGACGTGATCACCATGGGGCGGATCGGGGTGGACCTCTATCCGCTCCAGACCGGCGTGCCGCTGGCCCGGGTGAGCACCTTCGGGAAGTTCCTCGGCGGCTCGGCCGCCAACGTCGCGGTCGCCGCGGCCCGCCTCGGCCGCCGCAGCGCGGTGATCACCCGGACCGGCGACGACCCCTTCGGCGCCTATCTGCACGAGGCGCTGCGCGGCTTCGGCGTGGACGACCGCTGGGTCACCCCGGTGCCCGGGCTGCCCACGCCGGTCACCTTCTGCGAGATCTTCCCACCGGACGACTTCCCGCTCTACTTCTACCGCCGGCCCAAGGCCCCCGACCTGGAGATCGAGCCCGGCGACCTCGACCTCGACGCGGTCCGCGGCGCGCGCGTCTTCTGGGTCACCGGCACCGGGCTGAGCGAGGAGCCCAGCCGCACGGCGACGCTCACCGCGCTCGCGCACCGGGCGAAGTCCGGCCCCACCGTCCTCGACCTCGACTGGCGCCCCATGTTCTGGCCGGACACGGCCGCCGCCCGCCCCCGGTACGCCGAGGCCCTGCGCCACGCCACCGTCGCGGTCGGCAACCTGGACGAGGTGGAGGTCGCCACCGGCCTGCGCGAGCCGCACGCCGCCGCCCGCGCGCTGCTGGCGGCCGGGGTGGAACTGGCGGTGGTGAAGCAGGGCCCCGAGGGCGTCCTCGCCGTCCGGGACACCGGCGAGACGGCCGAGGTGCCCCCGCTGCCGGTCGAGGTCCTCAACGGCCTGGGCGCCGGGGACGCCTTCGGCGGCTCGCTGTGCCACGGACTGCTCGCCGGCTGGGACCTGGAGCGCGTCATGCGGCACGCCAACGCCGCCGGCGCCATCGTCGCCTCCCGCCTGGAGTGCTCCTCCGCGATGCCCACCGAGGCCGAGGTGGAGGCGACGCTCGCCGCCGGAGCGGTGCGGTGAGGACGGCCGGCGGACACACGTCCGAGGACCCCGGCGGCGGCGGAACCACCCGGAGGACGGACTTCGGTTGTACGGTGCGGACAGCCGGCCACGCCGTGCGGGACGATTCCCAAACCCCGGGCGGTGAGCGCGTGTTGGGTCCCGGCACCCGGGCACAGCGCGCCGCCCGGTCACCGATCGCCTCCGGCGCGGGAGGCCGCTTCGCCCTGGCAGGAGCGAAGTGCGAGCGTCGACTCCCCGCCCGCTACGGCCCCGCGCCGGAGGTCCCCGCCCGCCGTCCGGCCCGCCGCCCCTCCCGCGGCTTCGCCCACCGCCCGGCCCGCCACCGGCGTCCGTCCCCGGCCCCGGCCCGGCGGCGGACACTCCCACATGTGTCTACGCGACGCCCGCAACCGCAGACACAGTGTCGGGCGCGCCGGGGGCACGCGCCCGGTGAAGATGGAGCAGTGGCCGCGACCGCGACCCGATCGCCGGCGGTCCCGGTACCGCGGCGAGCACCCCGAACGGCACGTCTCGACCCGACGCCGCCCCCCGCGAAGGAGTAACCCGGCATGACGAAGATCGTCGACCACTGGATCGGCGGCAAGACCGCCGAAGGCGCCTCGGGGACGTACGGGCCGGTCACGGACCCGGCGACCGGCGCGGTCACCACGAAGGTGGCGTTCGCCTCGGTGGCCGAGGTGGACGCGGCGGTCGCCGCCGCCCAGGACGCCTACCTGGCCTGGGGGCAGTCCTCGCTGGCCCGCCGCACCGAGATCCTGTTCCGCTTCCGCGCGCTGCTGGACGCCCACCGCGACGAGATCGCCGCGCTGATCACCGCCGAGCACGGCAAGGTGCACTCCGACGCGCTCGGCGAGGTCGCGCGCGGCCTGGAGATCGTCGACCTGGCGTGCGGCATCAACGTCCAGCTCAAGGGCGAGCTGTCCACGCAGGTCGCCACCCGGGTGGACGTGGCCTCGATCCGGCAGCCGCTGGGCGTGGTCGCGGGCATCACGCCGTTCAACTTCCCGGCGATGGTCCCGATGTGGATGTTCCCGATCGCCATCGCCTGCGGCAACACCTTCGTGCTCAAGCCGAGCGAGAAGGACCCGTCCGCCTCGATGCGGATCGCCGAGCTGCTGTCGGAGGCCGGGCTGCCCGACGGTGTCTTCAACGTCGTGCACGGTGACAAGACGGCCGTCGACCGCCTCCTGGAGCACCCGGACGTCAAGGCCGTCTCCTTCGTCGGCTCCACCCCGATCGCCCGGTACATCCACACCACGGCCGCCGCGAACGGCAAGCGCGTCCAGGCGCTGGGCGGCGCCAAGAACCACATGCTGGTGCTGCCGGACGCCGACCTGGACGCGGCGGCGGACGCGGCGGTCTCGGCCGCCTACGGCTCGGCCGGCGAGCGCTGCATGGCCATCTCCGCCGTGGTCGCGGTCGGCTCGATCGCCGACGAGCTGGTGGACAAGATCCGCGAGCGCGCCGAGAAGATCAAGATCGGCCCGGGCGACGACCCGTCCTCCGAGATGGGCCCGCTGATCACCGCCGCCCACCGCGACAAGGTCGCCTCCTATGTGACGGGCGCCGCCGACGAGGGCTGCGAGGTCGTCCTGGACGGCACCGGCCACACCGTGGAGGGCCGCGAGGACGGCCACTGGATCGGGCTGTCGCTGCTGGACCGGGTGCCGACCACGGCCAGGGCGTACCAGGACGAGATCTTCGGCCCCGTGCTGTGCGTGCTGCGCGTGGACACCTACGAGGACGGCGTGTCGCTGATCAACGCCTCCCCGTTCGGCAACGGCACCGCGATCTTCACCCGCGACGGCGGCGCGGCCCGCCGCTTCCAGCTGGAGATCGAGGCCGGCATGGTCGGCGTGAACGTGCCGATCCCGGTGCCGGTGGGCTACCACTCCTTCGGCGGCTGGAAGGACTCGCTCTTCGGCGACCACCACATCTACGGCAACGACGGCACGCACTTCTACACCCGCGGCAAGGTCGTCACCACCCGCTGGCCCGACCCCTCCGAGGCCCCCGCCGGTGTCGACCTCGGGTTCCCGCGCAACCACTGAGCGTCACACCACGCTCCCTCGCGGCCGTCCGGATACCGGACGGCCGCGACTTTTTTTGCGCGGCGCCCTGCGATTTGCGTGCACGAGGGATGAAACGGGTGACGGAGGCTTATCGACTCCATCGCCTTGGAAACCAAGGTCACACTTTGTTGAAGCTTGATGAATGCCTCGTTATGCCATTGTGGCCTGCGAAATCTAGCCGTGACACGGGCGGTCCCAAGTGCGGATTCCGAAGGTGAACAGCCATTGACGTGACGGTTTTCGTCGGGGTTCGATGCTCGCGCCGGGAGCGGAAGAGAGACCGAGACCGTACGAGCGAAGCCGCCGGAGGCGATAGCGCTCCCGAGCCCCCTCACCTGTTGCACGAGTCGATCGGAACCGCCGTATGACCGACACGCTCCGCCCTGTCGAGAACGCCGTCGCCCAGGCGGCGGGCAGCCCCGCAGGGACGACGGACAACCCCAGGCAGCTCAAGCGCTCCATCGGGGTCGTCGGCGGCACTCTCCTCACCCTCTCGTGCGTGACCCCCGCCTCCACGCTCTTCGTGGTCGTGCCCGACCTGTTCGGCACGCTCGGCACCGCCACCGCGCTGACCATCGCCATCGGCTCCCTGCTCTGTATCGCCGTGGCGTTCTGCTACTCCGAGCTGGGCACCCTCATCCCCAGCGCGGGCGGCGAGTACGCCATGGTCTCCACGATGGCCGGACGGCTGGCGGGCTGGCTGGTCTTCGTGCTCTCCCTGCTGGTCGTCATGATCGTGCCGCCGGTGATCGCCATGGGCACGGCCGACTACCTCGCGCCGATCGTGCACCTCGACCCGGCCATGACCGGCGCCGGCGTGATGCTGCTCGCCACCCTGGCCGGCCTGCTCGACCTGCGGGCCAACGCCTGGATCACCGGCATCTTCCTGGTCCTGGAGGTCATCGCGGCCGGCGTGGTGGCCCTGCTGGGCTTCACCCACAGCCACCGCGGCGTCGGCAGCCTGGTCTCCCTGCAGGTGGCCGGCTCGGGCGGGCACACCGACCCGGTGACGGCCATGCTGGTCATCTCCGGGCTCGCCATCGCCCTCTTCGCCACCCAGGGCTTCTCCACCGCCGTCTACCTCTCCGAGGAGCTGGAGAACCCGCGCCGCAACGTCGCCCGCACGGTGCTCGCCACCCTCGCCATCTCCTCCGTGGTCATCCTGGTGCCGGTCGTCGCCATCACCATGGGCGCCTCCGACGTCAAGGAACTGACCACCGGAAACCTGAGCGCGATGGTCACCGCCTGGTCCAACTCGGCGGTCGGCACCTTCGTCAGCCTCTGCGTGGCCCTGGCCATCATCAACGCCGGCATCGTCATGGTCATCCAGAACTCCCGGGTGCTGTTCGCCTCCGCCCGCGACAAGGCGTGGCCCGGCCCCGTCAATGACGTCTTCGCCAAGCTGGGCCGCTTCGGCTCCCCCTGGGTCGCCACCCTCGCGGTCGGCGTGCCCGGCGCGGTGCTGTGCTTCGTCAACCTGGACACGCTCTACGGCGTCACCGGCGTCGCCGTGACCGGCATGTACCTGCTCGTCGCGGTCGCCGCCCTGCTGGCCCGCCGCGGCTCCCACCGGCACACCGCCGCCTGGCGCATGCCGCTGTGGCCGGCCGTGCCCGTACTGCTGATCGTGGTCCTCGCCTACATCCTCACCCAGCAGGAGGTCGGCTACCTGCTGTGGACCGGCGGCATCGTCGCCGTCGCCACCCTCTACTGGGCCTTCTACCTCCGCCCGCGCCGCGACACCCGCTGGCTGGTCACCCTCCCCGAGGACGCGCAGCCCGCCACCCAGGACATCCCGGCCCCGCGCAAGGCCTGAGCCGGGCGCGCCTACCACGGCCGCGGTACGGCCCCGGGACGCCGTACTCCCCGGGGAGGGCCCGGGGCTCGCTCCCCGGGCTGCTCCCGCCGCGGCCGGCGGCCCGTACCGTGGACGCATGGATCTTCGACCGCCCGGATTCCGGGAGCTGCCGCGGCGGCCCCGGCGGCTGCTGGCCGCCGGGGCCGCCGTCGCCGTGCTCGCCGGAGCCGGCACCTGGACGGCCGTCGCCGCCGGCGGCCCGCCCCCGGCGCACCGCGCCGACCGGGTCATGAGCACGGGCGACGGGGCGCGCATCGACACCTCGTACTTCACCCCGGCCGGCTCCGGCCGCCACCCCGCCGTCCTGCTCGCGCACGGCTTCGGCGGCAGCAAGGACGACGTACGGCAGCAGGCCGAGGACCTCGCCCGGCACGGATACGCGGTGCTGACGTGGTCGGCGCGCGGCTTCGGCCGGTCCACGGGGAAGGTCGGCCTGAACGACCCCGCCCACGAGGTCGCCGACGTCTCCCGGCTGATCGACTGGCTGGCGCGGCAGCCCCAGGTCGAGCTGGACGGCCCCGGCGACCCGCGGGTGGGCGTGACCGGCGCCTCCTACGGCGGCGCCGTCTCCCTGCTCGCCGCCGGGTACGACCACCGGGTGGACGCCATCGCCCCCGGGCTCACCTACTGGAACCTCGCCGACGCCCTCTTCCCGAACGGCGTCTTCAAGAAGCTGTGGGCGGGCGTCTTCTTCGGCACCGGCGGCGGCTGCGTGAAGTTCGAGCCCGAGCTGTGCCGGATGTACCAGCGGGTCGCCGAGTCCGGGAAGCCGGACGACCAGGCGCGCCGGCTCCTGGAGGCCCGCTCGCCGTCCGCCGTCGCCGCCCGGATCAAGGTGCCGACCCTGCTGCTCCAGGGCCAGACCGACTCGCTCTTCCCGCTCGGCCAGGCCGACGCGGCCCAGCAGGCGATCAAGGCCAACGGCGCACCGGTCGACGTGGACTGGATCGCGGGCGGCCACGACGGCGGCGACCTGGAGAACGGCCGCGTCCAGGCCCGGGTGGAGAACTGGTTCGACCGGTACCTCAAGGGCGACCGGGACGCCGCCACCGGCCCGGCCTTCCGCGTCACCCGCACCGGCGGCGTCGACTCCACCGACGGCACGGCCCTGCTGCGCGGCGCGAGCGGCGGCGCGTACCCCGGGCTGGAGAGCGGCCGGCACCCCCTCGCCCTGACCGGCCGCGAACAGCACTTCCAGAACCCCGCGGGCGCCACTCCGCCCGCCGTCTCCGCCCTGCCCGGCCTCGGCGCCGCAGGCAGCGGCCTGGGCCGGCTCTCCGCGCTCGGCCTCGGCGTCTCCCTGGACTTCCCCGGCCAGTACGCGAGCTTCGAGTCCGCGCCCCTGGACCGCGAACTGCGGATCACCGGATCGCCCACGGCGACCGTCCACGTGACCTCCAGCAGCGACGACGCGGTGCTGTTCGCCAAGGTGTACGACGTCGGACCGGGCGACGCCCGGCCGGTGCTGCCCGCCCAGCTGGTCGACCCGGTGCGCGTCGAGGGCGCCCGGGCCGGCAAGGACGTCACGCTGACCCTCCCGGCGATCGACCACGCCGTGCAGAAGGGCCACCGGCTGCGCCTGGTGCTGGCCGCCACCGACCTCGCCTACGCCTCCCCGGCCGCCCCGGCGACGTACACGGCCGCCCTCAAGGGCGACCTGGAGGTGCCCACCGCGCCCGGTGTGACCACGGCGGCGGCCCCGCTGCCCGCCTGGGTGTGGTGGCTGCCCGCCGCGGGCGCGCTGATCGCGCTCGCCCTGCTGCTGACCGCCCGCCGCCGCACCGCCGCCCCCGCCCCCGACCCGGCCCTGGCCACCGTCCCGCTCCAGATCACCGGCCTGAGCAAGCGCTACGCCAGCTCCGCCGACCGGTATGCCGTCCGCGACCTGGCCTTCCGCGTCGAACAGGGCCAGGTGCTCGGCCTGCTCGGACCCAACGGCGCCGGCAAGACCACCACCCTGCGCATGCTGATGGGGCTGATCCGGCCGGACGACGGCGAGATCCGCGTCTTCGGCCACGCGATCCGGCCCGGCGCGCCCGTACTGTCCCGGGTCGGCGCCTTCGTCGAGGGCGCCGGCTTTCTGCCGCACCTGTCCGGCCGGGAGAACCTGGACCTGTACTGGCGGGCGACCGGCCGCCCGGCCGAGGACGCCCAGGTGACGGAGGCCCTGCGCATCGCCGGGCTCGGCGACGCGCTGGAGCGCGCGGTACGCACCTACTCCCAGGGCATGCGGCAGCGCCTGGCCCTCGCCCAGGCCATGCTCGGCCTGCCCGACCTGCTGATCCTCGACGAGCCCACCAACGGCCTCGACCCGCCGCAGATCCGCGCGATGCGCGAGGTGATGATCCGCTACGCGGCCGGCGGGCGCACCGTCATCGTCTCCAGCCACCTGCTGGCCGAGGTCGAGCAGTCCTGCACGCATCTGGTCGTCATGGACCGCGGGCGGCTGGTGCAGGCCGGGCCGGTCGCGGAGATCACCGGCTCCGGGGACACCCTGCTGGTGGGCACCTCCGCACCGGTGGCCGCCCCGGTCGCGGAGAAGGTCGCGGCCCTGCCCGGCGTGGCCTCCGCGGTGTCCGAGGCGGACGGCCTGCTGGTCCGGCTGGAGCCCGGCGCCACCGCCGAACAACTGGTGGTGGAGCTGGTACGGCTCCAGGTGCCCGTGCTCTCGCTGGGCCCGCACCGCCGCCTGGAGGACGCCTTCCTCACCCTGATCGGAGGCAGCGCATGAGCGCGCTCACCGAGGCCGCCCCCGGCTACCGCGCCGCCCGCACCCTGCCGCTGCGGGTGGAGCTGGCCCGGCAGCTCAAGCGGCGCCGCACCCTGATCATGGGCGGCGTCCTGGCCGCGCTGCCGTTCGTGCTGCTCGTCGCCTTCGCCATCGGCGGCGACCCGGGCAGCCGCAACGGCCAGGTCACCCTGATGGACACGGCCACCGCCTCCGGCGCCAACTTCGCCGCGGTGAACCTGTTCGTCTCGGCGGGCTTCCTGCTGGTCGTCCCGGTGGCGCTGTTCTGCGGGGACACCGTCGCCTCCGAGGCGAGCTGGTCCTCGCTGCGCTACCTGCTGGCCGCGCCCGTGCCCCGGGCCCGGCTGCTGTGGTCCAAGCTGGCCGTGGGCCTCGGGCTGAGCCTGGCCGCCATGGTGCTGCTGCCCGTCGTCGCGCTCGCCGCCGGCACCGCCGCCTACGGCTGGGGCCCGCTGAAGATCCCCACCGGCGGCGCGCTCGACCCGGGCACCGCCGCCCAGCGCCTCGCGGTGGTCGTGGCGTACGTCTTCGTCTCCCAACTGGTCACCGCCGCCCTGGCGTTCTGGCTGTCCACCCGGACCGACGCGCCGCTGGGCGCGGTGGGCGGCGCGGTCGGCCTGACCATCGTGGGCAACGTCCTGGACGCCGTCACCGCCCTCGGGCACTGGCGCGCCTTCCTGCCCGCGCACTGGCAGTACGCCTGGGCCGACGCGGTGCAGCCGCATCCGGAGTGGTCGGGGATGATCCAGGGCACGGCCGTCTCCGCCGCCTACGCCCTGGTGCTGTTCGCCCTGGCCTTCCGCGGGTTCGCCCGCAAGGACATCGTCTCGTAGGGGGCCGGGGGCAACGGAAGAGCGGGCCGCCGGGGAAGACCCGGCGGCCCGCTCTCGCGCCCGGAGCGTGCCGGTGCTCAGCGCTCGGTGTTCGCGGACAGGAGCGACACGTCCTGCAGCAGGTGGGCGAGCGCTCCGTCCCGCTTGGCCTGCGTGGAGTTCCAGGTGCACTGCTGGTTCTGGTGGTCCGACAGGATCGGGATGTCCTGCACGTTGACGACCTGGAGCACACCGACCGGCAGCTCGTCCACGGCGATGCACGGCCGGTTGAACGATCCCTGGATGAGCGCCATCTGCGGGCTCATGGTCCCGTAGGTGGTGGCGTTGCCGTAGCTCTCCCACGAGCCGTTGCCGTTGGCGGCCGTCGGGCCGTTGTCGTTGCCGATCGCCAGGGCCTGCGGTGCCGCCGCGGCGGTGGCGCCCATCGCGGAGGCGGCGATGGCCGCGGTGGCGACAAACTTCTTGATCACTGGCCGGTCCTTTCTGAGGAAGCCCCGTCACGGAGCGCCTTGGTCAACTGCCCGACCGCATCCTGGTTTCTCCTGTTCACTCCCACGGCGGACACCGGCGAAATGGTCATGTGTTTTTTGTACTCCGTGATTTTCACGCGTTTCGTCGTACCGTGCGGGCCAACCGGGTGAACCCCCGCAACCAAACATCGCCCGCCGTGTTGATGACCCCGTAGGACCTGCGTCGCTACGAGGAAAGGAACGCGCAGTGCTCAAGAAGGCAATGGTCGCCGCTGCGGCCGCCGCATCTGTCGTCGGTATGTCGATGGCGGCAGCGCCCGCGGCGCTTGCCATCGGGAACGACAACGGGCCGTCCATCGCGAATGGCAACGGCTCGTCGACGTCGTTCGGTGACTCCGCGACGAAGGGCGACATGAGCCCGCAGCTCTCGCTGATCGAGGGCACGCTCAACAAGCCGTGCGTGGGCCTGGACGAGACCAACGTGGGCGTGCTGCAGATCGTCAACGTCCAGGACGTGCCGATCCTGTCCGACCACCTCAACCAGGAGTGCTCGGACAACTCCACCCAGTCCAAGCGGGACGGTGCCCTGGGTCACGCGCTGGACGACCTGTCGGTCCTCTCGGCCAACACCGAGGGCTGAGGCCGATCCGGCCTGCCCGGGCGTCCGCGGCTGCGGCTTCGGACGCCCGGGCTTTTCCACAGAAATCTTTTCGCCCGAGCAGCCACGGGTGAGACGAATGGTGCGCGGGGCAATCGAGTGAATTGTCGGGCGAGTTACGTTCCACCGTTTTCCATTACGTCTATTTCTCGTTCAGTGTCGCGACCGTGAGGCCGTGCTCACTCGGTTTCTCGCCGCCGTGGGGGGCCTGCCCCCCGAGAAGGGAACTTTCATGAAGAAGAGCGTTGCTGTCGCGACGGGCGCCTTCCTGGCGCTGGGCCTGGCGGCCCCCGCCTTCGCCGACGCCGGGGCCGAAGGTGCCGCCGTCGGCTCTCCGGGTGTGATCTCCGGCAACACCATCCAGGTGCCCGTGCACGTCCCGATCAACCTGTGCGGCAACACCATCGACATCATCGGCCTGCTGAACCCGGCGTTCGGCAACACCTGCGTCAACGGCTGAGCGCACACACCAGCCGTATCGGCTGCGTCAGGGCCGGCCTTGGACGCGGGACCCGCGCCCCAGGGCCGGCCCTGCCACATCTCCATGTTCCCCAAGCGGCTTCGGCGGCTTCGAGCAGGAAGACCACTAGATTGCGACAGACCCTGAGCAGGGGAGTGTTCGTGGCGGCCGCCGCGACGAGCGTGCTGTCCCTGTACGGCAGCCCCGCCTTCGCCGACTCGTCGGCCCAGGGCGCGGCCCACGGCTCGGCCGGCGTCCTGTCCGGCAACACCGTCCAGGTGCCGGTCGAGGTACCGGTGAACGCCTGCGGCAACACCGTCGACGGTGCCGCCGCGCTCAACCCGGCGTTCGGCAACAAGTGCTCCAACGGCCACGCGACGCCGAGGCCCACGCCACCGCCGTCGTACGGCGACGACTGCGGCGACCAGGGCGCGTACGGGCACACGCCCTCCGGCGACTGCTCGACCCCGCCGGCCACGCCCACCCCGCCGCCGTCCCAGACTCCGCCGCCCCCGCGCCACCACACGCCCCCGCCGGTCGAGCACACCCCGCCGCCGGTCGAGCAGACCCCGCCGCAGATGGCCCAGACCGGCAGCGGCGACACCGCGGCGCTGTGGGCGGCCTCGGCCGCCAGCGCGGCCCTGATCGCCGGCGGCACGGTCCTCTACCGCCGCGGCCGGGCCGCCGGCTCCCACCGCTAGCGTCCGCGCGCGGCCGGCGCCCCCGGGCTCGGGGGCCCGGGGCACCCGCCGCGCACCGGAACGAGCCGCCGCGACCGCACCCCGCACCGGGGCCGGTCGCGGCGGCTCGTCGCGTCGTACCGCCGACCGGGCGAGCGGGGCACCCGTACGCCGCAACCGGGGTGGCACGCTCCCCGCTCCTGTGCCTGACTTCATATGACTGACCGTCAGGTACCCAGGGAGAAGAGGCGCAGCATGGCTCCACCGCACAGCCGGTTCCGGCGGCTGCCCGCCGCCGCGGCGGCCGTCGCCACGGCGGCCTGCCTGGCGTCGGGTGCCTCCGCGTGGGCACGGGACACCCCGCCGCCGGCCACCCCGCAGACCGTCACCCCGGCCCCGGCCCCGGCGGTCCCGGCCCCTGCCTCCGCAGCTCCGGCCCCTGCCTCCGTGGTCCCGGTCCCTGCCTCTGTGGTCCCGGTCCCGGCGTCCGCGGTCCCGGTGCCGGTGGGCGTGTCCGCCCCGACCCCGGTACCGCCGGTCACCGTCCCGCTTCCGGCCCAGGTACCGGCCCAGGTCCCGGCCGGCGGGCTCCCCGCCTTCGGCGCCTTCCTGGAGTCGGACGGGCGGGGCGTGGCCCGGATGGCGCAGCTCAGCACCTGGCTGGGCGGCGCCGAACTGCGCGTGGGCCACACCTATCTGCCCGGCGGCAGCTGGCGGGACATCGAGGGCGACCCCGGCTTCCTCGACGTGTGGGCGCGCTGGCGGCAGGCCGCGCCGGACCGGATGCTCGTCCTCAACGTCCCCTTGCAGGAACGCAACGAGGACCACCTCTCCGACAACGCGGTCCGGCTGCTGCTGCGCCGGGGCGCCGCCGGCGAGTTCGACGGGCACTTCCGCGCCCTCGCCCGGCGGCTGGTCGGCCTGCGGGTGCCGGACACGGTGATCGTGCTCGGCTGGGAGATGAACGGCACCACCTACACCCACCGCTGCGGACCCGACCCGGAGGCGTGGCGGGCGTACTGGCGCAGGATCGTCACGGCGATGCGGTCCGTGCCCGGGCAGCGGTTCCGGTTCGACTTCGCGCCGAGCCGCGGGCGGGACGCCGTCCCCTGGCCGCAGTGCTATCCCGGGGACGACGTCGTGGACATCGTCGGCATGGACTCCTACGACCAGCCGGCCGGGCTGACGTTCGATCAGCAGGTGAAGGAGCCGTACGGACTCCAGGCCCACGTGGACTTCGCCAAGGCGCACGGCAAGCCCGTCTCGTATCCCGAGTGGGGGCTGTTCCGCAACGGCGACAACGCCGAGTACATGCGGCGCATGCTCGCCTGGATCGACGAGCACAAGCCGCTCTACAACACGCTGACCGACTACTGCCCGCACGGCGTCTGGCAGTGCGCCGCCAACCCCGCCGCCGCCCGCGTCTACCGCTCGGTCCTCTTCGGCCGCACCGACCCGACGCCCACGGCCCCCGCGCCCACGCCGACGCCGTCCGCGCCGACCCCGGTCCCGACGCCCACGCCCACACCCGCCGGGCCCGGCACCCCGCTCCCGTCCGGCTGCACACCGGTGGACCTGGGCAGCTGGGTGGAGCACTGGCTCGGCGGCAAGCTGTGCGTGCGCTTCGAGTGGTGGACGCCCGGCCGCTGACGCGGGCGGCGAGGAGGGTGAGAGCTGGTGAGGGGGGCGGCGGGTCCGGGTCAGGCCCCGGGCCCGCCCTCCCGGCGCAGCAGCGCCTTGGCCCGCCGGCGTACGGCGTCCTCGCACAGCGCCGCCGACAGCAGCGGGGCGGTGCGCCGGCGGGCCAGCAGCAGCCGCTCGTTGACCACCGGACGGGGACGCCAGTGGTGCTTGTACGGCTCGTCGCCGCGCAGCAGGCTCAGTGTGTCCGGGCCGCCGCCGCAGAGGTGCCCGGCGCAGGCGTCCAGCAGCATCACCGCCACGTCGGCCTTGCGCTCCCGCAGGCACGGATGGGCGCCGTACAGGTAGCCGCCCGCCAGCCGGGGCGACAGCAGCGTCAGGTCCACGGCCACCACCTCCCCGTCGAGGCGGAACTCGGTGACCACCGCCTGCCCCGCGCGCACCATGGGTTCCGCCGCGCGCACCAGGTGCTCCTGGAAGCGGGGACGCAGATGCTCCGGCGTGACCGCGCGGCCCTGCCACTGCAACCGGTGCAGCGCCAGCAGCCGCCGCAGCGCCGCCCCGGCCTCCTCGGGCGGTACGACGCGCCGCCGCACACCGAGCGAGCGCAGCCTGCGCAGTTTGGCGCGCACCCGCTGGGCCTTGGCCGACGGCAGCCGGGCGAGCAGGTCGTCCATGGGCAGGGCGGGCAGCTCCAGGCACGGCGAGTCGGGCACCCGGTGGCGCGGCCCGCCCCAGCGCGCGTAGACGTGCTCGACCGCGCTGCCGGGCCGCACCTCGCGGAAGTCGACCAGCGCGGTGCGGGCGGCCCGGGACAGCGCCCCGGCGAGCATGCCGGCGGCCCGGTCGGCGCGGTGGTCGTCCAGGAGGACGTCGGCGTGGTCGGAGATCGCGCCGCCCAGCGGCACCAGCGCGGGCACCGGCGTGCGACGCAGCATCAGGGGCGCGGCCGCGACCAGTTCGCCGCCCTCGCGTTCCCCGCCCTCGCGCACCAGCAGCAGCCGCAGCCGCCCCGGTGTCCCGTACGACAGCCACCAGGAGTGCAGCCAGGCGTGGCTCTGGAACGGGGTGGCCGCACCGCACCGCCCGAACAGCCGCGTCCACGGCACGGCCAGCGCGGCGAACTCGTCCGGATCGGTGACGAGTTCGGCCGTGAGGGCCGGGGCGGCGGGCGCGGGCGGAGACCCGGCGGGGCCGGGCAGGGGGGCGGTGGCCGCCGGGTGCGCGGGGGTCACCGGGCGTCGGCGGCGTCGGCGGCTGCGGGGGCCGCGGGAGCGTGGGTGGCGGCAGCCGGGGCCGGGGCCGGGGCGGGTACCGCCGGGGCCGGTGCGTCGGCCGGTCCTCGGGGGGCTTGCGCGGTCGGCGCAGTGCGGCCGGGCTCGGCGCGTCGCGGCCGTGCCAGCAGCGCGAGGCCGCCCAGCAGGCCGCCGGCGCTCGCGCCGATCAGGCCGGTCACCGGCGGCGCGGCGGAGGACGGGTCGGTCGGCAGCACCGCGCGCGCGAACGGCACGAGCCGGACATGGGTGCTGCCCTCGGTGTCGGCGGCGTGCCGGGTCAGCGCCTCGGCGACGGCGTCGGCCATGTCCGCGGCCAGCGCCGGGCGGGCGGCGGTGGCCGAGACGGCGACCATCGGCGCGTCCGGCGAGGTCGAGGTGCGCACATCGCGCCGGAGCGTGCGCACCGGCACCCGCACTTGGTGCTGCGCGTCCGCGAGCACCGCGAGTTGCGTGGCCACCCGCCCGTACGCCTGGGCGAAACCGAGCGCGGCGGCCGCTTCGGTCCGCTCGGCGGGGACGGCGACGACATAGCTGGTCGCCGTGTAGGCGGGCGGCTGGAGCACGCCGTAGGCGCCGCCGAGCAGGCCGCCGGCGGCGGTGCCGGCCGCGACCAGGGACCAGCGGGGCAGCCGCCGCAGGCGGGCGAGGACCCGGGTGCGGCGCCGGATGCGGGGCCGGGCGGGGTGGTCGGTCATGGGGAACTCGCTCCCTGGGGTGAGGCGGGCCGGGGGGTCGGTAGGGCGCCGGTCACGGCCGCCGCGTACACGTCCATGAGCCGGGCGGCGCTGCGGGCGATGCCGTAGTGGCGGGCCGCGTCCGGGGGAGTGCGGGGGCGCGGACCGGCGGCGCGTACTTCGGTGATCGCGCGGGCGTACGCCTCGGGGCCGCCGCGGACGCGCCGCGCGCCGGTGGCGGCGTGCGCGGGCAGGTCCTCCACGGCCGGGCAGGAGGCGTAGAGCACCGGCAGCCCGGCCGCCAGGCCCTCCACGACCGCCAGGCCGAACGCCTCCTCGGGGGAGGGCGAGGCGAGTACGTCCATGGCGGCGGCCAGCGCGGGCAGGTCCGGGCCCGGGGTGCCGTCGGGCCCGCAGGGGCGCTCCCCGGCGAACAGCACCCGGCCGGCCACGCCCGTCTCGTGGGCGATGCGGCGCAGCGCGCTCTCCTCGGGGCCGCCGCCCACCAGCAGCAGCCGGTGGTCGCGGGGCAGCCGGGCCAGCGCGCGGACCAGGACGTCGAACCGCTTGCCCGCGGCGAGCCGCCCGATGCCGCCGATCACGTACGCGTCCCCGGGCAGGCCGAGCCGGTGCCGGGTCCGCTCGCGCAGCGCGGCGTCGAAGCGGAAGCGGTCCAGGTCGATGCCGTTGGGGACGATCTCGATGCGGGGCGCGGGCACGCCCCAGCGCCGCAGCCGGCCGGCCACCGTGGCGGAGACGGCGACCGTGGTGCGGCCGAGCCGCTCCCCGGCCAGGTACAGCGCGCGCACCCCGGCCGACAGCGGGCGGCCCTCCAGCTGCGCCTCGCCGAGCGAGTGCTCGGTGGCGACGACCGCCCGCACCCCGGCGAGCCGGGCGGCGATCCGGCCGTAGAGGCAGGCCCGGTACAGATGGGTGTGGACGAGGTCGTAGCGGCCCGCCCGGATCACCCGGACCAGGCGCGGCAGTGCCGACAGGTCGCGGTTGCCGCCCATGCCGAGGTGGATCACGCGTACCCCGTCGGCGGCCAGCCCGGCGGCGACCGGGCCCGGGTTGGTGAGCGTCACCACCTCGCAGTCGGCGGGCAGATGGCGCAGCAGCAGCCGCAGCTGCTGCTCGGCGCCGCCCACGCCGAGACCGGTGATGACGTGCAGGACCCTCATCTCACACCCCCTCCACCGGGCGACGGCGCAACCGGTGCAGGCGGCGCTTGAGGTGCAGCCGCCAGGCCGTGTCGTGCTGCCCGATGTGCAGCCGGGGCAGCGCGTGCGGGCCGGTCAGCGGTCCTGGGTCGATGGCGCAGGCGTAGCCGTACCCGGCCTCCCGGACGGCGGTCAGGGTGCGGGCGTCGACCGTGCCGTAGGGGTAGCAGAAGCCGTCGACGCGGCGGCCGGTCAGCTCCTGGAGCAGGGCGCGGCTCTCGGTGACCTCCGCGGCCAGGGTGCGGTCGTCGGCGCGGGTGAGGTCGACGTGGGTCAGGCCGTGCGAGCCGATCTCCACGCCCTCGGCGGCGGCGTGCCGCACCGCGTCGGCGGACAGCAGCGGCTTGCGCGGGCCGCGCGGGTCCCAGTCGTTGTCGCCGCCGAGCCGGCCCGGCAGCACGAACAGGGTGGCGCCGCAGGCGTGCCGGTGCAGCAGGGGCAGGGCGGTGGTGACGAAGTCGGCGTACCCGTCGTCGAAGGTGAGCCCGACCAGGCCGCGCCCCGCGCCCCGGGCGCGGGCGGCCAGCAGGTCCCGCACCGGGACACCGCGCAGCCCGTGCCGGCGCAGCCAGCGCAGCTGCCGCGCGAGCCGGTCGGGGGTGACGGTGATGCGGTACGGGTCGTACGCGCGGTCGCCCACCGAGTGGTACATCGCCACCCAGGGGACGGACCCGGCCCGCTCGCCGGGACGGGCGCGGGGAACGGTGTCGGCCGGGACGGTGCCGGCGGGGACGGTTTCGGCGGAAAAGGTTTCAGCGGGACAGGCCATGCCGGAGCCTCCGTGTGACGGTGCGTGCGCAGCGGAGTACGGGGTCGGTGCCCTGGGCGCCGAGCGCGTGGGCGACCAGGAAGTGGACGGCGGCGACGGTCACGCAGCCCGCCACCAGGCCCGCCTGCGCGGACTGGGGCCGGCTCGCCGCGAACGCCCCGGCCGCCGTCGCCACCACCGCCGCGCGCAGCGGCCGGCTCAGCTCGGCCAGCACCCGCCGGAGCCGGACCGGCACCCCACGCGCCGCACGGGCCGGGCCCCCTCCCGCGCCGGCCGGCCGGGCCTCGCGCTCACGCGTCCCGGCCAGCAGCAGCGCGGCCGTGACGGTGATGCCGGCCGCGTTCGCGGCGGCGATGCCCGCCACGCCCCAGGGGCCGACGACCGCGGCGCCGGTCCAGGACGTCACCACGATGCCCGCGGCCATCGCGCCGACCGGGTACCAGGCGGGCCGGCCGTGCGAGAAGTACGAGCGGACCAGGACGCCCACCAGGGCCTGGCCCAGCAGCCCGAGCGCGTACACCCGCATGACGGCGGCCGTGGCCGCGGTGTCGTCCGCGGTGAACGCGCCCCGCTGGAAGAGCAGTTCGGTGAGCTGCGGGGCACAGGCGATCACCGCGGCGGTGCCCAGCAGGACCACGAAGAAGACCAGGGCCAGGTCCCGTTCCACCCGGCTGCGGGCCCGCTCGGTGTCCCCGTCGGCCAGCGCCCGCGCCACCACCGGGAAGGTGACCGTGCACAGCATCAGCGACAGCGCCATCGGGATCTGGGCCACCTTCTGCGCGTAGTTCAGGTGGGAGATGGCCCCGGCGGGCAGCGAGGAGGCGAGGAACCGTTCGATCAGGACCTGCGACTGGCGGCACAGCGCGAACAGCAGCACGGAGGCGACCAGGGCGAAGTCCATCGGGCCGCCGGGGCCGGCGGCGGCTTCGGACGAGACTCCGGTCGCGGTTCCGGTTCCGGTCCCGGCCGGGGCCCCGACCACGGCTCCGGACCCGACCACGGCTCCGGCGGCGGTGTCGCCGACGGCCCGCACCCGTGGGCGGTGCCGCAGTTGCCGCCACAGCGCCGGGAGCTGGACCGCCACCATCAGCAGGCCGCCCACCGCCACCCCGGCCGCCGCCGCGCGGACGCCCCAGCCGCCGCCCAGCCCGAACATCGCCGCGACGATGCCGGCGTTGTAGGCGACGTAGATCGCCGCGGGCGCGAGGAAGCGGCGGTGCGCCCGCAGGACGGCACTGCAGTATCCGGCGAGCCCGAAGCTCAGCACGCAGGTCGCCGTCAGCCGGGTGCAGTCCGCGGCCAGCCCCGGGTCGGGCAGCCCCGGCGCCAGCACCCGGACGAGCCGCGGAGCGGCGCCGATGACCAGCGCGGCCACCGCGAGGAACCCGAACGCCAGCCGGGGCAGGGTGGCGGTGACCAGGGAGCGCACCGGATCGCCGGGCGCGCCCCGGGCGCGCCGCGCCAGCGCCGCGCTGAACGCCGGGATCAGCGCGAACGCCAGCCCGTCCTCGATGAGCAGGGTGGCCGCGAACTCCGGCACGGTCCACGCGACGAGGAACGCGTCCGTGTCGCTCCCGGCCCCGAACAGCCGGGCCAGCGCCTGGTCCCGGACCAGGCCGAGCACGGACCCGGCCAGCGACAGCGCGACGGTGACCAGGGTGGCCCGGGCGAGGAAGGCCCGCGAGGCCGGGGCCGCGCCGGCGGTGGCGCCCGGCGCGGCGGCACGTGCCGCGGGGACCGTCGCCGCGCCGTCCCCGGGTCCGTGCTCACCACCGGGATTGCCGGAACGGGGCAGCGGCGGAGGGGTCACCGTCATCGCGTCAGCACTCCTTCGCCTCGTCCGCCTGCTCGTCCGACTGCTCGTCCTTCGGCTCGCCCGCCGGTCCGGTCCAGCGGTACGTCCGCCTCCGGTACGCCCGCTACCAGCGCGTCCGCTTGCGGTACGCCCGCCTCCAGCGCGTCCGCTTCCGGTGCGTCCGTCTCCGGTACGCCCCCGCCGGCCAGCGCCCAGCACGCGGCCAGCCCGAGACTGACGGCGGTCAGCACGGTCGAGGGGCCGCCGATGTCGCCGTAGCCGAAGTCGGTGAGCTGCCAGACCAGCAGCCCGCAGGCGACGAGCGCGCAGTCGAGCCCGCCGCCGGGACCGCACCGGTGCCTGAACGCGGACGCCCGCACCCGCCGCAGCCCGCACACCAGCAGCGCCAGCCAGCTCCCGGCGAGCGCGACCAGCCCGGCCAGGCCCTGCTCGCTGAGGACGAGCAGGTACATGTTGTGCGGCGACAGCAGCGGCTGCCTGCGGAACGCGGCGCCCGCGCCCTCGGTGTCGCTCGCGGCGGACAGCGCGAGCGGCGCGTAGGCGTCGCGGTACTCGGGGAAGTTCTTCAGCCCGACCCCCGTCAGCGGGTGGTCGCGCCAGATGCCGACGGCGGCCGTCCACAGCGCGTAGCGGTCCAGGACGGACTGGTCGGGCGCGTCGGTGACCCGCGTGATGCTGCCGACCCGCTCCTGCAGCAGCGCCGACCCGACCCCGAACCCGCCCACGAGCACCACCGCGGCCGCCACCGCGGCCGCGCCCACCCGCACCGCCCGCCGCACCCCGGCCAGCAGCAGCTGCGCCGCACAGGCCACGGCCGTCGCGATCCAGGCGCCCCGGCTGAAGGACAGCGCGAGCGGCGGCAGCAGCACCAACGCACACCCGGCGGCCGCCACCCGGCGCCGTACGCCGGACTCCCCGCCGAGGGCGAGACCGACCGCGCACACCACACCCAGGGCCACCACCGACGCCATGCCCATCACGTCCGCGGGGCCGAAGGTGCCCACGGCCCGGACGTACGCGCCCTGGTAGGAGGCGCCGGTCCCGGTGACGTACTGGTGCGTGCCCACCGCGCCCTGCCACAGTGCGAGCCCGACGAACGCCCAGGCCACCAGCCGGAATCCGGACCGGTCCCGGACCAGCAGCACGACGGCCGCCGGGACCAGGACGAAGACCTGGAGATAGCGGCCGAGCCCGGCGAACCCCGCCGCCGGCGACCCGGCGCCCATGGCGGCCAGGGCGATCCCGGCCACCGGCAGGCCCAGCACCACGGCGGCCACCGGCGCGAGCGGGCGCCGCCGTGCGCGCGCGAGCCGCAGCGCGCAGTACAGCACCAGCAGCGCGGAGACCGCGTCGGCGGGCCCCGGACCGCCCGCGCCGCCCGCGCCGAACGGCACGGCGAGCGCCCCGAGGACGGCGACCACGGGCAGCACGGCCCCCACCGGCCGTACGGACCTCACTGGCCGCCGGGTGGGTGCCACGGGCCGCGAGGGCGGCCGTACGGGCAGCGCGTGGGTCACCGCGGTCAGCTCCCCGTGGGCCGCAGCAGCGCGACGGCGGTGCGCAGCAGGATGCAGACGTCCTGCCACAGCGACCAGTTGTCGATGTAGGCGTTGTCGAAGCGGGCCCGGTCCTCGATGGAGGTGTCCCCGCGCAGCCCGTGCACCTGGGCGAGCCCGGTGATACCGGTACGCATCCGGTGGCGGGCCGCGTAACCGGGGTGGGTCCGGCTGAACAGGGCGGCGAAGTAAGGGCGTTCGGGGCGCGGGCCGACCAGGCTCATGTCGCCGCGCAGCACGTTCCACAGCTGGGGCAGCTCGTCGAGCGAGGTGCGCCGCAGCAGGCGGCAGAACGGGCGCATCGCGTGCTCGTCGGCCACGCTCCACCGGGTCGCCGCCTCGTGCGCGTCGGCGGGCCGGTGGGTGCGGAACTTCAGCAGCGTGAAGGGCCGGCCGTCCTTGCCGATCCGTTCCTGGCGGAACAGCACGCCCGGCCCGTCCGCCCACCGCAGCACCGCCGCGCACACCAGCAGCGACGGGCCGGCCAGCAGCAGGAGCGCGCCGGAGACGAGGACGTCCAGGGCCCGCTTGCCGGCGCTGCCGCGCCGCGCGCCCGACAGCAGCAGCCGCCGGCAGGAGAACCCGGCCAGCCGCTGCCTCGTGGCGTACGACGGCGAGTCCGCGTCGATCTCCCAGACCGCGCAGCCCGACTCGGCCAGCGCCCGCAGCAGCGGCCCGTGCGCGCCGCGCGCCGCGGGGCGCACGGCGAGCACCGCGCGCACCCCGTTCTGGATGACCGCCCGCTCGACCTCCTCACCGGTGGTCAGCACCGGCAGTCCGCCCGCGCCGCCGTCCGGGTGCTCCGCGACGACCCCCACCGGCCGCATCCCGTACCGCGGGTGCCGCAGCACGGCCGCGGCCACCCGCTGGGCCGTCGCCGCCGGGCCGACCACGAGGGCGGCCTGCGGCCGGCGCAGCAGCGCGGCCCGCCGCCTGCCGTGGACGGCGCCGCGCAGCAGGCAGCTCGCCGCGCTCTGCAGCAGGAAGCCGGCCAGCAGGGTGCCCGGAGGCAGCGCGTGCCGCGGCCCGTACGCCGCCACCAGCGCCGCCACCGCCAGCCACGCGACGGCGATCCGGCCGCACACGGCGGGCAGTTCGTCCAGGAGCGAGGGCACCGGCGGGCTCGGCGGCTGCGGGCGCAGCAGCAGGGAGGCGGCCACCAGCAGGGCGGCCAGCAGCGGGCGCCGCCCGGCCTCGGTGAACGCCGGGGTGCCCAGCAGGGCGGCTGCGGTGTCCGCGGCGATCAGCGCGGCCGGCACGGTCCGCCGCAGCGGGGGCCGCCGCCGGGCCGGGAAGCGGAAACCGGTGGCCGCACCGCGCGGCGGGAGGACCGGTACGGCCCTTGTTCCGTGGTCCCGTGGTGGCCGGCCGGGGACCAGGCCGGGCGAGGGGACGGTGCTTTCCGCGGTCACGAGTGACTGGACTCCCTGGGCTCGGTGGGCACGTCGTGCCGCCCCGCCGGCACCGGGGAGACCCCCGGCGCCGCCCCCGACCCCGGCACCTCGGCCCCGTCGGCCGGTGACCGGGGCGTCCCGGCGGCGGTGGACGCCGGGGGCGGCGGGGACGGGAGGGGCGGGGACGGGAGGGGTGGGAGGGGCGGGAGCACGGAGGATGCGGGGGGCGCGGGGGGCGCAGGGGACATGGGGGGCACAGGGGGTTCGGTGGGGGTGGGCGGGTCAGCGGGGGCTGCCAGAGCTGTAGGAGCCGCCGGGGCTGCCGGGGCTGCCGGGGCTGCCGGGGCTGCCGGGGCTGCCGGAGCCGCCGGGGTCGCCGGGGTCGCCGGGGCTGCCGGGGTCGCCGGGGCTGCCGGAGTCGCCAGGTTCGCCGGGGTCGCCGGGGCTGCCGGGGTCGCCGGGGCTGCCGGAGTCGCCAGGTTCGCCGGAGTCGCCAGGTCCGCCCCGGCCGGGCGGTCGGCATGGGCGGGCAGGGGTGCTGCCACCGCGTGGCGGGGGAGGGGGGCGAGCAGGTCGCGGTAGAGGGCCGTGATCGCGGCGGCGGCACGGCGGACGTCGTGGGCGGCGAGCACATGGCGGCGCCCGGCCCGGCCGAGGGACTCCCGCAGCGCCGGGTCGAGCAGCAGCGCGGTGACCGCCGCCGCCAGCGCCGCCGGCTGCCCCGGCGGGACGAGGCACCGCGCGGCGAGGGCGGCCGGCAGGCTCTCGCGGGCGCCGTCGACGTCCGTGACCACCACGGGCCGCCCGCAGGCCATCGCCTCCAGCGGGGCCAGCGCCATGCCCTCCCAGCGGGACGGCAGGACGACGAGATCGGCGGCCCGGTACCAGGGGGCGGGATCGGCGACGGCCCCCGCGAACAGCACGGAGTCCGGCGCGAGCCGCCGCAGCCGGTCGCGCTCGGGCCCGTCCCCGACCAACGCGAGGCGCGCGCCCTGCACGCGGTCACCGACCGCCTCCCAGGCCCGCAGCAGCACGTCCTGCCCCTTCTGCCGGCACAACCGCCCCACACACACGACGAGCGGCGCCCCCGCCCCGCCCACGGCCCCGAGCCCGTCCGGCACCCCGAGGTCGCCCGGCCCTCCGAGCCCGTTCACCTCCGCCTCCGCCTCCGCCTCCGCCTCCGCTTCCGCTTCCGCCCTCGCTCCGTCCGGGCTGAACCGTTCCGGATCGACCCCGTTCGGCACGACACACCAGCGCGCGGCGATCCCTGCCCGCACGCCGGTCGTACGCTCACGCTCGCTGACGCACACCACCCGCGCGGTCCACCGGGCACCCGCCCACCGCTCCCACGCGCGGGCGAGCACCGCGGCGCCCCCGCCGACCGCCTCGAACGACCAGGCGTGCGGCTGGAACACCGTGGGCACCCGCCCGCGCAGGGCCAGCCGTCCGGCCAGCCCGGCCTTGGCGCTGTGCGCGTGCACCAGCTCCGGCCGTACGCTCTCGATCAGCCGTACGAGCCGGCGTACTTCCCCCGGGAGTTCCGCGCCCGGCGCGCGCGTCGCGTGCCAGGGGCGCACGTCCGCGCCGAGCCCCCGCAGCTCTCTGCCGAGCGCGCTGTCCGGGCAGGCGACGGCGACATGGAAGCCGTCCGCGAGCTGAGCCCGCACCAGCTCCGTGACGACGCGCGCGACCCCGCCGTCCACGGGCTGGGTGATGTGCAGGATCCGCGGCCGGTGGTCGGTGGGTGACTGGTGCATGGGCGCGGATTCCTCGCTCAGAAGGCGCTCGGGACGGGACGGGAACGCGCGTCGTCGCCTCTTCCGGGTGTCCGTCGAAGAGGTGGGCCGAGAGATCCGCAACTCTAGTGGTGAATCGGATTAATGCCGTGAAATGGGACAAGTGTGTCGGATTGGTGAAGCCGCGCCGCTCCGGAGATCACTCTTTCGGCGGCACAACTCCCGGCGATCCCAGGCGTTGACACAAGGCCGGGCATTCCCGCCCGGATGTTTTTGCGTCAATTCAAGGAGCACCTCTCCATGTCGCGTATCGCCAAGGCCCTGGTCCTCACCTCCGCCGCCGCGGCGGCTGTCGCCGGTGGTGCCGGCATCGCCGCCGCCGACGCCGGCGCGGGCGGCGTCGCCGCCGGCTCGCCGGGTGTGATCTCGGGCAATGTCATCCAGGTCCCGATCCACATCCCGGTCAACGTCTGCGGCAACACCATCGACGTCATCGGTCTGCTGAACCCGGCGTTCGGCAACACCTGTGTGAACGGCTGACGTTCGCGCGCGTTCGCTCGTTCGGCCGCTCTCCCCGAGGCCCGGTTCCCCGAGTTCCGTCGGCCTCACGGGTTCCGCCGGGCCCCTCGGCCCGGCCGGTTCCCCCCGGGAGGGCGGCCGTCGTCGTTCGTCCGAACGGCCGCACGGCGGGTGAGCGCTCGGTTGCGGGCGGCGACAAGCGCTTTCACGGTGGGTTCCAAGATCCGACGTCCGTCGAAAGGAACCCCCATGCGTGGTCTGCCCGCCCGCCGTGCCGCGTCCACCGCACTCTGCGCCGCCCTCCTGGCCGGAATCGGCGCTCCGGCCGCCATGGCGGCCGACTCGACCCGCGAGCACAGCCGTGCGGCGGCGCCGGGCTCCCCGCTGCCGGACGCCGACGCCCTGCTCGACCAGGTCAAGAACCTCGGTGACCTCGACAGCCGGCTCGCCCCGATCCGCGATCTGCTGACCGCCGTCCTCACCTCGGGCACCGGCGCGCTGTCCGCCGCCGACGCCACCAAGCTCGGTGACGCGGCGAAGGACGCCCTCGCCAAGGCGGACGCGGCGGTGGCGGCAGCCACGGCCGCCACCGCCACCGCCCCCCGCGCCGGGTCCGCGCCGGCGGTCCCCTTCACCACCGCGGCGGCCCAGGCAGCGCCGGCGGAGAGGAGCGTCCTGCTGCCCGCGCCCGCCGTGCGGGCGGCCGCCCCCGGCGCGGCCCCCGCGTCCCGGCAGCGGGCCGCCGACCCGGCGAGCGACGCGCTGACCGCGCTGCGGACGGCCCTCGACAACCTGCTGAAGGCGGTCACCTCCGGTGACACCGGCCAGGTGCTGCCGGCGGTCACCGGCCTGATGAAGGGCCTGACCGACCTCGTCGGCTCCGCCGTGCCGGACACCGGCCTCACCGCGCTGCCCAGCACCTCGGCGACGGCTCCGGCGGCCGTCTCCGCTTCGACCCTGCCGGCCCTCACCATCCCCGACATCACGCTCCCGGCCGAGCCCCCCGCGGCGCCGGCTTCCTGACCCACCGTCGGCCCCGCAGGCCCCGCAGGGGCCGCCGCGAACCGAAGACCACCCAGACCCAGCCACCCCGCTGCCCAGCCACCCAGCCGTCGTGCCGCCCGCCCCGGGCGGCACGACGGCTGCGGTATGCGGACGACCGCCCACAGAGCGGCGAAAGAACTCACAGAGCGGCGGAAGAACTCACAGAGCGGCGAAAGAACTCACAGGGCGGCGGAAGATCTCATATGACGACTCGGCAATCTCCCGCCCCGGGGTTTCCGCTCCGCCCGGGACTCGTTGGGCACGGTGACCCATCCCCTCCGGCGACCGCCGTCGCCGCGGAAAGGAACACGATGAAGTCCCTGAAGGCCGCCGCTGTCCTCGCCGGGTCCCTGGTCGCCGTGGGCGCCGCCGCTCCCGCGTTCGCCCACGACGCCGACCTGACCCCCACCAGCCTGAACGGCGCCGTGAACGCGCTCACCAAGGACCCCATCGACGTAGTGAGCCCGATCAAGCACCAGTCGGACGCCCTCGACACCCAGAAGAAGGGCTCCCTGCTGCACACCGTCAACGGCGCCACCAAGTCGCTGAACGAGACCCCGCTGCTCGGCGGCCTGCCGTTGCAGCGCTGAGCGGCCCGCAGTGTCGGCCGGCCCGCACGACCACCCCCGCCCCCAGGCCACGGACGCCGGCCGCGCGCTCGCCCTGCTGGTGGCGCTCGCCGGGGCGGCCGGACTCGTGGCCTCCTGGGCGATCACCCTCGACGAGTTCAAGCTGCTGAAGGACCCGCACTTCACCCCCGGGTGCAGCCTGAACCCGGTGGTGTCCTGCGGCAGCGTCATGAAGAGCGCCCAGGCGTCGGTGTTCGGGTTCCCCAACCCGATGCTGGGCCTGGTCGCCTACGGCGTCGTCGTCTGCGTCGGCGTGAGCCTGCTGGCCGGCGCCCGCTTCCCCCGCTGGTACTGGCTGCTCCTCACGGCCGGCTGCCTGTTCGGCATCGTGTTCGTGTCCTGGCTGCAGTTCGAGTCGCTGTACCGGATCGGCGCGCTGTGCCTGTGGTGCTGCCTGGCGTGGGCCGCCACCATCCCGCTGTTCTGGTACGTCGCCTCGCACACCGTCCGCACCGGCTGCCTGCCCGCTCCGGACGGGGTACGGGCCTTCCTCGCCGAGTTCACCTGGGTGCTGCCGCTGCTGCACCTCGCGGTGGTCGGCCTGCTGGTCCTGACCCGCTGGTGGACCTTCTGGACCGGCTGATCCGCTGCCGTCGCCGGGGGGCGCGTACCCGTCGACGTACTACGGGTCGTACCCGTCGACGTACTACGGGTCCCACCCGTCGTACTACTGCGGCAGCCGGGGGAATTGTGCGCTGGTGGCCGAACCGGGCTCGTTGACCGTTCGGACGTCGAGTCACCGAGCCTGGAAGGGGCCGTGCCTGTCATGAAGCCGACCACCCGAGGAACCCTTGCCGCCGTCGTCGCGGGCGTCGCGGCGGCCGTCGGCGCCGCCACCGCGACGCCCGCCGCCGCGATCGGCGTGGTCCCCGTCCCGGTCCCGCTGGGCGGCGCCGAGACCGCGCTGGGCACGGAACTGCCCAGGGTGGGCGGGCAGCTTCCGGTGCCGACCGCGGGCGGCCCGCAGGGGCCGCGGTTCACCGAGGGGCGGCTCGTCCCGGACAGCGCGGTGCCGCGGCTGCCGGTCGACGCGGGGCTGCCCGGCCTGGACGCGACCGCCCCGCTGGAGCACGTCCTCGGTGACGGCTTCGACCACGTCGGCGTGGACGCGCCCGCCTCCGACCTGCGGGCCCTGTCGCCGGGTCTGTCCCTGGGCGCCCCGCTGACCGCGCCGCGGCCCGGCCAGGCCGGCCTGCCCGACCTGACCCGGCCGGAGCTGGGCGTCCTCGCCCCTGTGCTGCGGGCCTCGCCGGGCGCCGACCTCGTGGCGGGCCCCGGCCCGCGCTGACCCCGCCCGCTCCCCTTCTGGCCGTACGGCGGTGACCGCGCGGCGCCTTCGGCGGTTACGGCTCCGGACAACCGAACCCGGACAACCGGACAACCGGACGAGGAGTGAGCCATGGTCGACGGCATCGGCGGAGCACGGGTCACGCCGGACGCGGCGGACGCAGGGGACGCGGCGGGCTCGGTGGACGCGGCGGGCGGGACGGAACCGGCGCCCGCCGCGGGCAGAACACGCCGGGAGGTGACCCGCCGCCTGCTGGCCTCCGCCGCCGTCGCCGCGGCGGCCCCGCTGGTCGCCGCCTCCCGGCCGCCGCGCCCGGCGGCCGGCCCGTGGGACGCCCCGGACCGCACCGCCTTCGAGGAGACCTACCGCGGTCGGCGCATCGAGGGCGTGTGGACCCCCGAGCGGGAGCACGGCGCCACCGGGGCGGGCCAGTGGTACGTCACCGTGGACGGCCGCCCGCTGCACCTGATGCGCCGCGCCGACGGCACCTGGCTGAGCATGGTCGACCACTACGGGTCGTACCGGACGCCGCTGGAGGCCGCCCGCGGCGCCGTCGACGAGATGGGCCCGGGCCGGCGGCTGCGCGACCTGGCCCCGGGGCCCCTCGGCGCACCGCACCCGCACAGGGGGGGAGAGCCCGGTGGCGTACACGCGTAAGAACGTCAGCAAGCTCACGCGCCAGGAGAAGCGGCGGTTCGTCGACGCGCTGCTGGAGGTCAAGCGGCGGGGCGAGTACGACGACTTCGTGCGCACCCACATCGCGTACTTCACCACCGACGGCGAGAGCGGGCTGCGCCCGGCCCACATGGCGCCCTCCTTCCTGCCCTGGCACCGGCAGTTCCTGCTGGAGCTGGAGCGGGCGCTGCGCCGGGTGGACTCCTCGGTGACGGTGCCGTACTGGGACTGGACGCGGGACCGCACGACCGGCTCCGCGCCCTGGAGCGCGGACCTGATGGGCGGCGACGGCCGGCCCTCCGACCGCCGGGTGACGACCGGCCCGTTCGCCTACGCGCACGGCGCCTGGACCATCCGGGAGGGGGTCACCGACGGGGAGTTCCTCACCCGGGACCTGGGGCGTTCGCGCGACCCGATCGCCCTGCCCACGGCGGCCGAGCTGGAGGGGGCGCTCAAGGACGGCGTCTGGGACGCGGCGCCCTGGGACTCGACCGTCACCCGGGGATTCCGCAACAAGCTGGAGGGGTGGGGCACCGGCCGGGGCAGCGCCTCCTGGCGCAACCACAACCGGGTGCACCGCTGGGTGGGCGGCGCCATGCTCGGCGCGGCCTCCGTCAACGACCCGGTGTTCTGGCTCCACCACGCCTTCATCGACCTGCAGTGGACCCGCTGGCAGCGCCGCCACAAGGGCGCCCGCTACCTGCCCGCGAACCCGCCGGGCCCCGGCGACGTACAGCACGGCCGGATCGTCGCACGGCACGAGAAGCTGCCGCCGTGGGACATCACCCCGGACCGGCTGGAGAACGTGGACCGGATCTACCGGTACCGGTGAGGCGTACGGGGAGAGCCCCGGCGCTCAGGGTGCCGGGGCTCTTCCGGGAATCCTGCCCTCACGGGCCGGTCCGGTGCCTGCGTAGGACGTCAGCCGCCGTAGCCGCCGGAGTCGCCCGCGCCGAGGTGGCCCAGGTTGGCGCAGGTGTTGCCGAAGGCCGGGTTGAGGATGCCGATCACGTCGATGGTGTTGCCGCACAGGTTGATCGGGACGTTGACCGGGATCTGGATCGTGTTGCCGGACACGACGCCGGGGGAGCCGACGGCCGCACCCTGGGCGCCGGCGTCCGCCATGGCGAGACCGGCTCCGCTGATCACCACGGCCCCCGTGCCGAGGGCGACGGCAGCCGCTTTCGCGATGCGAGACATCACGTTCTCCTAACTGATTCGGTGAGTGCGGCAGCAGGTCGCGCGTCCGCACGCCCCCTTCAACGCGGTCGTACCGTCCCGGTCACGGCGTATCGGCCGGGATCACCCGTTTCGAACTGCGGAAACCCGGGCGGAGGAACTGCGGGAACCCGGGCGGAGGAGAAGAAGCGGGCCGCGGGGCACGGATGCCCGGACCGCGAAAAAAAGGCCCTCCCGGAGGGAGGGCGCGCACACCGCGTGAGCGGAGCGCCCCCGGCAGGACTCGAACCTGCGGCCAAGCGCTTAGAAGGCGCCTGCTCTATCCACTGAGCTACGGGGGCCTGGTGGGGGCCGGGGACAAGGATAGGGCTCCCGGGTCCTTGCCCCTGTTGCTTCGCCTCCGTGGCTCGATGTGGAGGTTCGGTGAAGCGGTCCTGATAATCGCAGGCAGGTGCGAATCGCGCATCGCTTTTGGCGCCTGGCGTACCGGGTGTTGTGCACTCGTTATGCCTGGACTGTGCCCTTGCCCCAGTCGTCCCTTCCATCCCTTGTGTTCTGTCGGCACGCAGACATGCTCATATGCTTCAGAATTCCCCTAAAATTGGGCATTCTTCGCATGTGGTGACCTTGGACGTACGGCCTCAGCTGCTCGAAGCACTCTCCGCCCTGCGCGACCGTGTCGCCGCCGCACGCTTCCCGCTGCCCCTCGCGGGGGCCCCACGCGCGCGTGCCAACCGCGACGAACTGCTCGCCCAGCTCGACGACTACCTGGTGCCGCGGTTGAAGGAACCCGACGCGCCGCTGCTGGCCGTCGTCGGCGGGTCCACCGGCGCGGGGAAGTCCACGCTCGTCAACTCCCTTGTCGGGAGGCGGGTCAGCGAGGCGGGCGTGCTGCGGCCGACGACCCGGACCCCGGTGCTGGTCTGCCATCCGGAGGACCACCACTGGTTCAGCGGGATGCGCGTGCTGCCCGACCTCGCGCGCGTGTGGGTGCCCCGCCAGGAACCCGCGGCGGCCCTGCCCGGCGACGACCTGGCGACACCCGAGGACGACCCCGCGCGCGTGCTGCGCGTGGAGACCGTCGAGACCGTGCCCCCCGGCCTCGCCCTCCTGGACGCGCCCGACATCGACTCCCTGATCGCCCACAACCGCGTACTGGCCGCCGAGCTGATCTGCGCCGCCGACATCTGGGTCATGGTCACCACGGCCGCCCGCTACGCCGACGCCGTCCCCTGGCATCTGCTGCGCACCGCCAAGGAGTACGACGCCACCCTGGTGACCGTCCTTGACCGGGTGCCGCACCAGGTCGTCTCCGAGGTCTCACGGCAGTACGGGGCGCTGCTCACCAAGGCCGGGCTCGGCGACGTACCGCGGTTCACCGTGCCCGAACTGCCCGAGTCGGCCTGGGGCGGCGGGCTGCTGCCCGCCACCGCCGTGGCGCCGCTGCGCACCTGGCTCGTCCACCAGGCCCATGACCCCGCCGCCCGGCAGCACGCGATGGCCCGCACCGCCCACGGCCTCCTCGACTCGCTCAAGTCCCGGATGCCCGAGCTGGCCGGCGCCGCCGCCGCGCAGCACTCGGCCGCGCTGCGGCTGAACTCGGCGGTGGACTGCGCCTACGACGGCGAGCACGCGCGCGTGCGGGGCCGGTTGCAGTCGGGGGCCGTGCTCGCCGGGGACGCCCTCAAGCGCTGGCGTGCCTTCCCGCTGGACTGCACCGCCGGTGAACTGCTCGACGCGCTCGTGGAGAGCCTGGGCGCCCTGCTGCTGTGCGCCGTGACCGCCGCCGACGAGCGCATCGACGACACCTGGCGGCGCGATCCCGCCGCGGGCGCCCCGGGCCTGGGCGACCACGCGCCCGCCGTGGAGAGCGCCGAGCACCGCATCGGTCTTGCGGTACGGCGCTGGCGGCGCGAGCTGGAGGAGTTCGCGGAGGAGGAGGTCCGCGAGCTGGACCGGAGCATCGCGCCGGACCCCGAGGTCGTCGCCGCCCTGGCCGCCACCGGGCTGCTCGGGGGCCGCCGGGGACGCTCCGCGGGCGAGGGCCTGGCCGAGCGGATCGGGGCGCACGGCGCGCTGCGGCTGCGCGACCGCGCCGGGCGGCTGCTCGCCGACTACCTGGACCGGGTGATGCACACCGAACGGGAACGCCGGCTGGCCCCGCTCGACGCCCTGGAAGTGCACCCCGAGCCCCAGGCTGAACTCATCGCCGCGCTGTCCGTACTGCTGAAGGAGAGGTGACAGTGACCGCCGTCACTGATCAGGACCCTACGGAACACACCGCTCGGACGAAGGGCACGGCCGCCACGGACGGACACAGGACATCGGACACCGGCGGCACCGGAAGTGCCGGGAGCACCGGAAGTGCCGGGAGCACCAGAAGTGCCGGGAGTGGCGGAAGTACCAGAAGCGCTGGGAGTGCCGGGGGAACCGGGGGTGCCGGGAGCACAGGGAGTGCTTCGGAACCGGTGGGGCCGCGGCCCGGAAGGGGTGCCCGGAGGGCCGACGGGGCCGAGGGTGCCGAGAGCACGGCGGGGGCGGCGGGGACGACGGGGGCGGCGGGGGCGGCGGTGGGCGCGGAGCGGTCCCCGGGGCCACGGGGGGCCAGGGAGCAGGCGGAGGGCGCCCGGCCGCCCCGCGCGGGCCGGCCGGGTGGCCCCGCGGCCCCCGTGGCCGCCGCCCACGACGTACCCGCCGGTGACGGCCCGGACGTACGGACCGCCGCCGACCGCGCCCCCGCCCGGCGCGACGAGCGCCCCACGCGCGCGGACGCCGACGACCGACCCGCGCGCGGGAGGGACGACGACCACCGTCCCGCGCGCGGGAGGGACGACGACCACCGTCCCGCGCGCGGGAGGGACGGTGACGCCCGGGGCCGTGCCGAGGCCGACGGGGTCTGGGACGACGGGCTGATCGCGCGCCGGGTCACCGAGACCGGCCCGGCCGTCCCCGAGTTCGTACAGGCCGACCCGCGGCCCGCCCGGTCCCTGCCCGTGCCGCCGCTGGCCTACGACGGGCCGCTGCGCTCACGCCTGGACGCGCTGCGCGAACTGGTCGGCCTCTCCCGCACCCGGCTGGACAGCCGCACCCTCGCGGAGGCGGGACGCGTCCTGGACGAGGCGGCGGCGCGCCGCCGCCTCTCCGGGCAGCACACCGTCGTGGCGATCGCGGGCGCCACCGGCAGCGGCAAGTCGCAGCTGTTCAACGCGCTGGCCGGGGTGGCGATCTCGGAGACCGGCGTGCGCCGGCCGACCACCGCCGCGCCCATCGCGTGCAGCTGGAGCGACGGCGCCGCCGGCCTCATCGACCGGCTCGGCATCCCCGGCCGGCTGCGCAGGCGCCCCGTGCAGGGCCCGGACGCCGACCCGCAGCTGCGCGGCCTGGTCCTGGTCGACCTGCCCGACCACGACTCGGCCGCCGTGCAGCACCGCGAGCACGTGGACCGCATCCTGGGCCTGGTCGACGCGGTCATCTGGGTGGTCGACCCGGAGAAGTACGCCGACGCCATCCTCCACGAGCGCTACCTGCGGCCGCTGGCGGGCCACGCGGAGGTCATGTTCGTCGTCCTCAACCAGGTCGACCGGCTCCCCGGCGAGGCCGCCGACCAAGTCCTCGACGACGTGCGCCGGCTGCTCGACGAGGACGGGGTCGCCCTGGGGGAGTACGGCGAGCCGGGCGCCACCGTGCTCGCGCTGTCCGCGCTGACCGGGGACGGCGTCGGGGAACTGCGCGAGGCGCTCGGCCAGTTCGTCGCGGAGCGCGGGGCCGCGGCCCGGCGCATCGCCGCCGACGTGGACGCGGCCGCGGCCCGGCTGCGGACGGTCTACGCCACCGGGCGGCGCGCCGGGCTCAGCGAGGAGGCCCGCGAGGAGTTCGCAGCCCGGCTCGCGGACGCGGTGGGCGCCGTCGCGGCGGGCGAGGCCGCCGAACGCGCCTGGCTGCGCAACGCGGGCCGGGCGTGCGGGACGCCCTGGCTGCGGCTGTGGCGCTGGTACCAGGACCGGCGCGAACCCCCCACCGGACGGCTGCCGGTGCGCACGCAGCCGGACGAGGAGGCCACCGCGCGCCAGCGCGTCGAACAGGCGGTGCGCATGGTGGCCGACCGGGCGGCGGCCGGGCTGCCGGCGCCGTGGGCGCTGGCGGTGCGCGAGGCCGCCGTACGCGGCGCCCAGGGGCTGCCCGAGGCGCTGGACGACCTGGCGGCGCGGGCCGGACTGCCGCCGGGCCGCCCGCCGCGGCCGGGCTGGTGGCCGGCGGCGGTGCTGGCGCAGGCGTCGATGACGATCCTCCAGGTGGTCGGCGGGCTGTGGCTGGTCGGGCAGATCGCCGGCGTGCTGTCGCCGAACCTCGGGGTGCCGGTGCTGCTGATGATCGCCGGCATCGTCGGCGGGCCGATCGTGGAGTGGAGCTGCCGGATCGCCGCGCGCGGCCCGGCCCGGCGCTACGGCCAGGAGGCGGAACGCCGGCTGCGGGAGGCGGCCGCGGGGTGCGGCCGGGCCCGGGTCCTCGACCCGGTGGCCTCGGAGCTGTTGCGCTACCGGGAGGTGCGGGAGCAGTACGCGCGGGTCGCGGGGGCGGGCACGGGATGAGGCGGAGCGGCACCCGCCGAGAGCATGGACGCGGACGCCGTCACCCGTCCGGGTGAGGGAGTTGTCCACAGGCGGGCGGCGGTCCACAGGGCCCGGCGGGCTCGTCCCGGTACCGGCACTCTGATTCCGCGGCGATCGCGACGGACGCGGTCACCGCGGCAGAGGCAGCCGTACGGGACGGGCCCGTACGTGTGTCCGCCCGGCCCGGACGGCCGGACGGGGGAGGGGACGACCATGAACGAGACGATGCTGTGCGTCGTGGGCAACGTGGCGACGCAGCCGATGTACCGGGAGCCGGCGTCGGGGGTGTCGGCGAGGTTCCGCCTGGCGGTCACCTCGCGCTACTGGGACCGCGAGAAGAACGCCTGGACCGACGGGCACACCAACTTCTTCACGGTGTGGGCCAACCGCCAGCTCGCCGCGAACGCGGTGGCGTCGCTGAACGTGGGCGACCCCGTCGTCGTACAGGGCCGCCTGAAGGTGCGCACCGAGACCCGCGACGGCGCCCCGCGCACCTGGGCGGACATCGACGCCGTGGCGATCGGCCACGACCTGGCGAGGGGAACGGCGGCGTTCCGCCGCTCCGTCCGCGCTGAGCCGGGCACACCGGCCGCGACGGGGACCACGACCGCGCCGGAGCAGTCCGGGCAGCCCGAGCAGCCCGAGCCGGCCTGGGAGACACCGCGGCGCGAGCCGGCCACCGTCACCTGACGGCGACAGCCCGTCACCACGGGCGGGCCGCGGAGCGACGGCTTGTCGGCGGACGCGCACCCGCTCCCCACGCGGGTGGATTTGTCGATAAGCCCTGCTCACGACGGGCTTTCGGGTGATACGGCGATAACGATTCCGATTCGGATCACCCATCTGACGATCACACAGCAAGCCCTGGTGCGCGAGATCCATAGGATGCCGAAGTAGCTCTGTGAGCTTGAAGCTTCTGCTGGTGGGACCGCACCCCCACGTCAACGGGTCCTGCTCGAAGGGGAATTCTGTGAGTGCTTCGTACGCTGCGTCGGCCGCGCGCAGGCGAGGGGCGGCTCGTCTCGCCGCCACGGCCCTGGCATCCGGGCTGCTCGCCGCGGGCGCCCTGGCCGGTGCCGGCGCGGCCGCCGCCGACACGGAGCCGCAGAGCCAGGGCGGCGCCACCGCCACCCTGGGCGGACTGAAGACGTACGGCGCCGCCGTCCTCCACGACGCGGCCGGGGACCATCCGATGTCGGCGGGCCTGTTCGAGATGTCCGTGGACGGCGGCGGCATGCTGCAGACGTACTGCGTCGACATCCACAACCCCGCGCAGCGGGACGCCAAGTACCACGAGACCCCGTGGCGGGGCACCTCGCTCGGCGCCGACAAGAACGCCGGGAAGATCGGCTGGATCCTGCGCAACTCCTACCCGCAGGTCAACGACCTGGCGGCGCTCGCCGCCAAGGCCGGGGTCAGCAACCTCACCGAGCAGGACGCGGCGGCCGGCACCCAGGTGGCCATCTGGCGCTACTCCGACGGCGCGCACGTCGACGCCGTCGACCCGGAGGCGGAGAAACTCGCCGGCTACCTCCAGAAGGAGGCCGGCAGCGTCGCGGAACCGGCGGCCTCGCTGAGCCTCGACCCGCCCGCGGTCTCCGGGCACCCCGGTCAGCGGCTGGGCCCGGTGACGGTCCGCACCGGCGCGGGCAGCGTGGCCGTGTCACCCTCGGCCGACGCCGCCGCCGGCGGAGTACGGATCGTCGACAAGAACGGCAGGCCGGTCACCTCCGCCAGGAACGGCACCCAGCTGTTCTTCGACGTGCCCAAGAGCGCCACCGGCGCCGACACCGCGCCGGTCCGGCCTGGCGCGGCGGGCTCGGCCGCACTGACCGTCCAGGCCTCCACCACCGTCCCGGTCGGCCGCGCCTTCAGCGCCGACAGCCGCAGCCAGACGCAGATCCTGGCCGGTTCCAGCGAGTCGACGGTCTCCGCGACCGCCACCGCCGCCTGGGGCGCCCAGGGCCCGATACCCGCCCTGTCCGCGGCCAAGGACTGCGCCAGGAGCGGCCTGGACATCCGGGTGGTCAACAAGGGCGACGCGGCGTTCGCCTTCGCCCTGACGGGCACCGGGTACAGCGTCCCCGCGCGCACGGACCGCACGGTCACCGTCCCGCTCCAGGAGGACCAGGCCTACGACTTCACGGTCAACGGCCCCGACGGCCGCGGCCACCGCTTCACCGGCGTCCTCGACTGCAAGACCCAGGGCAGCACGATCGGCACCAGGACCCAGACCCTCAGCGAGCCCACCCCGGTCACCGCCGGCAACCTCCCGGCAGGCCCCGACCTCGCCGACACCGGCAGCACCGGCACCACCCCCCTGATCGCCGCCATCGGCCTCAGCCTCCTGGTCCTGGGCGGCACGGTCCTGAGCATCATCCACAAGAAGAGGGCGACCCAGGAGTGAGGGGACGGGCAGCCATGGCTTCCGCTGTTCGAAGCGCGTGCTGGGTGATGACACGCGGCCGAGGGTGGTGACCACGATCATCGCCCGGCCTCAGCCGCGTATACCCCTTTTGTCCCGCGCCGGTCCGCATCCGCTGCCAGGACCGCGTCGGCAGCCGGTTGGCGGTCCGGAGCACGCTCAGCCTCGCGGCCGGAGTGGTGACCTGGTGATTGGATCGCACTTCCACGACATAGCCCAGGCCTGACTCGCACAGGATCGGGCCGCGTGCTCGCCTGCGGTCCCGTCAGCAATGAAAAGACGATCACGGAATCAAGGTTGGGGACCGTGTTGCCCAAGGCAGGCAAGGCCGGATCTATGATCCGAGCGTCCAGCCGTGGCATATCGAGGCGGCCGCTCCCTTGCGGGAATCGCTGCCTGATAATTTGCCCCCTGCCGCATGTGCGGCGCGGGCGCGGGGAGGGGCATGAGCGGGGAGACTGTGCGTGTCGGCGGCCGAAGCGTGGCGCTGGACCAGGCCACGCAGTGGATATGCCAGTACTTCGACGCTGAGGCGAACCGGGCGGCTGCGGCAGCCGTGAAGGGCAGACCGTATGCGTTCCCGGCCTACGACCGGATGGACACCGGAAGCGGGCCGAACGAACTCAACGACGGGGACCTCCTGGCACCGGTGCTGCTCAACGTCGCGCCGAAGCTGCACGCCGTCCTGAACCTTCAAGCTGTGCGCCCGGACCTGGAGGCGGTACTCGCGGCGATCCCGCCAAGGCTCACCCTGCAGGATGCGGTCGCCTCCGGCACGCACGCGCAGCCATTGCACCGTATCGGCGGGATGCTCGATGGCCCGGCCCCGCTCCGAGGGGTGGGCGGGACGATTCTGATGAAGATCATGCACCGCAAGCGTCCCCTGTTCCTGCCGCTCTACGACACCCAGGTCTACGCCTGCTACTGCGGGCCTGCTGCTCAGTATCCGATCAAGAAGTCGCCCCAGCGCACCTGGGCGGAGTTCCTCCGGCTTCTCGGCGATGCCATGGCGCGTGACCTGGACGAGCAGCCGGATACGTGGAAGACGCTGATGACATGTGTCCCGGACGACGTGAGCGTGCTGCGCGTTCTGGACGTCGTCGCATGGAACCTGGGCGGTGGGCTCGGGGCGCGTACCCCTGAGCCCGTCCACTTGAGCGACAGCCCGGAGTAGTGAGACGTGGCCGACCAGCCCGCCCTGCCGGCGGGACCTCCAGCCCCGGTCACTGACCAGCAGATTCGCGATGCCCTCCGACAGGCGCTGCTCACGGTGTGGACAACGGAGTCGGATCTGGTGAGCGAGGGTGTGAACGAGCGCGCCGTCATCGCCCGCGTCGCACTCGCACTGCAGGCGGCGATCACGTCCTGGGGCGGGCCATGGCGAGTGGACGTCGAGTACGACCGGTGGCATCACCCCGAGTTCGGAGTGATCAAGAAGGCCCTGTACGTCGACGGCTCCGACGCAGCGGATCGCAGGTCCGTGTACCCGGATCTGATCCTCCATGACCCGCATGGCTGCTTCCAAGAGCGCAACCTGCTCGCTCTGGAGGCCAAGCGAGGGCATCCCCGGCGTCGTGACCGTGACTTCGATCTCGCCAAGCTCCGCGCTTATCTGCGTGAGCTGCATTACCGTCAGGCCGCCTACCTGGAGTTCGATGGCCGTGGTGGGCCGCCCCGGCTGCAATGGTTCCATCTGCGAGACGGCCAAGTTCAGGCCGCTGGCGTCGAGGACGGTTGGCAGCAGAGCGTGGGCCGAGGATCTTAGGAGACCCTCCCAGAGTTCCCGAGCTGTGACGGTTGGGGGTAGCGGCTCAAGCCGAGGTGGTCCCCGAGTCCCGAGCGCGGGAACTCCCGTCGTCGCCCACCGAGTGATCACCTACTGGGTCGTCCCAGGGCCGCACGACGGTGCCCAAGACCGGACAACTGCGACCGACGGTGGCAGCGAGTCGCAGCCGTCACCGGAAAAGCACCAGCTCACAGCCCTGCCGACGCACTGGTTTCCATCCAGGGGTGGCGGTCAGGCAAGATGGGGTGTATCTGCCCACTGCCAGATTCAAGCTGCCGGACGGTTTCTCTTGGCTGAGTTCATTTACACCATGCGCAAGGCGCGCAAGGCGCACGGCGACAAGGTGATCCTCGACGACGTCACCCTGAATTTCCTTCCGGGTGCCAAGATCGGCGTCGTCGGCCCGAACGGTGCCGGTAAGTCGACCGTGCTGAAGATCATGGCGGGCCTTGAGCAGCCCTCCAACGGTGACGCGTACCTGTCGCCCGGTTACACCGTCGGCATCCTGCTCCAGGAGCCGCCCCTGACCGAGGACAAGACGGTCCTGGAGAACGTCCAGGAGGGCGTCGCCGAGGTCAAGGGCAAGCTCGACCGGTTCAACGAGATCGCCGAGCTGATGGCGACCGACTACTCCGACGCGCTGCTCGACGAGATGGGCAAGCTCCAGGAGGAGCTGGACCACGCCAACGCCTGGGACCTCGACGCCCAGCTGGAACAGGCCATGGACGCGCTGGGCTGCCCGCCCGGCGACTGGCCCGTGGCCAACCTCTCCGGTGGCGAGAAGCGCCGCGTGGCGCTGTGCAAGCTGCTGCTCGAAGCTCCTGACCTGCTGCTGCTCGACGAGCCCACCAACCACCTCGACGCCGAGTCGGTGAACTGGCTGGAGCAGCACCTGGCCAAGTACGAGGGCACCGTCGTCGCGGTCACCCACGACCGGTACTTCCTGGACAACGTGGCCGGCTGGATCTGCGAGGTCGACCGCGGCCGGCTGCACGGCTACGAGGGCAACTACTCCAAGTACCTGGAGACCAAGGCCACCCGCCTCAAGGTCGAGGGGCAGAAGGACGCCAAGCGGCAGAAGCGCCTCAAGGAGGAGCTGGAGTGGGTGCGGTCGAACGCCAAGGGGCGCCAGGCCAAGTCCAAGGCCCGTCTCGCGCGCTACGAGGAGATGGCCGCCGAGGCCGACAAGATGCGGAAGCTGGACTTCGAGGAGATCCAGATCCCGCCGGGCCCGCGCCTGGGCAACGTGGTCGTCGAGGTCGACAAGCTGAACAAGGCGTTCGGTGAGAAGGTCCTCATCGACGGCCTCAGCTTCACCCTGCCGCGCAACGGCATCGTCGGCGTCATCGGCCCCAACGGCGCCGGCAAGACCACCCTGTTCAAGATGATCCAGGGCCTGGAGACGCCGGACTCCGGCGACATCAAGGTCGGCGAGACCGTCAAGATCTCCTACGTCGACCAGAGCCGCGCCAACATCGACCCGAAGAAGACGCTGTGGGCCGTCGTCTCCGACGAGCTGGACTACATCAACGTCGGCCACGTCGAGATGCCGAGCCGGGCGTACGTGTCCGCGTTCGGGTTCAAGGGCCCGGACCAGCAGAAGCCGGCCGGGGTGCTCTCCGGCGGTGAGCGCAACCGCCTCAACCTGGCGCTCACCCTCAAGCAGGGCGGCAACCTGCTGCTCCTCGACGAGCCCACCAACGACCTCGACGTCGAGACCCTCTCCAGCCTGGAGAACGCGCTGCTGGAGTTCCCCGGCTGCGCCGTGGTCGTCTCCCACGACCGCTGGTTCCTCGACCGGGTCGCCACCCACATCCTCGCCTACGAGGGCGACTCCAAGTGGTTCTGGTTCGAGGGCAACTTCGAGTCGTACGAGAAGAACAAGATCGAGCGGCTCGGACCGGACGCCGCCCGGCCGCACCGCGCCACGTACAAGAAGCTGACCCGGGGCTGATCGGCTTGCGCCACCTGTACCGCTGCGCCCTGCGCTGGTCGGACATGGACGCGTACGGCCATGTCAACAACGCGGTCTTCCTCCGCTACCTGGAGGAGGCCCGCATCGACTTCCTGTCCCGCCGGGACACGCGGTCGCCCGAGGGGTCCGTGGTGGCGCGCCACGAGATCGACTACCGGCGCCAGCTCGTCCACCGGCCCGACCCGGTGGACATCGAGCTGTGGGTCACGGAGATCAAGGCCGCGTCCTTCACCCTCTCCTGCGAGGTGAAGGACGCGGACGCCGTGTACGTGCGGGCGTCCACCGTCGTCGTACCGTTCGACTTCGAGGAGCAGCGGCCGCGGCGGATCACCGCCCAGGAACGCGAGTGGCTCGGGAAGTACGCGGACGAGGCCGGGGAGGCCGTCGCCGCATGACGGTGCTGCACCTCGCCGACGGGACGGAGGCGGCCGACCTCGCCGCCTTCCTCTCCCGGCTGCTGCACTACGACCGGGCCGCCGCCGTGCGCCTCCAGGCGGCGGGCACCGCGCTCGCGGTCTTCGGCCGGCCGGCCTCCTTCGAGGTGCTGGCGGTGCGCGCGGTGCGCCTGGCCAAGCCGTACGAGAACGGGCTCGACGTCACCCTGGACGTGACCGTCTCCGCGGGCGAGCTGCTGGAGTCGGTCGACGAGACGGCGGCCACGGCCGCCGTGCCCGCCGCGGTGACCGGGCCGCCGTGGGCGGGGGTGCTGCCGCCGCGCGGCGGCTGGCGGCCGGAGCCGGGGCTGCCCCCGGTGGAGGCCCTGCGCACGCTGGTGTCCGCCGCCGTCGCCGAGTTCCGCTCCCGGACCGGGGAACTGCCGCCCGAGCGGCGCACCCGCGGCGAACTCGACCGGATCGGGCACGAGATCTGGTCCCGGACGGTCGGGCGCACCCGGCTGCCGGTACGGGCCGTGCACGCGGCCCAGTCCCTGGGGTTCCTGCGGGCCGCCGCCGCGTCCGCATCCGCCTCCGCCTCGGCCTCCTCCGCCTCGGCCTCCTCCGCCTCGGCCTCCTCCGCCTCCGCCGGTGAAGGCGGTCTCGCGCTGTTCGCGTCGGGGGCCTGGCTGCGGCTGCGCACCCCCTACGGGTCGATCGCGGTACGGCAGGCCGCCGGACTCGGGACGCTGGGCATCAGCGTCCGCTGAGCCATTGTCCGCCGGCCCGCTGATCCGCCGGCCGCGGGCGGTCAGCCGTGGTCGCCGTCGTCCGGGCGTACCGCGATGTGGTCCGGCTCCAGTTCCAGCGCCACGCGGTCGCGCATGCCGAGCGCCCGGGTGTACTCGGCGGGCAGCTGGAGGCGGCCGGCCCGGTCCAGCATGGCGTACTCCCGGCTCACCACCCGCTCGTCGCCGGTCGCCGCGTCCACCTCGCTGCGCCGCAGCACCTCCGTGGAGGTGCGGCCGTCGCGGATGGCGACCGTGCGGCGGACCTCGGTGGCCACCGCCTGGTCGTGGGTGACGATGGTGGTGCCCAGGTGTTCGTTGGCGGTGCGGAACGCGGCGAAGACCTGCTCGGCGGTGTGGGAGTCGAGTTCGCCGGTGGGCTCGTCGGCGAGCAGCACCGCCGGATCGTTGGCCAGGGCCACCGCGATCGCGACGCGCTGCTGCTGGCCGCCGGACAGCTGGTGCGGGCGCCGGTCCCGGCAGTCGCCCACCTCCAGCAGCTCCAGGAGTTCCACCGCCCGCTCGGCCTTGGCGCGGCGGGCGCGGCCACGGGAGCCCGCCAGTTGCATGGGCAGGGCGACGTTCTGCGCGGCGGTCAGGTACGGCAGCAGGTTGCGGGCGGTCTGCTGCCAGACGAAGCCGACGACCTCGCGGCGGTAGCGCAGCCGGTCCTTGGCGGTCATCGCGAGCAGGTCGTGGTCCCCGACCCGGGCCGCGCCGGCCGTGGGGGTGTCCAGTCCGGCGAGGATGTTCATCAGGGTGGACTTGCCGCTGCCCGAGGCACCGACCAGCGCCATCAGCTCACCCTGCCGCACCAGCAGGTCGAGTCCTTGGAGCGCCTGCACCTCCACCCCGTCGGCGGTGAAGACGCGCACCAGCCGGTCGCAGGTGATCAGGGCGTCGTGGCCGTAGGCCGGTCCGGTGCGGTCCGCGGCGGCCCGTCGGGCCAGGTCCGCGAGGGTGGGATTCGTCGTCATCGGAGGACTCCTCGGACTCCTGCACAGCGGCTGCGGATACGGCTGCGGATACGGCGGTGGGGGCGGGGGCTCGGGCCGGGAGGGCCCGTACGGCCGGAAGAGGCGGCGTGGGCGGAAGGGACGGCAGGCCCGCAAGGGCGGGCGTGCCGCGCGGGCCCCCTCATCCCGCGTCCCCCGCCCGCAGCTCGCGCACCGAGCCCCTGCGGCCCGTCCACCACGCCTGCGCGACGGCGACCCCGACCGCGAGCAGCAGCACCGCCACGGCCGGCAGGGCCAGCAGCAGCGCCTCCGTGGCGGCCAGCGCCGCCAGCCGGGCCCGGGAGCCGCCGCGCGCCCGCAGCAGCCGGGTCTCGCCGGCCCGTTCGCTGCTCAGCAGCCGGGCCACCAGCAGCAGCGCGTAACCGGCGAGCAGGGCCAGTTGCAGGGCGGCGATCAGCAGGGTCGAGCGGGCGACGAGCAGGGAGCGGTCGATCCGGTCCAGGACGTCGGGCAGCGAGGTGCTGACCTCCGCCGTGCCGCCCGCGCCGGCCGCCGTGCGCAGCGCCGCCGCCCCGGCGCGGACCGCGCCGCGCAGCGCGCCGGTCCGCCCGGTGGTCAGCGTCGAGAAGTCCGCCGACGCCTGCCAGGCGGTCTGCCCGGCGCTCACCTTCCCGCCGGTGAGCACGGACGGGTCGGCGAGCAGCGGGCCGTACGTCGTGAAGTCGACCTTGCGCACGCCCCGCCCGCCGAGGTCGTCCAGCCGCCAGTAGGGCGCGTCGGCGCGGGCGGGCCGGTACAGCCCGGTGATCCGCACCCGGGCCCTCGGGCCGTCGAGCCGGTCCTCCAGGGTGAGCAGGGCGCCGGGCCCGATGCGCAGGCGCTGGGCTGCGGACCGGGGCAGTGCGGCCTCCAGCTCGCCGGTGGCCGTGGGGCGGGGCAGGCGTCCGGCGACGAGCCGCACCTCGGCCGGGTCCAGGGCCGCGAAGTACGTCAGGCCGGGGTCGCCGGACCGCTCGGCGGCGGGCTGGAGCGCGCGGGGCAGGGCGTAGGGGCCGGAGCGGACCAGGCCGCGCACGATCACCGGCAGCCCGTCGAAGGCGGTACGGGCCCGTTCGCGCACCGCGGCGTCGGCGGCGGCGCGCCCGGCCGCGGGTATGTCGGCCCTGACCACCAGGGTCGTACCGGCCGCGGTGCGCGGATCGCGCAGGGAGTGGCGCAGCGCGGCGTCGCCGATCGCGCCGGAGTAGGCGGTGAGCGTCGCCAGCACCGCCGTGGTCAGCAGCACCGCGAGCACGGCGGCGGTGAGCAGCAGCCGGTGTGCGCGCGCCCGGGACAGGACGAACGCCGTGAATCCCGCCACCCGGCTCCCCCCGAAGCTGTCCGGACCCGCGGGCGATGCTGTCAGAGGAGACCGGTGCGCGGTAAGCGCCGGTAGCACGAGCTTGATCGGATCGTGACCGGACATCGGCGTCGAACGACCGGAATTCGGGACTCCGGGTGACTCGGGGGGGGGCAAGGGGGACGGGGGTTTCGGTGGTCCCGGGAGGTTCAGCCCGCGGTGTTGACCATCGACGCCGCCGCGTACGTCAGGTAGTTCCACAGCGTCCGCTCGTGCTCCTCGGACAGGCCCAGCTCGTCGACGGCGGCCCGCATGTGCCGCAGCCACGCGTCGTGCGCGGCCCGGTCGACGGTGAAGGGCGTGTGCCGCATCCGCAGCCGCGGGTGGCCGCGCTGGTCGCCGTACGTCGTCGGGCCGCCCCAGTACTGGATCAGGAACAGCCGCAGCCGCTCCTCCGCCGGGCCGAGGTCCTCCTCCGGGTACATGGCCCGCAGGCCGGGATCGCCGGCGACCCCCTCGTAGAAACGGTGGACGAGCCGGCGGAAGGTCTCCTCCCCGCCGACCTGCTCGTAGAAGGTCTGCTCCTGAAGCGTGCCGCGACGGATCTCATTCACGCCTCCATCGTCTCAGACGGCCCGGCGCAGGACCGGGGACTTGAGGACCACCGGGCGGACAGGGCCCGCGGCCACGCGCCGGTGGGCGCGGGTGCTCGCCTCGCGGGGGATCGCACAGCACAGTGGAGCCATGGGCGCGCACGCGGACGGCAGCGAGGAGAAGGACCGGACGGCCCGCGCCGCCGCGGCGCGGGCCGGGCTGGTGCGGGAGATCGAGGCGAGCGGGGCCTGGGCGGCCGATCCGGTGTGGCGGGAGGCGTTCGCCCGGGTGCCGCGGCACCTGTTCGTGCCGTACTACTACGTCGCCACGGCCCGCGGCTACGAGCGGCGGTGGAGCGAGAGCCCCGACCCGAAGGCCCGCGAGCGCTGGCTGCGCGGGGCCTACGAGGACGTGCCGCTGGCCACCCGGCTGCGCGACGGCGAACTGGTCTCCTCCAGCAGCCAGCCCTCGCTCATGGCGCTGATGCTGGCCGAGCTGCGGGTGACGGACGGCGACCGGGTACTGGAGATCGGCTCCGGCACCGGCTACAACGCGGCCCTGCTCGCCCACCGGCTCGGTGCCGACGCGCTGGTCACCACCGTCGACCTGGAACCGGAGATCACCGAGTCGGCGCGCCGGCACCTGGCCGCCGCCGGGCACCGGCCGGCCGTCGTCACGGGCGACGGCGCCCGCGGGGTCCCCGAACGCGCCCCCTACGAGCGGATCATCGCCACCTGCGAGCTGCCCTCGGTCCCGCGCGCCTGGCTCGCCCAGTGCGCCCCGGGCGGCCGGGTCCTCACCCCGCTCGCCACCGGCCTGGCCGCGCTCACCGTCCACGGCGCCGCGCACGCCGAGGGCCGCTTCCTGGACTCGCCCGCCTACTTCGTCCCGCTGCGCGGCACCGGCGGCCGCGGACCGGCGGCGCCCAGCCTGGCGGGCGTGCCCGCCCGGGGCCGCGAGGACGAACTGTTCCGCTTCCTGCTCGCGCTGAGCGGCGGCCGGACGGACCCGCGCCAGGCGTACGCCCTGTGGGAGCGCGAGGGGCGCCCGCGCCGGGAGCGTTACGGCATCACCGTGCGCGGCCCGCGCGCCTGGGCCTGGCTTGACCACCCGGAGGGGCCGTACACCTGGCCCCTCCCGGAGTGATCCGGACCCGGCGGGGCGACGGCCTCATGACCGGCGGCCACGGGCGGCCAGCACGGCCGCGAGGCCCTCTTGCAGATCCTTGACGAAATATCCGGGAACCTCCAGTGACGGGAAATGCCCTCCGGCCTCGGGCGCCCGCCATCGGACGATCCGCCGGAACCGCTCCTGCGCCCAGGCGCGCGGACACTTCTCGATGTCGCGGGGATACACACTGATCGCCGACGGGACATCGACCCGGAGTCCGGGATCGAGCGAGTCGTGGCTCTCGTAGTAGATGCGGGCCGACGACGCGCCGGTCCGCGTCAGCCAGTACAGGGTGACGTCGTCCAGAACGCGGTCCCTGGACATCGTCTCGAACGGGCTGTCCTCGGTGTCGGTCCACTCGGCGAACTTGTCGAGGATCCAGGCGAGGAGCCCGACCGGTGAGTCGACGAGCGAGTATCCGATGGTCTGCGGCCGGGTCGCCTGCTGCTTCGCGTACGCCGCGCGATGCCGCCAGAAATCGCGGGTCTCCTCGGTCCACGCGCGCTCGGCCGCCGTCAGCCCTTCCGCCGTCAGCCCGGGCGGTGCCTGCGCGGTCGTCGTGTGGATGCCGAGGACGTGCCCCGGGTACCTGCCGCCGAGGACCGTGGTGATCACACCTCCCCAGTCGCCGCCGTGGGCCACGAACTCGCGGTAGCCGAGCCTCTCCATCAGCTCCACCCAGGCGGCCGCGATCTTCTCGATGCCCCACCCGGTGGTGGCCGGCTTGTCACTGAAACCAAAACCCGGCAGCGACGGGACCACGACGTGGAACGCCGGCGCGTCCGCGTCCTCGGGGTCCGCCAGCTCGTCCACCACGTCGACGAACTCGGCGATGCTGCCCGGCCAGCCGTGCGTCAGGATCAGCGCGGTGGCGTCCGGGCGCGGGGACCGGCGGTGCAGGAAGTGGATTCCCAGGCCGTCGATGGTCGTGCGGAACTGGCCGATCCGGTTGAGGCGCGCCTCGAACGGGCGCCAGTCGTACCCGGTGCGCCAGTAGTCCACGAGGTCCACGAGGTCGGCGAGCGGAACGCCCTGGTCCCAGCGGTCAGGACCGGGCGCGGCGCGGTGGACCGTCTCGGCTTCCGGCAGCCGTGCCGCGGCCAGTCGCGCGCGCAGGTCGTCGAGGTCGGCGTCGGTCGCGTGGACTTCGCATGCCTGTACGTCGCCGGCTTGACGGTTCATGAGACCTCCTGGTCGGCGGTGGAACCGGCCCGGGATCTCTCGGAACCGGCTAAGACGGTTCTAACACGGGCCGGTGCCGGCGTACAACCGGCTAAGGTGGTTCCATGAGTGCCCGGTTCCCCGACTTCCGCCTCGGCAAGGTGCTGGCGACCAGCTTCACGGGGACTCTGTCGGAGCGTCATGGCGACGCGGTGGAGCGCATCCCCACCCCGGCCCGACTCGTCGACTGGCTGGCGGTGAGCGGCCTCGCCGTGGAGTCCTGCACTCCCGCCCAGCTCGAACGCGCGTGGGAGCTGAGGGAATCGATCCACGCCGCCGCGACGGCGGCCGCGCGCCGGGACCCTCTCCCGGAGGCCGCTGTCCAGGTCATCAATGACCGCAGCACTCAGGGCCGGGCCGCGGCTGTCCTGACGCCCGAGGGCACCCGGCAATGGCGACTCGGCTCGGCTTCCGGCGTGGAGGATGCCCTGGGTGTCATCGCCGCCGACGCGATCAGTGTCATCTCGGGCGAACGGGACGGGACGTTGGCCCTGTGCTCATCGCCCACCTGCCGAGCGGCCTTCTTCGACACCAGCAGAAGCCGCACCCGGAAATGGTGTGACATGAACACCTGCGGGAATCGCCAGAAGAAGGCACGCTTCCATGCCGGCAAGCGCGGACATCCCGGATCGTGAAGTGGCCGCCGGCCGCGGCGGCCTGGCCGCACGAACCGACGAGTCCGCCGTTCGCCTGCCAGGCCGCCTTTCACGGCGCGGCTAGCCGCGCCGGATCGTGATCGTCGTCCACGCGCCGACGTGCACCCGGTCGCCGTCCCGCAGCGGCACCGGCACGAACGGCTGGATCGGCTCCTCGGAGCCGTTGACCGTGGTGCCGTTGGTCGAGTTCTGGTCGACGACCGCCCAGCCGCCGTCGGGCTGCTGGACCAGCATCGCGTGCTGGTGCGAGACGCCCGGGTCCTCCGGCGGCACCGACAGGTCGATGTCGGGGGTGTCGCCGGTGGAGTGCCTGCGGCGGCCGATGGTGATCTGGTGGCCGCCGAGCGTGCGCTGCTGCTCGGGCGAGTACGCGGGCAGGTTCAGGCCCGCGGCCTCGGGACCGGAGCGGTGCATCATCGCCATGAAGTACTCGCGGTCCGGACCGATCGTCGCCGTCCAGGTCGCCGGCTGCTGGGGCTGCTGGGGCTGCTGCGGGAACGGAGGCCCGGACGGGGCCTGCGTCGCGCCGGGCCGGGGGTAGCCGTAGCCGCCGCCCTGACCGCCCTGACCGGCACCCGGGCCACCGGGACCGCCGGGGCCCGCCGGAGCGCCGCCCGGACCCGCGGACGACGGCGGGGAGAGCACCCAGTCGTCGTCACCGCCGCCGAAGGACGGACCTCCGGCCTGCGGCCGGCCCGTCTCCTGCGGGAACGGCGGCGGGGCCGGCGGACCGGGCTGGTGGAAGGCCTGCGCGGGACCGCCCTGGGGGCCGGGGCCGCCCTGCGTACCGGGGCCTCCGGGCGCGCCGGGGCCGCCGTGCGGCGTGGGTCCGGGCGGCGGGGGCACGGGCCGGGAGAAGTCGGGGCCGAAGCCCGAGGGGCCGGGGCCACCCGGTCCGCCTTGTCCACCGGGGCCGCTCTGGCCGTGGGGGCCGCCGGGGCCTTGGGGTGTGCCCGGTCCGGTGGGGCGGGGGCCGCCGAAGCCGCCCTGGTCGCCGCCGAAGCCGGAGGGGCCGGGACCGCCCGGGCCACCGGGACCGCCCGGGCCACCGGACGCACCCGGACCGCCAGGACCGTTGGGACCACCAGGGCCACCCGGACCGCCGGGGCGTCCCTGCGGATCGGTGCCGAACGGGGGGCCCGGCGGGATCGGCTCGGCGGGCCGGTTGACCTGGGAGGGCCGGGAGCCCTGGTAGTCGAAGGAGTCACCGCCGCCGAAGGACGGCGCGGGCGCCTGCGGGAAACGCGGGCCCGTACCGGAACCGGGGCCGCCGGCCGGTGGGCGCGGTGCGGCCGGGGTGTACGAGGTGGCCGTGTTCGTCAGGAAGTTCCACCGGCACTCCTCGCAGAAGGGCGCGCCGCCCTCGCGGGGCGTGCGGCACTGCGGGCACAGCTGCGGCTCGGCGTTCGGCACGGCCGCCAGGTGCGGGCGCCCACCGGGCCCACCGGGCGCGCCAGGGCCCCCGGGAGCGCCGAAGCCCCCCGGACCCCCCGGACCGCCGGGACCGCCGGGCGCCCCGAAGCCGCCGGAACCGCCCGGACCGCCACCTTGGCCACCGGCACCCTGACCACCATGACCAGGAGCACCCGGGCCCCCCGGACCGCCGGGGCCACTCGGGCCGCCGGGACCGCCCGGTCCCGGGGCCGGCGGGAAGCCGTAGCCGCCGACGGGCGGCGGCGGGGGCGGGGGAGGCGGCGGTACGGCACCGGCCATGCGGTGACCGCAGACCTCGCACCAGTCCTCGGAACCCGACTGGTGTCCGTTCGGGCAGGTCGGCATGTCGGCGCTTCCCCCTCTCCTTTTCCGGCCGTCACGACCGGATTTCTCCCACCCCGAGGGGCCGGGCTCGCTGTCCTGGGCTGTTGTCCTGCGTCACTTCTTTACACGAACAGTCTTGGTGGAGCGCGTTTCGAGCGTCATCTCGTCCGCCTCCTCGACCTTCGCCTTCAGTCGCACAGTACCTGTCGCGGCGTCGACCACGTCCACCACCTTGGCGAGCAGTTTGGCCGTATCGGCGTTGCCCGAGGCGCTCGCGAGCTGGACCGCCCGCCCCAGCCGGGCCGTCGCTCCGTCCAGATCGCCCGCTTTGCGTAGATCCAGGCCCTGCTGGATGGCGCGGGCCAGTTCGGCCTGGCCGGTGTAGTGGGCGACCTGCGCGTTGATGGCGGTGGAGGCGGCCATGTCGTCGGTCCACACGGCCCGTACGAGCCCCTGCGCGCCGAGATGGTGCGCGCTGCCGTCCGGTTGCGGCACCACCAGCGAGACCCGCGCGGCCAGCATCTCCTGGCCCAGGTGCGCGGCGGGCACCTCGACGCACAGGTGGTAGTCGCGGGACTCGTCGCCCCACGAGCCGGTCGGGTAGTCCCCGGCGCGCGGGCCCGCCTCGGTGCGCCGGCCGGTCAGCTCGACCACGTTCGGGGCGACTTGCTTGACGTACCGGATGGTCGTGCCGACCGGCGTCCAGATCCGCAGGGCGACATCGGCGACCTCCTTGCCCATCGCCTTCTCCATCATCCCGGTGAAGTCGGCGGCCAGCCCTGCCGGATCGGCGACGATGTCGGCGGTGCCGAGCAGCGCCGAGGCGATCCCTGTGACTTCTTTCACTTCCCAGTCGGTGCCCACGCCCCGGGCGTCACAGGTGAAACGGCCCGCGCACTCCTCCAGCGTCCGCCGCAGGTCCTCCGGCGCCTCGTGCTCGTTGCGGCCGTCGGTGAGCAGGACGCCGTGCCGGATGGCCACCTCCTCGGCGGCGAGCAGCCGGTCGGCCAGCCGCAGCCAGGTGCCGATGGCGGTGCCGCCGCCCGCGCCGAGCCGGCGCAGTGCCGTGCGGGCCTCCTCGCGGGTGCCCGCGTCGGCGACGGCGAGCCGGCCGCCGCCCGGATAGACCTCCTTGGCCACATGCGTCCCGGCGACCACGGCGAAGCGCGTCCCGTCGCGCAGGGTGGCGATCGCGGCGGCCGTGGCCTCGCGGGCGTTGCGCATCTTGGCCGGCGGGTAGTCCATCGAACCCGAGCAGTCGACCATGATCACCACCGCGGCGGACGGCCCCCCGCCCGGCCCGTGCGCCCCCGGGGCGGTGACCGCGCCGCCGATCGTGCCGCCGCCGGTCGCCGTCACCGTGACGATGGCGTTGACCTCACGGCCGCCCTCGGGCAGGTACTCGTTCTGGTACACGTCCATCGAGAACCGCGGCACGCTGGACTTCGAGAAATTGGCCATGCCTTCCCAGACCCCCCTTCTGGTCTCCCCGTCGCTGCCTGCGCACGAGGTCCGCGCGGCCGGGCTCGCCCGTCGTCCCGCCCGGCTCGCGTGTTATCAGGCGGATCCTGCCCCCTGCGGCGGGGCCGGGAACGGCAGCAGGGCCACTGTTACGTTGTCGTGGCCCCCGCCGTCCAGCGCGTGCCCGACCAGCACCCGGGCGGCGTGCAGCGGCCGGGCCGCGGCGTCGGGGGGCAGCACCCCGGCCATCTCCTCCGCCGTCTCGGCGTAGTTCCACAGTCCGTCCGTGCACACCACGACCACTCCGGGCCGGTCCGGCTTGAACGACGCGGTGTGCGGCTCCAGTTCGTAGGCGTCGGCGCCGAGCCAGCCGGTGATGGCGTGGGCGCGCTCGTCGGCGTACGCCTGCGCCTCGGTCATCAGGCCCGCGGCCACCATCTGCGCGGCCCAGGAGTCGTCCTCGGTGAGCCGGGCCGCGGGCGTGGCGCGGTCGTCCGGCACCCAGTAGGCGCGGCTGTCGCCGACCCAGCCGACCACCAGCAGCCCGGCGGTGACCACCGCGCCGACCAGCGTGCACGCCGGCGCGTTCTGGTGCGGGGAGTGCTCGCGGGCCGTGGCGGGCTCCTCGGCCAGCGCGTCCACCGCCCGCGCGGCGGCCACGATCGCGTCGTGCATGGCCTGGCGCGGGTGGGTGCCCTGGGGCAGGGCGGCCAGCAGGGAGTCGGTCGCGGCCCGGGACGCGGCGAGCGACGCCTCGTCGGGGCGGGTCGCGGAGGACACGCCGTCGCAGACGATGGCCACCCGCGCGGGCGAGCCGTCGGGCAGCGGCGCGTCGCCCATCGCGAACGCGTCCTCGTTGCGGTGGTGGCGCAGGCCCCGGTCGCTGACCGCGGCCAGCGGGCCCGACTCCCGTTCCACATGGTCGCGTTCGCGGGGCTGGGCGTGCCCGCAGTTCTCGCAGTAGCCGTCGCCGTCCACGCGGCCCGCCCGGCAGGCCACGCACACCGCGGCCGCCCCGTCGCCCGCGGCGCCGTCCGCGGCCCGCTGCGGGCCCGGCGTCTGCATCGGACCAGGCGTCTGCATCGGACCAGGCGTCTGCATCGGACCAGGCGTCTGCATCGGGCCAGGCGTCTGCGACGGGTCCGGTGCCTGCGACGGGTCCGGTGCCTGCAACGGGTACTCCTCGGGCTGCGCCGGCCGGTCCAGCCGTACGCCCGCGCCCGGCGGCTCGTGCGTGGGCAGCGCCGAACCGCCCGAGTCCGTGCCCGGCACATCCGTGGCGCGCTGCGGGCGCGCGGGCCCGCCGGAGCCGTCCGGCGCGGAGGCGTGCGGCCACACGGCACCCTGGGCGCCGCCCTCGGGCGGCGCGGACGGGCGGGGCACCGCGCCGTCGTGCAGGGGGAGCGCCGGGGCGTCGGGCGACGAGGCGGCGGCCGCGGACAGGTCGTATCCGCAGGCGCCGCAGAAACGGTCACCCGATTCGAGCGGCTCCGCGCAGCTCGGGCAGTTCGACAGGGCGGCCTGCTGGGGCATCTGCGACATCAACTACACCCATGTCCGGGGGCGGTAACGGTTGGCACGTTCCACCAGGTCGATCCTCTCCTCGCCGCCGGGCGCCAGCCGGGCCAGCGTGCGGTACGAACGCTCCAGGCCGAAGCGGAGTCCCCGCTCGTCCAGGTCGCTGCCGAGCAGCACCCGCCCGGCGGCCGGGGCGCCGGCCCGTCCCCCGGAGAGTATCCAGTCCAGCGCGCACCCGAGTACTTCCGCCGACAACTGCTCGCGCCGCGCCGGGTCGAGGCCGTGCGCCCGCAACGCCTCCACCTGCCCGGCGGCGGCCGCCAGATCCTCCTCGAACGGCGTGTCGGCGGCGCTCGCCGTCCGGTGCCGCAGCCGCGCCCGCACCGCCGCCACCCGGGCCGCCGTGCAGTGCACGGAGGACTCCGGCACCGACTCCAGGGTACGGACGGCGCCGCGCCGGTCGCCCGCGGCGAGCCGGACCCGGGCCAGGCCGAACGCGGCGCTCACATGGCTCGGGTCGGTGGACCAGACCAGGCGGTAGTACTCGGCGGCGTTGTCGAGCTGGCCGAGGACCTCCGCGCACAGGCCCAGCGCCAGCTTCGGCGCGATCTCGCCGGGGAAGGCGTCGTAGAGCGCGTCGAAGGCGAGCGCCGCCTCCTCGTGGTCGGCGGTGACCAGGGACACCAGGCCCCGGTACCAGATGACCCGCCAGTCGTCGGCGTACTGCTCCTCCAGGGCGCGCAGCACCCCGAGCGCCGGGCCCGGCTCACCGGTCTCCAGATGGGCGCGGACCTGGCGCAGCCGGGTCTCGGCGGACGGCGCGGGCACGGCGGCCAGCGCGGCCGCCAGCTCGCCGGGCGCGGACGTCAGCAGGCCCGCCAGGAACCCGGCGTGCGGGTCGGCCGGGTCGACCTGCGGCACCGGCAGGGCGAGGGCGGCGGCCCCCGCGTCCACCGGCCCCACCAGGGCGGCCGGCCCCTCGGCCGGGGCCGGGAGCGCGGGCGCCGGGCCGGCGGCCGGGGACCTGCGGGCGCGGGCCGCGCGCGCCCCGAGGCGGGACACGTCCCCCTCAAGGGGCGGGAACAACTCGGTGTCGGTGACCCGCAGTTCCGGCCCGAACAGCGTCGACAGGGCCGGCCGGGCCCGGCCGCTCTGCAGCGAGACGACCTCCCGCAGCACCCCGGTCAGCTGCTCGGCCATCTCCTGCGCGGAGGCGAACCGGCGGGCCGGGTCCGGGTCGGTGGCGCGCACCAGCAGCCGGTAGAAGGACTCGTAGCGGCGGAACACCTCGATGGTGTCCGGGTCGGGCAGGCAGTCCACGTAGACGTTCGTGTAGCCCTGGAAGTCGAAGGTGAGCACCGCGAGCGTACGGCCCACCGTGTACAGGTCGCTGGCGACCGAGGGGCCGCTCTCGGCGACCTCGGGCGCCTGGTAGCCGACGGTGCCGTAGATCGCCGACTCGTCGTCGTCCATGCGGCGCACCGCGCCCATGTCGATCAGCTTCAGCTCGTCCTCGGTCTGGATCGCGTTGTCGACCTTGAAGTCGCAGTACAGCAGGTTGCGGCTGTGCAGGTGGCCGAGCGCCTCCAGCGCCTCGATGCCGTACGCGCACGCCTGCTCCACGGGCAGCGGGTCGCGCCTGCCGTCCGCGCCGCGCCGGGAGTTGGCGATCTCCTTGAGCGACTTGCCGCCGACGTACTCCATCACTATGTAGCCGTCGAGGGAGCCGGTGCGCTGGTCGAGGTGCTCGACGAAGTTGTAGATCCGCACGATGTTGGCGTGCTCGATCTCCGCGAGGAAGCGCCGCTCGGAGATCGCCGCCGCCATCGCGTCCTGGTCGCCGGTGTCCAGCAGGCCCTTGAGCACCACCCACCGGTCGGACACGGCCCGGTCCACGGCGAGGTACACCCAGCCCAGGCCACCGTGCGCCAGGCAGCCCACCACCTCGTACTGGCCGTGCACGACGTCCCCGGCCTTCAGCTTGGGCACGAACGAGTACGGGTGGCCGCACTTGGTGCAGAAGCCCTCCGTGCGCCCCGGCCGCTCGCCGCGGGCGCGGCCCACCGGCGCCCCGCAGTCCGCGCGCGAGCAGAACCGCTTGCGCTCGGGCACCTCCGGGTCGTCCTGCGTCATCGCCCGCGGGTCCGGCCGCGGCACCTGCGGCACCTGCACCAGGCCGGCCCCCAGCCGGCCGCGCCCGGTGGAGCCCGCCGCCGAACCCGAACTGCGCACCGACACCGATCGGCTGGTCGACCGGCCCGACAGCGAGCGGGACAGCCGCCCCGACACCGAGCGGCGCGACTTCGACGACTGCGACGACGTACGCGCGCTGCGGGCGTTGGAGCCCGAACTCGCGCTGCCCGCCGAGCCGCGCGCACTCCCGCCGCCGGTGACCCCGGTGGCCGCCGAGCCCACCAGGCCGGTCGCCGACACCACGGGCGCCAGGCCGCAGGTGTCGCAGTACAGCTCGCCGCCGCCGACGTCCTCGTAGGCGCCGCCGCAGCCCGGGCGCTGGCAGCTCTGCCCCGCCTGGCTCATGACTCCCCCTTACCGTCACCGTCGCGCGGGCCGCCCTGCCGCGGCACCCGCGCGCCGCCCAGCAGTTCGGCCGCCGCCTGCTGGTAGCGCAGCACCGCCTGCCCGGCCACCCGCAGGTCGCAGGGCGCGCTCCACAGCATCCGGCGCGCCGCGTCGTACCGCTCCACCAGCAGCGGGTCCTCCGCCAGGCCGTGCCGGGCCACCTTCGCCCGGTACGCGTCCAGCCGGCCGCGCAGCTCGGCGCGGACCGCCAGCGGCGCGGTGACCGCCGTCAACGACTCGCGGGCGCGCAGCAGTTCGTCCTCCGCCTTCTCCTCCAGGGACTCAAGGAGCGGGGAGAGCCGGTGCCACTGGGCCTGCCTGCGGTACTCGGCGGCCGTCGCCAGCTGCTCCTGGAGCACGGTCGGCGGGCCGCTGACCACCGGCACCTCGGTGGCGGCGATCTTCGCCAGCACCTCGCCGCGCGCGGTGCGCGCCTCGGCCAGCGTGCGGTCCGCGCGGGAGAGCAGGTCGCGCAGCTTGATCAGCCGCTGCTCGGCGTCCTGCCGCACCCCGAGCACGGCGTCGATCTCCCGGCGCACCTCCTCCAGGGCCCGCGCCTCCCGGTCGTAGACCGTGGTGTCCGGCCGGCCGCCGCCCGGCGCCGAACTGCCCTGCGCGGGCGTCCAGAAGGCCAGCGGGTCGCAGACCACCTGCTCGCGCAGGCGCGTCAGGGTGCGCGTGATGCCCTCCAGGTCGTCACCGGCCGGATGCTCACCGGGGCGCACGCCCACCGAGTGCGCGAGCCGGCGCGTGCGCTGCAACTCGGCGGCGAGCAGGTCGATGCGGGCGGGCAGCGCCGACCACACCGCGTCGGCGGCGACCACCAGATCCAGGCTGCTCGCGTACAGCTCGTTCATCCGGTCCACCAGCGCGGCCAGCGAGAAGCGGTCGCTGAGCCGGCCCGGACCGGCGACCGCCCCGGCCGCCCCGGCGGCCGCGGCGCCGGGCACCGTCACCGGCTCGCCGCGCAGCAGCTCCGTCAGCTCCGCCAGGTCCTCGCGGCTGGACCAGCGGCGCCGGGCGCGGATCTCCCGGGCGGTGCGCAGCGCGCCGGTGTACGCGTCGAAGTACGCCCACAGCAGCGTGATCGACGCCTCCGCCGCCGCCCAGCGCTCCCGGGTGAGACCGGTCAGCTCGGCGCCCTCCAGGAGCCTGCGGCCCGCGTGGTCCTGCAGGGCCAGCAGCGAGGTCTCGATCGCCTCGTGCTCCTGGCCCAGCCGCGCCAGCGCACGGTCCACCTCGTCCCGGTCCAGTACCGGCCCGGCGGGGTCCGTGCCGCCCATCGATCACCTCTCGCTGCTCTTCGTGTCCCGCCGCTCCGTCGCCGGCCGGCGGTGCCTCACCCTGCGTCCGGTGCCCCCTGGGGGCCGCCGGTCACCTGTAGCCGGGGGTCGGCGGGGTCGCCGACGGTGAGTCCTTACCCAGCGTGGGGGAGAGCCACTTGTCGTACGACGCCTTCCAGCCCCCGTCCTTGCGGTAGTCGTCCAGTATGCGGTTGACCTGGCGGACCAGGTCGTCGGCGCCCAGCTTCATCGCCACGCCGTAGTACTCCTTGGTGAAGGTGCCGCCCTTCAGCTGGACCGCCGGGTCCTGCGCGGCCTGGCTGGCGGCGAGCGCGCCGTCGGTCACCACCGCGTCCACCTCGCCCAGTTGCAGCCGCACCAGGCAGTCCAGCTGGTTGGGGACGGTGGTGGAGATGTCGGTGGAGGCCGGCAGGGTGCCGTCCTTCTTGTCGGCGCTCAGGTGGTCGTAGGCCGTGGAACCGGTCGCCGAGCAGACCTTCTTCCCGGCGAGCGAGCGGTCGTAGCCGGTGATCGCCGAGGTGCGCGGGGCGAGCACCTGCTGGCCGGTGAGGAAGTACGGCGCGGAGAACGCGACCTGGCCCAGCCGGTCGCAGGTGATGGTCATGGTGCGCACCACCATGTCGACCCGGCCGCTGCGGACCGCGGGGATCCGCTCGTTGGTGGGGATGGCCCGGAACTGGACCTTGTCCGGGTCGCCGAGGAGGTCCTTCGCGATGCGGTGGGCGACGTCGATGTCGAAGCCCTCCAGCGCGCCCGAGGCGTTGTTCGGGTTGAGGTAGCCCCAGCGGTAGCTGTTCTGGTCGACGCCGACCGACAGATAGCCGCGCGCCTTGATGGCGGCGACGGTGGGGCCGCCGGCGGCCGACGGGGCCAGGCTCTGGTTCTGGACCTCGCTGTCCTCGCAGGCGCCCGCCCTGGCCTGCACGCCCTGCGCGGTGCGTACGCCGCCCGTGGCCTGGGCGGGACCGCCGTGCGCCCGGGTGTGCGGCAGCAGCACCAGGACGAACGCCAGCGCCAGGGCGCAGACGACCGCCATCGCTCCCACGCCGCCCCAGCCCCGCAGGCCGGCCCGCAGCCGCCGCACTCGCATCCTCACGCCCCCTCTCACCCCTGTCACGTTCCCTCTCACCGGTACTCCGACAACCTGCGGCCGATGCCCAGCAGGGCGCCGGCCGCGCCGAGCAGGGCGAGCACCGCGGACCCGGCCGGCAGCCCGGTCAGCGCGCCGCGCCCCTCGCGCGCGGCCCGCCGGAACTCGTCCGTCTCGTGCGTGAGCGCGGAGGCGAGCGAGGCGTCGACGCTGTCGAAGCAGGCGCCGGTGGACCGCGCCTGGTCCGTGCCGGTGCCGATGACCTGGTCGCGGGCCTTCTGGTAGTCGCCGGAGTCGTTGGCCTGCCGGGCCAGCGCGTGCCGGGACGTCCACTCCTTCAGGGCCGCGCCCGCCACCCGCACCGGCGCCTTCCCGGCGTCGTCGTCGGCCAGCGAGCCGGCCTGGCCGAGGGTCTTGCCGAGGTCGTCGATCTCCTGGTCGTACGCCCAGTCGTAGGCGTCCATGACCGTGCCGTCCTGGAGGGTCTTGGTCTCCGCGCCGCGGCTGACCAGGGTCAGGTTCTCGTCGCTGCGGGCCTTGAGGGAGGCGATCCGGGCGTCGTGCAGCACGTTCAGCGAGCGCACCCCGTGGTCGTAGGAGCCGTCCAGGCCGGACCGGGCGAGGCTGTGGCCGACGACCAGCCACAGCACCACGGCCGCCGTCGCGGCGGTGGCGGCCACCAGGCCGTGGTTCAGCACCCGGTGGGTGCGGCGGTAGGTGCGGTGCTGGGCCCAGGCCAGGGCGGCCAGGGCGAGGACGCCGAGCGCGATCGCCGCCCACGGGTAGGGGGTGGCGTGCCCGTAGTCCGCGCGCAGCCGCTGGTTCTCCTTCTGGTACAGGTCCTCGGCGGCCGGGAGCATCTGCTCCTGCATCGTGGTGTTGGCGGTGCGCAGATAGGCGCCGCCGACCGGGAAGCCCTGGCGGTTGTTGGCGCGCGCGGACTCCACCAGGCCCTTGTAGCGCGGCAGCAGCTCGTTCAGCCTGGTGATGGTGGCCGCGGAGGACGAGGTGGGGGAGGAGTTGGCGGCGGCCTCGACGAGGCCGGCGGCGGCCGTGCGCACGTCCGCCTCGTAGCGCTCGCGGGTGGCGTCCGACTCCTGGAGTCCCGCCAGGTAGCCGCTGGTCGCCATGGTGTTGGCGTCGGCGAGGGAGCGGTAGATGTCGGCGGCGTCGGAGCTGAGGGGCTGGCTGCTGTGCAGGACGTCGTCGGCGGCCGCGGCCCGGTCGGAGGTCTGCCAGGCGGCCACGGCGCCGAACGCCAGGACGAGCAGGGCCAGTACGGCGCCGATCACGCGGAGCCGGCCGGGCTCCGTGGTGGCCGCGGCGCGCAGCCGGTCCGCGCCCTCGGCGAACGCGGTGCGGCGCGGGGCCGCGGGCCCGGCGGGAGCGGTCGCGGGCGGGTGGCCGGGCGGGCCGGACTGCGGCGGCACCGCCGGCCGCGCGGGCGTGCCGGGGTGCGGCGGCGCCTCGCTGCTGTTCGGCGAGTGTGTCACTGCCGACCTCCCCCGTGGTCATCCGTCGCCGCAAGTATCCCTGCCGGGACCGGCCCGCGCACCGGCCTTCACCGGATCTTGGTCCGATCACGGTCGATCACAGGTCCGGACATGGTCGATCACGATGGGGGCGCCGCCGGCGCACACGAGGACGACCCGCACCACCCCTTACCCATGTACACGCGAGGCAGACCGGTTCGGTTTCGTCGCGGGGCCGATTGCCCGGCCGGCCGGGCCGGTTCAGCGCCCGGCGGACGCGAAGTGGGCCCGCACCCGCTCCCGCGCCGCAGCCGGGGCCCCGGCGCGGTCCAGGCCGAGCAGGGCCGCGCCCAGCACCGGGCGCGCCGTCACCACCCGCGGGACCGCCTTCGGGGCCCGGGCGGCCAGGCGGTCGCGCAGCGCGCCGTCCAACTGCGGGTGCCGGGCGGCCAGCACGCTGCCGCCCAGGACCACGGGGGTCTCCTCGCCGAGCAGGTCCAGGCGGGCCAGGGCGACCGCCGCCATGGCCACCACCTCCTCCGCCAGGCGGTCCACCAGCGCACGGGCGATCGTGTCGCCCGCGGTCGCCGTCGCGAACAGCACCGGCGTCAGCTCGTGCCGCCGGTCCGAGCCGACGTGCCCCAGGTGCAGCGCCTCGATCAGCGCGTACATGGAGTCCAGGCCGAAGTGGCCGGGCAGCGTGCGGGCCAGCGCGGTGGGCTCGCCGCGGCCGTCCTCCGCGCGGGCGGCGTACCACAGCGCCTCCTCCGCCAGGCCCCAGCCGCCGCCCCAGTCACCGGAGATCCGGCCGATCGCCGGGAAGCGGGCGGTGCGGCCGTCCGGCCGCATCCCCACGCAGTTGATGCCGGCACCGCAGACCACCGCCACGCCCCGGGGCTCGGCCACGCCCGCGCGCAGGACCGCGAACGTGTCGTTGCGGACCTCCACCGCCGTGCCCCACGCGCGCGCGTGCAGGGCCGCCGCCAACCGCTCCTCCTCCACCGGGAGATCGGCGTTGGCCAGGCAGGCGGCGACATGGTCCGCCGAGGTCGTCCCGGCCGCCGCGAAGGCCCGCCCGACGGCGTCCGCCAGGGCGTCCACGGCCCTCTCCACGCCCACGGCCGGCGGCCGGAACCCGCCGCCGCGGGCCGTGGCGAGGACGGTGCCGTCCGCCGCCACGACCGCGACATCGGTCTTGCTGTTGCCCGCGTCGATGGCGAGGACGCTCGCGGTCAGGCCCACGCGAGGTGCTCCCGGTTGTGTGCGACCAGCCGGTCGGTGAGGGTCTCGGCGTACGCGTACTGGCCGATCAGGGGGTGTGCGAGCAGGGCACGGAAGACCCGGTCGCGGCCACCGCGCAGGGCCGCGTCCAGGGCCAGCTCCTCGTACGCCGTCACCTGCGCCACCAGGCCCGCGTACAGCGGGTCCAGGGGGGCGACGGGCAGCGGGGCCGGGCCCTCGGCGCCCACCGCCGCCTGCACCTCGATCACCGCGTCGTCCGGCAGGAAGGGCAGCGTGCCCCGGTTGCGGGTGTTCACCACCTGATACGGGCTGCCCCCGCCGCCGAGCAGGGCGGCGGCGAGGTCCACGGCCGCCTCCGAGTAGTAGGCGCCGCCGCGCCGGGCGAGCAGGGCCGGCTTCTCGTCCAGCGCCGGGTCCCCGTACAGCTCCAGCAGCTCGCGTTCCATGGCGGCCACCTCGGCGGCGCGGGACGGCTTGGTGCGCAGTTCCTCCACCACCGCGTCGTGCGCGTAGAAGTAGCGCAGGTAGTACGAGGGCACCACGCCGAGGCGGTCCAGGAGCGGGCGGGGCAGGCGCAGGTCGGCGGCGACGGCGTCGCCGTGCTCGGCCAGCAGCCGGGGCAGTACGTCCGCGCCCTGCGGGCCGCCGAGCCGCACCCCCGTCTCCCAGGTGAGGTGGTTGAGGCCCACATGGTCCAGATGCACCTCGTGGGGGGCCACGCCCAGCAGCCCCGCGAACTTCCGCTGCAGGCCGATCGCCACGTTGCACAGCCCGACCGCCCGGTGCCCGGCCTGGAGCAGGGCGCGGGTGACGATGCCGACCGGGTTGGTGAAGTCGATGATCCAGGCCCCGGGGCTGGCCCGGCGGACCCGTTCGGCGATGTCCAGGACCACCGGGACCGTGCGCAGCGCCTTGGCGAGGCCGCCGGCGCCGGTCGTCTCCTGCCCGACGCACCCGCACTCCAGCGGCCAGGTCTCGTCCTGCTGCCGGGCGGCCTGCCCGCCGACGCGGAGCTGGAGCAGGACGGCGTCCGCGTCCGCCACGCCCGCGTCCAGGTCGCAGGTGGTGACGATCCGGCCGGGGTGGCCCTGCCTGGCGAAGATCCGCCGGGCCAGGCCGCCGACCAGGTCGAGCCGGTCGGCCGCCGGGTCGACCAGGACCAGTTCCTCGACCGGGAGGGTGTCCCTGAGCCGGGCGAAGCCGTCGATGAGTTCGGGGGTGTAGGTCGAGCCGCCCCCGACCACGGTGAGTTTCATATCGGTCAGCCCTTCTTGGGGAACGTCGTGGCGAAGGAGGAGGGGAAGTGCCGTCGGCTCAGCGGGACGTGTCGAAGACCTCGTCGCGGGTGGCGGCGAGGGCGCTCTCCAGCGCGCCGCGCAGCACCGGGTGCTCGCGGACGTCACCGACCACCAACCGCGGCCGGGAGGCGGCCAGTTCCGCCAGCTCCGCCTGGACCAGGCCGCGCAGCACCTCGCCGCCCGCGGTCAGCGCGGAGCCGCTGAGGACCACGAGTTCGGGGTCGAGGACGGAGACCAGGGAGGCCAGACCGGTGGCGAGCCGGGTCGCGTACGCCGTCAGCAGCGCGCGGTAGGGGCCCTGGGCGTGGTCGGCGGCGCGGGCCACGAGCGCGGCGGCGACCTCGGCGTACGGCCCGCCGGGCACGTCCTCGATGCCCAGCTCGCGGGCCAGTTCGGGCACCGCCTGGGAGCCGGCCAGCTCCTGGTAGCCGCCGCTGTCGGCCTTGGTCACCTGGCGCACCAGGGGCGCCCCGGGCACCGGCAGGAAGCCGACCTCCCCGGCGCCGCCGGTCCAGCCGCGGTGCAGCCGGCCGCCCAGCACCAGGGCGGCGCCCAGGCCCTCCTGGTTCCACAGCAGCACGAAGTCCCGGTGGCCGCGGGCCGCGCCGAGGCGCTGCTCGGCGACGGCCACGAGGTTGACGTCGTTCTCGTACTCCACCGGCATCGGCAGCGCGGCGGCCAGTTCGCCGAGGACCGCAGGGGAGTGCCAGCCGGGCAGGTGGGAGGCGTAACGCAGCCGCCCGGTGCCGGGGTCGAAGGCGCCCGGGGTGGCGATGACCAGCCGGCGCACGTCGTCCCGGGCGAGCCCGGCCGCCTGCACCGCGCCGTCCAGCGCCTCGGTGACCTGCCGCACGACGGGCTGGGCCGGGTGCCTGCCCGGCGTCGGCAGCTCGTACCGGCCGACCGTCCGGCCGGTGAGGTCGGCGACGGCGGCGTGGATGCGGTGCGGGGTGACGTCGAGTCCCGCCACGTGCGCCGCGGCCGGGTTCACGGCGTAGAGCTGCGCGTTCGGGCCGGGCCGTCCCTCGCTGGTCCCCGTGGCCAGCACCAGCCCGGCGGCTTCGAGCCGGGCCAGCAACTGCGAGGCGGTCGGCTTGGACAGCCCCGTCAGCCTGCCGATCCGGGTACGCGACAGCGGCCCGTGCTCCAGCAGCAGATCGAGGGCGGCCCGGTCGTTCATGGCGCGCAGAACGCGCGGGGTCCCCGGAGTCCCGGCGGTCCCGGCCATGCGTGTCGCCTCCCCGCGGAGATCACTGTTAGGAAAGTTTCCTGTCCGAGTGGCAGGAACTTAAGCCCGGGGTGAAGGGGGCGTCAAGAGCGCCGGGACTGTCAGTCCGTCAGTCCTTGAGGAAGGGGGTCGTGTCCAGGGCGGGGTACGGGGCGGGGAGGGGGAGGGGGTCGCCGAGGTCGGCCTTGGTGTCGGTGGCGTAGTAGGCCTCGGTCGGCTTGTCACCCGGGAGGACCGGCTCCGAGTAGCAGTGGGCCGTCAAGGCGTGTCGATCGATCAGCACATAGAGGGGGATGCCCACGGCGGCGTACGTCCGGTACTTGGGGCCTGTGTCGGTCTCGTGGTTGGTGGAGGTGACCTCACCGACCAGGGCGATCATGTCGATGGGGTACCAGCCCTTGTTGGCCCTCCTGTACGTCTCGTCCAGTTCAGTCGGCCCGCGGTGCAGGACGTAGAAGTCAGGAATGACGAGGGCCATGGTCCGGCCGTCCTGATGAGCGGCTCGGTAGCCGTTGCACATACCGGCCAGCTCGAAGCCCGCGGCGTTGAACTGGACGGCGAGCTTGAAGGCGCCGGCGTTGTGCTGGTGTTCGGGTTGAGGCGGCAAGATGCCCGTCTCCTCGATGTACTCCACCCGAATCGGCATCGGTGCCGCTGCCTCTTCGAACGCGATCAACAGGTCGATGGGGTCCACCTGCGTCATCACCGGCTCCATGATCGGTTCGGCGCTCATCGCTCGTTCTCCTTGTCGCACTGATGCCAGGCTAAGCCCGCGCCGGGTGCCCCGGCAGAACGATCGGCGACGCCGGTGGCGTGCCGCGCCGGAACGCCACCGCTGTCACTCGAACGAGTGTGCTGAACCGTTTTCTCCCTGCCGGTGCCCCTACTTCCCGGCAGGCCCCTGCTGCGGCGGTATCGCGGTCGCCGCGTCGGTCTGCGGGGAGGCGGGGTTGGCGAAGACCGAGGGGGCGGCGACCGTGGCCATCGGGTCGGGGGCCTCCTCGTCCGCCGGGGCCGTCGCGCCGCCCACGATGCGGATGTCGGCCGCGTCGAAGGCCCGCTTGACGCGCCAGCGCAGCTCCCGCTCGACCGCCGTCGACTTGCCCGGCATCGTCTTGGCGGAGAGCCGGACCACCATGGAGTCGATCAGCACGCTGTCCAGGCCCAGCACGTCGATGGGGCTCCACAGCAGCTCGTTCCAGGGCTCTTCCTTGCTCATCTTCTCGGCCACCTCGGTCAGCGTGGCCTTGAGCTTGTCCAGGTCCTCGCTCGCCCTGACCGTCACGTCCACCCCGGCCGTCGCCCAGCCCTGGGAGAGGTTGCCGATCCGCTTGACCTCGCCGTTGCGGACGTACCAGATCTCACCGCTGTCGCCGCGCAGCTTGGTCACCCGCAGCCCGACCTCGATGACCTCGCCGGAGGCCACCCCCGCGTCGATCGTGTCCCCGACGCCGTACTGGTCCTCCAGGATCATGAACACCCCGGAGAGGAAGTCCGTGACCAGATTGCGGGCGCCGAAACCGACCGCCACGCCCGCCACTCCGGCGGAGGCCAGCAGCGGGGCGAGGTTGATCTGGAAGGTGGCCAGCACCATCAGCGCGGCCGTACCCATGATCAGGAAGCTCGCCACCGAGCGCAGCACCGAGCCGATCGCCGACGAACGCTGCCGCCGCCGCTCCGCGTTGACCAGCAGCCCGCCCAGCGCCGTGCCGCCCCCCTGCTGCGCGGTGCGGTTCATCCGGTCGATGAGCTTGGTGATCGCCCGCCGCACCGCGACCCGCAGCACCAGCGCGATGAACACGACCAGCACCACGCGCAGGCCGATCGCCAGCCAGGTGGACCAGTTCTGCTCCACCCAGCTCGCGGCCTGGTTCGCGCTCTCCTGGGCGTCCTGGAGCGAGGGCACCGACACGGTCGGCGACTCCGAGGGGACCGGCGACGGCGACGGGCCGGCGGCCGTCAGGGCGGCGAGCAGGGACACGACAGGAACCTCCAGGTGCGTCCGTCCTCCGGCCGAGCGGCGATGTCGTCCAGGTCACGAAGAGGTCACCGGAGGGGCGGACCCACCACACTAACGGGGCACGGTGTGCGGACCGGCGTGAAGTCCCGGGGAGGTACGGCGCCCGAACCGTGCCCACCCGCCTCTGATCAGGCCGTGTGGAGCGGCCGCCGCCGCGGGGACGTATCCGGTGTGGTCGAAAACACTCCCGGCCCGTTACCGGGACATGGTGGCGCGTCCACCAGGCATGAGGGGAGACTGACTGCAGATCGTCCCGGCGCGAGCCACGCGCCGCCGGCGTACAAGGAGGCCCCCGTGCCGCATGTCCTGGTCCTCAACGCGTCGTACGAGCCCCTCGGCGTCGTACCGCTCCGCCGCGCGCTCGTCCTCGTGCTGGAGAACAAGGCGGTCTGCCTGGAGGAGTCCGGCGCCCATCTGCACAGCGCCACCGTCACCGTCCCCGCACCCAGCGTGGTCCGGCTCAAGCGTTTCGTCCGGGTCCCCTACCGGGGGCCCGTGCCCCTGACCAGGCGGGCGCTCTTCGCCCGCGACGGCGGCCGGTGCATGTACTGCGGTGGCGTCGCCACCAGCGTCGACCACGTCGTCCCGCGCTCCCGCGGCGGCCAGCACGCCTGGGACAACGTGGTGGCCTCCTGCCGCCGCTGCAACCACGTCAAGGCCGACCGCCACCTCGTCGAGCTGGGCTGGCGGCTGCGCCACAAGCCCGCGCCGCCCACCGGCCTGGCCTGGCGCATCATCGGCACCGGCCACCGGGACCCGCGCTGGCTGCCCTACCTCCAGCCCTACGGCGCGGACGACGCCCTGGCCCGGATCGACGGCATCTCGGCCTGACGGGGCTGACACAACCGGGGGGACCGACAGGTCTGGCGGGGTTCCCGGCCCCGTACGGCACGGAGGGCGCCCACCGCGCGGCACGGACGTACACGTACGGCTGTACGTGTGTCCATGCGGCGCGGTGGGCGCCCTCGGCGTGCGCGCGGCGGGGCGGGGCGGCCGCGGCGGCCCGGCCCGGCTTCGCTCAGACCTTGGTCTCGGCCTCGGCCTTGGCCCTGGTCTCCACGGCGCGGCCCGTGACCCGCTGCTGCTTGGGGGACCGGTCCAGCACCATCACCAGGCCGGCGATGACCAGGAACAGCAGGAGCGGGATACCGACGAAGTAGCCCAGCGTCTGGGCGACGCCCAGGCCCGGGCCGGGGTCGTCGCCGTCGTCGCGGGTCAGCGCGAGCGCGGGAGACGACATCAGCAGCATCATCAGCGTCGTACCGGCGGCCAGGGCGCCGGCGCGCAGGGCGTTCTTGTTGTCCACGCTGCAAAAGTAGCGAACGCCGGAACGAGGCGCGCGTCCGGGGTGCTGTATGAGGACACCGCGCCCGCCCGCGCGCCCCGGCGCTCAGCCCTCCGCCCCGGCCGACGCGTCCGCCGCCCCGCCGGGCGCCGTCCCCGCCCGCAGTACGTCCGTCAGCGCGCGCAGCCGGGGCGAGGCCGCCAGTTCCTCCAGGCTCAGCGGGCGGCCGGCGGCGTCGGCGACCGGGAGCCGCCAGTTCGGGTACTGGTCCCAGGTGCCCGGGAGGTTCTGCGGGCGGCGGTCGCCCACCGTGTCGGGCAGCCAGAGGCCGACCATGCGGGCGGGGGTGCGCAGCAGGAAGCGGTGCACGGCCTGGACACCGGCCTCGATGGCGGCTTCGGCACCGGTTTCCTGGCCGGTTTCCGAGCCGCCTGTCGAGCCGGTTTCCGGACCGTCTTCCGGACCGCTTTCCGGACCGCCTTCCGGGCCGGTCCCCGCGTGGGCCGCCTCCCGCAGCAGGCCCCGTTCCCGCAGCACGGCCAGCCACTCGGCCGCGTCCCGCGCGGCGTCGGCGCGCTCCTCCTCCAGGGGGCGGGTGAGCAGGCCGAGGCGGTGGCGCAGCTCGACGTGCTCGCCGGTGAGCCGGGCCGCGGTGGACGGCAGGTCGTGGGTGGTGGCGGTGGCCAGGCAGTCGGCGCGCCAGCGCTCGGGCGGCAGCGGGCGGCCGTCGCCTGCCCAGTCCCGCTCGAACCACAGCACCGAGGTGCCGAGCACCCCGCGCCGGTCCAGCGCCTCGCGCACCCCGGGCTCGACGGTGCCGAGATCCTCGCCGATCACCACCGACCCCGCCCGGGACGCCTCCAGGACCAGGACCGCGAGCATGGCCTCGGCGTCGTAGCGCACGTACGTGCCCTCCGTGGGCGGCCGGCCCTGCGGCACCCACCAGAGCCGGAACAGGCCCATGACGTGGTCGATGCGCAGCGCGCCGGCGTACCCGAACAGCGCGCGCAGCAGCCGGCGGAAGGGCGCGTACCCGGAGGCGGCCAGCCGGTCCGGGCGCCACGGGGGCAGCCCCCAGTCCTGGCCGCGCGCGTTGAACGCGTCCGGCGGCGCGCCGACCGACATCCCGGCCGCGAAGTGGTCCTGCTGGGCCCAGGCGTCGGCGCCGCCGGGATGCACGCCGACCGCGAGATCGTGCACCACCCCGATGGGCATGCCCGCCTCGCGCGCGGTCCGCTGGGCGGCGGTGAGCTGCTCGTCGGTGAGCCAGGCCAGCCGGCGGTGGAACGCGACCCGGTCGGCCAGCTCGGCGCGGGCCCGGGCGGTGCCGGGCGAGCGCGGGTCGCGCAGCTGTGCGGGCCACCGGCTCCAGTCGGCGCCGTGCACCTCGGCCAGCGCGTACCACGTGGCGTGGTCCTCCAGGGCCCGGCCCTCGCGGGCGAGGAAGGCCGCGTGGGCGGCGCGCCGGCCGGGGCCGAGCGGGACCCGGCACACCGCTTCCAGCGCCCGCCGCTTCAGTTCCCACACCGCGTCCCGGTCGATCAGCGCGGCCGCGCCGAGCACGTCGGCGCGCAGCCGTCCGGCGCGCTCCAGCAGGTCCGCGACGAGCGCGCGGTCCGTGCCGTCCGTGCCGTCCGTGCCGTCCGTGCCGTCCGTGCCGTCCGCGCCATCGGCGATGTACGGGTACTCGGGGATGTCCTCCACCCGCAGATGGACGGGGTCGGGGAAGCGGCGCGAGGAGGGCCGGTAGGGAGAGGGGTCGGTGGGCGCGCCGGGCACCGCCGCGTGCAACGGGTTGACCTGCACGAACCCGGCGCCGAGCGCACGCCCGGCCCAGCCGGTCAGCTCGGCGAGGTCCCCGAGGTCGCCCATGCCCCAGGAACGCCGGGACAGGAGCGAGTAGAGCTGCACGAGCAGCCCGTAGGAGCGGCCGGGCGGCGTGGGCAGCCGGGACGGGGCGACGATCAGATGGGCCCGGGCGGTACGCCCGTCGGGGGCGGCGGCGGTCAGCCGGTGGACGCCCGGGGGGAGGCGGTCCACGGTGTCGGGGGTGACGTCCCGCAGGCTCTCCGCCTGCCGCCCGTCTCCCTCCTGTTCCCCTTCTTCCCCTTGCGCTTGCTGTTCCGGCTGTTCCGGCTCCACGTGCAGCCGGGTGCCGGGCGGCAGCAGGGCGAGCGGGGCGGGGGTGCCTTCGCCGTACCAGCAGACGACCGTGGGCGGGAGCAGAAGGTCCCGCAGTGCGCGTTCGCGGGCGGTGAGCGCGGCGCGGGTGGCGCCGGGGGTGCTCGCGTCCACGTCGAGGGCGGCCAGGGCGGCGACCACCGCGACGGCGGAGGCGGCCACGATACGGCCCGGCGAGGGGCTGTAGGAGGTGGCGACGCCGTGCAGCCCGGCGAGCCGGGCCAGTTCCTCATCGGGCGGTTCGGCCTGCCGTGGCGCCGCCATCTACGACTCCGCGCAGCAGGGGTCGGGGTCGGCGAAGTCGGCGGCGGACTCACTGGTCAGGGGCGCCGCCTCGGCCAGCGGCGGCTCGCTGGTCAGCGGCTCCGCGTCGGGCAGCGGGGGCTCGCTGGTGAGCGGGGCCTCGGTGTGCGTGCCCTCGGCCGTGAAGAAGTCCAGGTGCGGGTCGTCGAGGAGGGAGGCGTCCGGGCGGGAGTCGTAGGGGCGGGGGATGGCGGACGGCCCGGAATCGGCGGCCGTTTCCGCCAAGGGTTTGGGCAGGGCGGTGTCGGCCAGGGCCGAGAGGAGCAGATGTGCCGGTGCGGCCACGGGGGCCTCCTTGTGAGTACGGCATCCAGTGGATTACCGCAGCCCTACCCAGTGCGCGCGTTCGCAGACGCACCAGAACGAAGTACGTGACCCTGATCACATCCCACGCCCTTCCGGCCGGGCAAACCCGACACACCGGCCGCCGCCCCGCCGCCCCGCCGCCCCGCCGCCCCGCCGCCCCGTCGTCCGCCGGTCCCGGTCAGGGGCTGGGCGCGGTCAGGTACCGCTGCACGGTGGGCACCAGCCAGGCCAGGACCTCCTCGTGGTGCAGGGCGACGGCGGCCGGCAGCCGCAGTACGTACCGGGTGAGGGCGAGCCCCAGCAGTTGCGAGGCGCACAGCACGGCCCGGGCCGGGACCTGCTCGGGGTCGGGGCACACCAGCCGGGCGACCGGCAGCAACTGGTCCCGGAACACCGAGTGCAGCCGCTCCGCCCCGGCGTCGTTGGTCAGACCGACCCGCAGGATGGCCGTCAGCTCCTCGTTGTCCTCCCACAGCCGCAGGAAGTGCGTGACCAGCGCTCGGCCGGTCTCCTCGCGGGGGAGCGCGGTCAGGTCGGGCAGGCGCAGGTCCAGGGTGACGGCCGCCGCGAACAGGCCCTCCTTGGTGCCGTAGTACCGCATCACCATCGACGGGTCGATCCGCGCGTCCTTGGCGATCGCGCGGATGGTGGCCCGCTCGTACCCGTCGGCCGCGAAACGCTCCCGCGCGGCGGCGAGGATCGCGGCCCGGGTCGCGTCCGAGCGGCGGCCGGAGGGCGCGGGCGGGGGAGGGGACGCCGGCGGGGGAGCGGCCGGAGTCGGGGTCGGCTGTGGTGGCGGGGGCGGCGGGGCGGACGACATGCCAACAAGCGTAGGCCAACAAGTGTTGACGGTCCAGGGCCGCAGGTCTACGTTGGTCAACGGACGTTGGCCCACAGATGTTGGCCAACGGCTGTCGGCCAACAACCGCTGGCCGCCGGAGCAGGCTTCGAGGAGGCCTCATGACCACCCCCGCTCCCACCTCCACTCCCGCCCCCACCCCGGCTCCCGCTCCCGTGATCGTCGTCGGCGCCGGCCCCACCGGCCTCCTGCTGGCCGGTGACCTCGCCACCGCCGGTGTCCCCGTCACCCTCGTCGAGAAGCGCCCGCACCGGATCAGCAACCTCTCCCGCGCGTTCGCCCTGCACGCCCGCAGCCTGGAGCAGCTCGACGCCCGCGGCCTCGCCGACGAACTGGAGGCGGTGGGCCGCCCGCTGGACCGGCTGCGGCTGTTCGGCCGGCTGGAGCTGGACCTCACCGCGCTGCCCTCCCGCTTCGCGCACGTCCTCGTGCTGCCGCAGTACGAGGTGGAGAAGGCACTGGAGCGGCGCGCGGCCGAGGCCGGGGTGGACTTCCGCTTCGAGACCGAGGTGACCGGGCTGACCCAGGACGCGGACGGGGTGACGGTGCAGGTCCGCGGGGACGGCGGCGCGCCGGCCGAGGCGCTGCGGGCGGCGTACGTGGTCGGTGCGGACGGGATGCGCAGCGCGGTGCGCGAGGCGGTGGGGCTGCCGTTCCCGGGGCGCTCGGTGATCCGTTCCGTGGTGCTCGCGGACGTACGGCTGGCCGAGCCCCCCGAGACCCTGCTGACCGTCAACGCCGTCGGGGACGCCTTCGCCTTCCTCGCACCCTTCGGCGACGGCTACCACCGGGTCATCTGCTGGCACCGCGGCCACGACGTGCCCGACGACACGCCCGTCGGCCTCGACGAGGTCCGGGAGATCACCCGGCTCGCCCTCGGCCGCGACTTCGGCATGTACGACGCCCGCTGGCTGTCCCGCTTCCACAGCGACGAACGGCAGGCGCCCGCCTACCGCGTCGGCCGGGTGCTCCTCGCCGGTGACGCCGCCCATGTGCACTCCCCGGCCGGCGGCCAGGGCATGAACACCGGCCTCCAGGACGCGGCGAACCTCGGCTGGAAGCTCGCCCAGGTCGTCACCGGCCACGCGCCGCGGGCGCTGCTCGACACCTACCAGGCCGAACGCCACCCGGTCGGCCGGTCCGTGCTGCGCAGCAGCGGCGGCCTGGTGCGCCTCGCGATGGCCGGGCGTCCCTGGTCCCGGGCCCTGCGCGCCGCGCTCGCCGGCGCCGTGACCACCCTCGCCCCCGCCCGCCGCGCGGCGACCGGCCAGATCACCGGCATCGGCTACCGGTACGCCGCTCCCCGCGGCTCCCACCGCCTGGTCGGCACCCGCGTCCCGGACCTCGCCCTCGCCGGCGGCGGCCGGCTCTACGAGGCGCTGCGCGGCGGCCGGTTCGTCCTGGTGACGCCTCAGCCGTACGAGGCCGGTCCCGGCCGGGCCCCGCGGCTGGCCACCGCGCGCTGGGCGAGCGGCCGGCGCACGACGCTGCTGGTGCGCCCCGACGGGTACGCGGCCTGGGCGGCGGACGAGGCCGACCCCGCCGCCGTGGCGGCCGCCCTCGCCGCCCACGTGGGCTGACCCGCGGCCTCGGGAGCCCCGGACGTTTCAGTTTTCCTGAACGAAATCGTCGAAAAGATTCGATGGACGTGACGGGTGGCGTGCGGCGACGGTGGATGCGGACCGATCCGTCTGATCCGTCCGAGCCGTCCGATCCGCCCGCCCGACCATCGAAGGGACCTCCGTGGCCGCCGTCCTCAACAGGACCACCACACCGACCGCCTCCACCCCGACCGCCTCCCCATCAACCGACTCCACCCCGACCGCCCCCGAACCGTCCGCCCCCGGACCGTCCGCCCCCGGACCGTCCACCCCCGCCCCGGCCCCCGCCCGCAAGGCCGCCGCCCCCGTGCTCGGCCTCGCCCTCGCCGCGCTCGCCACGGTCGTCTGGTCCGGCAGCTTCGTCACCTCCCGGGCGCTGCACGACAGCGTCCCGCCTGTGCAGCACGCCTTCTGGCGCTGGGTGATCGCACTGGTGGCCGTCGCCCCGTTCGGCGCCCGGCGGGCCTGGCGGCAGCGGCACCTGATCCGCCGGCACGCCCGCTTCGTCCTGCCGGCCTCGCTGCTCGGCGTGGCCGTCTACAACACCCTCGTCAACCAGGCCGGGCTGACCACCCCGGCCGCCACCATGGGCATGATCATGGCCGCCTCGCCGGTCCTGATGGCGGTGTTCGAACGGCTGGGCGGGGCGCGGCTCGGCGCGCGGCGCACCGCGGGACTGCTGACGGCGTGCGCGGGCGTGCTGCTGCTGACCCTCGGCACCCGGGGCGGCGCGGGCTTCTCGTCCGGCGGCCTGTGGATGATCGCCGCCGCCTGCTGCTTCGCGGGCTACAGCGCCCTGCTCCGCCGCCGCCCCGCCGAACTGGACGGCACCGCCTTCCTGTTCACGTCCTTCCTCGTCGGCGCCGTCCTGCTGCTGCCCGCCGAGGCCGCGAGCCTCGCCCTCCAGGGCGGCTTCCGGCCGACGCCCGGCACGGTCGGGCCGCTGCTGTACGTGGGCGTGGCCTCCTCCGCGGTCGCCTTCTTCGCCTGGAACAAGGCCATCGCCCTGATCGGCGCGGCCCGCGCGGGCGTCGTCTACTACCTCCAGCCCGTGCTGGTCGCCCTGCTGTCCTGGGCCCTGCTCGGCGAGACCACCGGATGGCCGGGGATGCTGGCCATGGCCCTGATCCTGGGCGGCGTCGTCCTGGGCGCGGGCTCCCGCCGCTGACACCCACGCCCGCCCGCACCCCGCGAGAACGCCCACGAGAACGCCCGCCCGCACCCCCCCCGCAGGAACGCCCGCCCCGCCGAAGCGCCCGCGAGAACGCCCGCCCCTCCCCTCCCGCCGGGCAGGCTCCTGTAGCGTGCCCGCATGGCCGAGTGGGACCTGAGGAAGCTGAGGGTCCTGCGCACCCTGGGCGAGCGGGGCACCGTCACCGCGGCCGCCGAGGCCCTGCACATGACACCCTCCGCGGTCTCCCAGCAGCTCACCAATCTCGCCCGGCAACTGGGCGTGCCCCTCCTGGAGCCCCAGGGCCGCCGGGTCCGGCTCACCGACGCGGCCCGGCTCGTGCTCCGGCACGCGGAGGCGGTGTTCGAGCAACTGGAGCGCGCCGACGCCGAGTTGGCGGCCCACGTCCAGGGCGAGGCCGGCGAGGTACGGGTCGGCGCCTTCTCGACCGCGGTCCCCGCACTGGTCGTCCCGGCGGTGCGGGCGCTGCGCGCGACGCATCCGGGAGTGACCGTACGGGTGCGGGAGGCGGAGGCGGGGGAGGCGTACGAGCTGCTCGCCGCCGGCGAGGTGGACCTCGCGCTGTCGCTGGCGGCGCACGCCCCGAGCGCGGCCGACCCCGGCTTCACCCGGGTGCCGCTGCTCGCCGACCCGCTCGACGTGGCCCTGCCGCCCGGCCACCCCCTCGCGGCGGCCGACCGGGTGCGGCTCGCGGACCTCGCCGCCGAACCGTGGATCTTCGGCGGCAGCGGCCCCTGGTCGGACATCACGCGCACCGCCTGCGAGGCGGCCGGGTTCAGCCCGTACCAGGGGCACGCGGCGGCCGGGTGGACGGCGATCCTCGCCATGGTGGAGGCGGGCATGGGCGTGGCCCTCGTGCCGCGGATGGCGGCCGGGCGGCGCGACGGCGTGGTGATGCGCGCCCTGACCGAGGACCGCCCGCACCGGCACGTGGTGGCGGCCCTGCGCAAGGGCGCGGCGGACGCGCCCGCGCCCCGGCGGGTCCTGACGGCCCTGCGCACCGCCGCCACCGCCCTCACGGACCCGCGGCAGACGCGGACCTGACCCCGCCCGGCGCACCCGCACCCGCGCCCACAGACCACGCCCCCCCCACACACACACAGGTCACGCCCCCCCACACACACACCAGGGGCGCCCGGCCATGAACCGGGCGCCCCTGCTGTCGTACCGGAGCCCTACCGAAGCCCTACCGGAGCCGAGTCAGCCCCCGGCGACCGGTCACTTGGCCGCCGCGTCCGCCGTCTGGGCCCTCAGCGAGCGCTCGACGCCCGCGCGGGACTCCGAGACGAGGCGGCGCAGGGCGGCGTTCGGCCCGGCGGCGGTCAGCCACGCGTCGGTGCGGCGCAGCGTCTCCTCGTCGACCTGGATCGACGGGTACAGGCCGACCGCGATCTGCTGGGCCATCTCGTGCGAACGGGAGTCCCAGGTGGCCTTGAGCACCTCGAAGTACCGGTCGGTGTAGGGCGCCAGCAGCTCGCGCTGGTCGGTCTGGACGAAGCCCGCGATGACCGCCTCCTGGACGGCGTTGGGCAGCTTGTCCGAGTCGACGACCGACGCCCACGCCTCGGCCTTGGCCTCCTCGGTGGGACGGGCGGCGCGGGCGGTGGCCGCGTGCCGCTCACCGGCCGCCGTCCGGTCCCGCTCGTACTCGCCGGCGATCTCCGCCTCGTCGAACCGGCCCACCGCCGCCAGCCGCTCCACGAACGCCCACCGCAGCTCGGTGTCCACGGCCAGGCCCTCGACCGTCTGCGAACCCTCCAGGAGCGCGTTCAGCAGGTCGAGCTGCTCGGGCGTACGGGCGGTCGCCGCGAAGGCGCGCGCCCACGCGAGCTGGTGGTCGCTGCCCGCCTCGGCGGCCCGCAGGTGCGCCAGGGTGGCGTCGGTCCAGCGGGTCAGCAGGGCGTCGCGGGCGGCCGGGTCGGCGTACAGGTCGAGGGCCAGCTTCACCTGGCGGTGCAGCGACTGCACCACACCGATGTCGGACTCCTTGCCGATCCCGGACAGCACCAGCGACAGGTAGTCGCGGGTGGCCAGCTCGCCGTCGCGGGTCATGTCCCAGGCCGAGGCCCAGCACAGCGCGCGCGGCAGCGAGGACGCGAAGTCGCCCAGGTGCTCGGTGACGAACGCCAGCGACTGCTCGTCCAGGCGGACCTTGGCGTAGGAAAGGTCGTCGTCGTTGAGCAGGACGACCGCGGGGCGGCGCCGCCCGGCCAGCTGCGGTACGGCGGTCAGCTCGCCGTCCACGTCCAGCTCGATCCGGCCGTCCTCGGCGCGCACCAGCTTGCCGCCGGCCGCGTCCAGGTCGTACAGGCCGATCGCGATGCGGTGCGGGCGCAGCGTGGGCTCGCCCTTCGCGCCCGCCGGGAGCGCGGGAGCCTCCTGGCGGACGGCGAAGGAGGTGACGACACCGTCGGCGTCCGTCTCGATCTCCGGGCGCAGGACGTTGATCCCGGCCGTCTCCAGCCACTTCTTCGACCAGGTCTTCAGGTCGCGCCCGGAGGTCTCCTCCAGCGCGCCCAGCAGGTCGGACAGGCGGGTGTTGCCGAAGGCGTGCCGCTTGAAGTACGCCTGCACACCGCGGAAGAACTCGTCCATGCCGACGTAGGCCACCAGCTGCTTGAGGACGCTGGCGCCCTTGGCGTAGGTGATGCCGTCGAAGTTGACGAGGACGTCGTCCAGGTCGTTGATCTCCGCCATGATCGGGTGGGTGGAGGGCAGCTGGTCCTGCCGGTACGCCCAGGTCTTCATGGAGTTGGCGAAGGTGGTCCACGAGTGCGGCCAGCGCGAGCCGGGGGCGTGCGCCTGGCAGGCGATGGAGGTGTAGGTGGCGAACGACTCGTTCAGCCACAGGTCGTTCCACCACTCCATGGTGACCAGGTCGCCGAACCACATGTGGGCCAGCTCGTGCAGGATGGTCTCCGCCCGCACCTCGTACGCCGCGTCGGTCACCTTGGACCGGAAGACGTACTGGTCGCGGATGGTCACCGCGCCCGCGTTCTCCATCGCGCCCGCGTTGAACTCGGGCACGAACAGCTGGTCGTACTTGGCGAACGGGTACGTGTGGTCGAACTTCTCCTGGAACCAGTCGAAGCCCTGCCGGGTGACCTCGAAGATCGCGTCCGCGTCGAGGAACTCGGCGAGCGAGGGCCGGCAGTAGATGCCCAGCGGCACGGACTGCCCGTCCTTCTCGTACACACTGTGCACCGAGTGGTACGGCCCGACGATCAGCGCGGTGATGTACGTCGAGATGCGCGGCGTCGGCTCGAACACCCAGACGCTGTCCTGGGGCTCGGGCGTGGGCGAGTTGGACACGACGGTCCAGCCCTCGGGCGCCTTCACGGTGAACTGGAAGGTGGCCTTCAGGTCCGGCTGCTCGAAGGAGGCGAACACCCGGCGGGCGTCCGGCACCTCGAACTGCGTGTACAGGTACGCCTGGTCGTCGACCGGGTCGACGAAGCGGTGCAGGCCCTCACCGGTGTTGGTGTACGCGCAGTCGGCGACGACCCGCAGGATGTTGCGGCCCTGGAGCAGGCCGGGCAGGGCGATCCGGGAGTCCTGGAAGATTTCCGCCGCGTCGAGCGCGTCGCCGTTGAGGGTCACCTCGTGGACGGCCGGGGCGATCAGGTCGATGAAGGACGCGGCGCCTCCCTCGGCGACGTCGAAGCGCACCGTGGTCACGGACCGGTAGGTACCGCCCTCCTGCGCGCCGGAGAGGTCGAGATCGATCTCGTACGAGTCAACGGTGAGCAGCTTCGCCCGCTGCTGCGCCTCTTCGCGAGTCAGGTTTGTGCCAGGCACGCGGTCATCTCCTCGTGATGGGTGGGTGCGGTCATCCTTCCACGCCGCGGCCGATGCGAACGGGCGGTCACCGGCCCGCGGTGACCGCCCGTGCGGCGTGATGTGCCCGAAAGGGCCTACGCGCTCAGCTCAGCCGCCACCAGCTCCGCGATCTGCACCGCGTTCAGGGCCGCGCCCTTGCGCAGGTTGTCGTTGGAGATGAACAGGGCCAGGCCGTGGTCCACCGTCTCGTCGCGGCGGATACGGCCGACGTAGGAGGGGTCCTGGCCGGCCGCCTGGAGCGGGGTCGGGATCTCGGAGAGGGCCACACCGGGCGCGCCGGCCAGCAGCTCGGTGGCGCGCTCCACGCTGACCGGACGCGCGAAGCGGGCGTTGACCTGGAGGGAGTGGCCGGAGAAGACCGGCACGCGCACACAGGTGCCGGAGACCTTCAGCTGCGGGATCTCCAGGATCTTGCGCGACTCGTGGCGCAGCTTCTGCTCCTCGTCGGTCTCGTGCGAGCCGTCGTCGACGAGGTTGCCCGCCAAGGGCAGCACGTTGAAGGCGATCGGGCGCTTGTAGACGGACGGCTCGGGGAAGTCGACCGCCGCGCCGTCGTGGGTGAGCCGGTCGGCGTCGGCGACGACCTTCTGCGCCTGGCCGTGCAGCTCGGCCACGCCCGCGAGGCCGGACCCCGACACCGCCTGGTAGGTGGCGACGACCAGGGCTTCCAGGCCCGCCTCCGCGTGCAGCGGCTTGAGCACCGGCATCGCGGCCATGGTGGTGCAGTTCGGGTTGGCGATGATGCCCTTGGGGCGGTCGGTGATCGCGTGCGGGTTCACCTCGGACACCACCAGCGGCACGTCCGGGTCCCGGCGCCAGGCCGAGGAGTTGTCGATCACCACGGCGCCCTGCGCGGCGACCTTCTCGGCCAGCGCCTTCGAGGTCGCGCCGCCCGCCGAGAACAGCACGATGTCCAGGCCGGTGAAGTCGGCCGTGGCCGCGTCCTCCACGGTGACGCCGTCCACGACGGTCCCCGCCGAGCGGGCCGAGGCGAACAGGCGCAGGCCCGTGACCGGGAAGTCGCGTTCCGTGAGGATCCTGCGCATGACCGTGCCGACCTGACCGGTGGCTCCGACGATTCCGACCCTCACGGTGTCTCCCTCTGCGTGTGCTGTACGTGCGTGCGTGCTCGGCCCGCGACATTTCCATGATGCGGCCGACCCCGGCCCACGTGTCCAGTTCTTTGCCCCGCGTGCCCGGGGCAGGGGACGCGTCCGGCCGGCGCATGGTTGCGGTCCTGCGGTCCGCACCCGCGCCGAGCTGCAGAAATTCGCCCGCCGAGGCCCCCGGGCCGCAAGCTGTGCTGCCCGGTGCCTGCCCGCCTCCGGACGGCGCATACGGCGATGTGACGTACGCAACGACCGGACCCGGCCCCCGCCCCGGCCGCCCACCCGGCCCGCCCGGCCGGCCGCCCCGCCCCCGCCGCCCCGCGCCCCGGCTCCGCCCGATTCCCCACCGGCCGGCCTGCCGCTGCCGTAACGTCTCCCCATGCGTGAGGAGTTGCGGGTGGCGGCCTACGCCGTGGTGGTGCGGGACGGACGGATGCTGCTGGCCCGCTGGGTCGCGGGCGACGGGACGCGCCGGTGGACCCTGCCCGGCGGCGGCATGGAGCACGGCGAGGACCCCTACGACACCGTCGTGCGCGAGGCGGCCGAGGAGACCGGCTACACCGTCGAACCGGTCGCCCTGCTCGGCCTCGACTCCATCCGGCGCACCTACCCGCGCCCGCTCGGCACCCACGCCGACTTCCACGGCCTGCGCGTCGTCTACGAGGGCCGCGTCACCGGCGGCGACCTGCGCCACGAGACGAACGGCTCGACCGACATGGCCGCCTGGCACCCGCTGGACGCGGTGCCCGACCTGCCCCGGGTGGGCCTGGTCGACGTGGGCCTGCGCCTGTGGCGCGAACGCCCCGCCCAGGGCCGTACCACCCTCCCGGCCGCCGACACCCCGGCCGGGAGCGACTGACCGCGCGGGGGCCGCCGCTACTCAGTGCGACCTGTCGCTTGCTCGCGGGTGAGTGCGTCCGAACAGAATGGACGAGCGGCGTATCCCGCACCGGAAAGGCTCATTACTTTGCTTTATCTTGGCGATTCTTGGTAAACGTGTTGATCGTCACAGGTGCTTTCCGTGCCTGAGTGGCCGATCTCCTTCCCGACCATTGACCTTTCCTTTGCTCACCCGTCTTAGTGGCGGAAGACAACTGTGAGCGTGCTGTGGGTGGGGTGTGGTGGGAATGTGGGCCCGATTGCGGGGCGGGGGCAGAGCTGTCGGAGCGCTACTGAGCGTGACGCTGGCCGTGGGTGCGGTTCCCGCCCTGGGCGGTGAGGCCGTAACCGCGGCAGCGGCCACGGCACGCAGCGCCGGCGTCGCCGCGTCCGCCGGTGGTGTGTCGGAGGCGGACGCGCTGGCCGAGGCCAGGCGGACGGGGAAATCGGTGGAGGTTTCCGCACAGCGGGCGGAGAGCCGCGAGGTGTTCGCCACGCCGGAGGGGCACGTGGAGGCACGGGAGTACCTGCGTCCGGTCTGGGTCCGTGCTGAGGGCGGCTGGAAGCATGTGGACACCGGTCTGGCGGCGACCGGCGCGGGAATGGTGGCGCCCAAGGCCGTGACGGTGGACGTGGAGTTCTCCGGGGGCGGCGGAACGGTGCCGTTGGTGCGGATGCGGCGTGCCGGGCGTGAGCTGAGCCTGAGGTGGCCGACCCCGCTGCCGGAGCCCCGGCTGGAGGGGCCGGTGGCGACGTATCCGTCGGTGCTGCCGGACGTGGATCTGCGGATGACCGCGCAGGAGGACGGCTTCACCCAGCTGCTGGTGGTGAAGTCGGCCGGCGCTGCGGCGAGTGAGGAGCTGGCCGAGTTGCGGCTGAAGCTCTCGGCGCCGGGACTGGAGGTGCGCGAGACCGGTGCGGGCGGGCTGGAAGCCGTCGACGAAGGTGCCGGGGGTACGGTCTTCGAGGCGCCGAGGCCGATGATGTGGGACTCGAGCGCGGGGAAGCAGACGACACCTGCCGCCCCGGGGCCGCGTGGCGCCGCGGCCGGTGCGCATGCGGCGGCGGCGGACACGAGCGGTGAGCCGGGCGCGGCCGAGTCGGGCAAGCTCGCGCCGGTGGGCGTGGAGGTGACGGCCGAGCGCGACGAGTTGGTGCTGACTCCGGACGCCGGTGTGCTGAAGGGCGCCGATACCACCTACCCCGTCTATATCGACCCGCAGTGGTATACGCCGAAGGCGTCGACGTGGACGATGGCGTCGAAGTACTGGGCGTCCTCTCCCCAGTGGAAGTTCAACGGCGAGCCGGACGCCGGTCTGGGTTACTGCGGCTGGGACTACTGCCAGCCGTATGACACCAAGCGCCTCTTCTATCAGGTCCCCACCTCGACGTTCGCGGGCAAGTCGATCCTGTCGGCGGAGTTCGTGGTCCGCAACACCTGGTCGGCGTCCTGCTCTGCCCGGGCGGTGGAATTGTGGCAGACCAAGGACATCTCCTCGTCGACGACGTGGAACAGCCAGAACGCCTCGGGTTTCTGGATCAAGGAATTGGCGTCGGCGTCGTTCGCCTACGGCTTCAGCGGCTGTGCGGCCAAGGACGCCGAGTTCAACGTCAAGCCGGCGGTCCAGGCGGCCGCGGACAAGAAGAGCGCGACGATGACATTCGGGCTGCGGGCGTCCAGCGAGACGGACCGCTACGGCTGGAAGCGCTTCTCCGACAAGGCGTACCTGCGAGTCCAGTACAACCGGCCGCCGCAGCAGGTCAGGATGGCGCAGCTGACGATGGAGTACGGCGGCACCTGCAAGAAGCCGGACGATTCCGTGCGGGTGCGCACCCTCGGCAGGATCTACGCGAACAACGTCACCGACCCGGACGGCGACAACGTCGCCGTGCAGTTCCAGGCGTCATGGGACACGGGGGACGGCAAGGGAGCGATCAGCCGGTGGACGCCGGCGCTGACCTCGTTCAAGAAGTCCGGGTCCAGCTTCTCGATCGGCCTGCCGCCCAGTGTGCCGCAGAACAAGCAGATCAACTGGTCCGTGCGCAGCTATGACGGGGCCCAGTACTCGCCGTGGTCATTCACGGGTGACCCGACCGGTTGCTACTTCGTCTACGACACCAGCGTCCCCAAGGCACCGTCGGTCTCCTCGGGCGAGTACCCGGCCTCCAACCCGGAGGACCCGGACGACCCCTGGTACGACGGGGTCGGCCACTACGGCACTTTCTCCCTCGGCTCCTCATCGGCGGACGTGGTCCGCTACCGCTACGGGTTCAACACCGACCCGAGCCCGGCGCAGCAGATCACGACCACCGCGGGCGCGGCCAAGTCCCTGCGCCTGCTGCCGGCCAGGCCCGGACTGAACTTCGTCACCGCTCAGGCGTTCGACCAGGCGGGTAACGGTTCAGAGGTGCGGACCTATCAGTTCCGGGTGAAGGCCGGCCAGCCGGAGCGGGCGATGTGGCAACTGGACGAGGCCGCCGGTGCCACCACCAGCGCGTCCACCACCACCCCCCGGACCGTGCGCCTGCACGGTGGTGCCGCTCTCGGTGCCGAGGGCCGGAAGGGCACCGGGCTGCACTTCGACGGCACGTCAGGGTACGCCGACTCCGACCTGACCGTGGTGGACACCTCGGACAGCTTCTCCGTCGCGGTCTGGGCGCGGCTGGACCGGATGCCGGCCGGCGCGGCGATCATCGCCGCCCAGCCCGGCAATTACTCTCCCGGCTTCGAGCTGTACTACTCCAAGGACTACGACCGCTGGGTGTTCAACCAGTACACCGCCGACACGGCCGGCGCTGCCATAGCCCGGGCCATGGCAGCGACGCCGGGAGACGCCAGGGCCGGTGAGTGGGCCCATCTGGTGGGGGTGTACGACGGCAAGGCCAAGCAACTGCGGCTCTACGTGAACGGCAAGCAGGCCGGAGCCACCGCGTACTCCACCGCCTGGGAGGCACGCCGCGGGATCCAGCTGGGCTCCGGCATCTACAGCGGCGTCCACAAGGCATTCTTCCCCGGCACCGTTGACGATCTGCGAGTCTTCGACAGGGCGGTCAGTTCGGCCGAGGCCGGACAGCTGTACCAGGGCCAGGAACTCACGACCGGACGACCGGCCCGGGCCGTCTTCCCGCTGGACGGGGAGGCGACCACACAGGAGACAGCCGGAACGGCGCCCGAGCAGCCGCTGACCCTGCACGGCGGCGCCACCCCGGGCGACAGGGGCGTGGCGGGCGGCGCCCTGAAGCTGGACGGCCGCAGCGGCTACGCGGCCACAGAGCTGCCGGTCCTCGACACGGCACATTCGTACACCGTTTCCGCCTGGGCGAAGCTGCCGGAAGGAGGCACGAGCGGCAACCGCACCGTGCTCAGCCAGAGCGGCACCTACTACACCCCGTTCTACCTCTCCTACGAGGCAGGGGTGAACACCTGGAGCCTGCGCACCTCGCTGGAGGACATCGAGGCGGGCAACATCCACGACCAGCTGGTGCGGGCCGCACAGCCCGCCAGGCCCGGCGAGTGGACCCATCTGATGGCGGTCCATGACGCCGACGCCCAGCAGATCCGCCTGTACGTCAACGGGCAGTTGCAGGGCAGCGCCGCGGCGCCCAGGACCTGGGAGGCCCAGGGGCCCGTACAGGTCGGCCGTGCCATCTGGAGGGGCACGTACGGCGACTACTTCCCCGGGAGCATCGACGACGTACGGCTCTTCGACCGGCCGGTCGGCGACGACGAGGCCCGCCAGATCTTCCAGCAGCGCCCACTGGTCACCAGCCGCTGGACGTTCGAGGAGACCACCGGGACCAGCCCCACGAACGCCCTCAACGCGGTACCGGGGGGCAGCGCGCTCACGCTGTACGGCGACGCGAAGAAGTCCGGCACCGCCTTCATCGGCGCCGGCGGCCTGGAACTGGACGGCGCCGGTGATTACGCGGCCACGACATCCGTACCGGTCGACACCAGCGCCAGCTATACCGTCGCCGCCTGGGCACAGGCTGCCGCCCTGCCACCGGGCGGTGTCGCGCTGATCAGCGCCGAAGGCTCCACCCAGAGCGCCTTCACCGTCCGCTTCGTACCGGATGCCGCGAACCCGCAGGGCCTTGGCCGCTGGGAACTGGGGATACCGGACAAGGACGGTACGGACGCAACGGTCGTACGCGCGGCGAACAGCGAGTTCTCCGACGCGCGGGACTGGAACCACCTGGCCGTCGTCTACGACGGCTTCACCAAACAGGCCCGCCTGTATGTCAACGGAACGCTCCAGCAGATCACCTGTGCCGCTGAGGACGGGACCGAGAACTGCACGGACCAGGCCTCCTGGGCCGAGAACACCCTCGCCTTCAAGGCGACCAAGTCCCTCCAGGTCGGTCGCGCCAAGACCGCCGGGAACTGGGGCGAGTACTTCCCCGGCCTGGTCGACGACGTGTGGACCTTCCAGGGCGCACTGACCGACGAACAGGTCGGGAAGCTGGCCGCCAGCTGGTTCGACGTACCGACCGAGGTGCCGGGCGTCGGCTGACCTCCGGTGGCGGGACACACACCCCACTCCCAGCACAGCTCTGCATTCGACTTCCGCCCCGGTCGCCCCAGAAGGGCCGGCCGGGCTCGCAGCGAACGAAGGACGGAATGAACGGCAGATCGAGCAAGCGGCTCAGAACGCTGCGGCGGCGTGTCGCGCTGGCCTCGGCCGCGGTCATGGTCGGCACTCTCCTGCAGGGGGCGGCCCAGTCCGCCGTCGCGGCGGATGCCGGGAAGGGACTTCCCGTCCTTCCTCGGTCCGAGAAGCCGGTACCCGTCTCGGCGGTCAAGACCAAGCCGCGCACGCTGATGAAAGGCCCGCGCACTCCGCAGACCCTCCCGGACACGGCCTGGCCCGAGGAGGCGACGGCGGTGGTCGAGCTGCCGTCTGCCGGTGGCAGGGCCTCCGCGTCCTCAGCCGTCCGTGCCGAGGAAGTGCCGTTGTCGCTGGAGAGTCCGCCGGGTCTCGTCAAGGACGCCGCCGAGGGCAAGGTCGAGGCCCGCGTCCTCAGCCGAAAGGCCACTCAGGACGCAGGCGTCGACGGCTTGATGTTCACCCTGCGGTCCCAGGGTGTTCCGGAGGTGTCGCGGCCCCACCGATTGCGGGCCAAGCTCGATTACTCCGGCTTCGCGGACGCTTACGGTGGTGGCTACGCTTCCCGGCTGAGCCTGGTGGAGTTGCCCGCGTGTGTGCTGACCACCCCGGATCAGGCCCGGTGCCGCACCAGCAAGCCGGTCCCGGCGGTCAACGACACCGAGAAGCAGACCCTGACCGCGCAGAACGTGACTCTGGGCGCCGGCGCTCCCACGGTGCTGGCCGCAGTGGCGGACGCGGGCAGCGCGAGCGGTGACTACAAGGCGACGTCGCTGTCGCCGTCGGCAACGTGGAGTACGAACCTCAATACCGGTGACTTCGGTTGGTCGTACGGCATGCCGGTGCCGGATGTCCCGGGCGGCCTGACCCCGAAAGTCGGACTGTCATACTCTTCGGGCTCCCTTGACGGACGCACCGGCAACACCAACAACCAGGCGTCCTGGGTGGGAGACGGATTCGACTTCTGGCCGGGGTTCATCGAGCGCCGTTACAAGCCGTGTGCCGACGACGACGTGAAGAACGCCGACGGCACCAAGCCGGGTGACCTGTGCTGGGGTTATGACAACGCGTTCATCACGTTCAACGGCAAGGGCGGCGAGCTGGTTCCCGACGGGACCGACTCGTGGAAGCTGAAGGACGACGACGGCACCAAGATCGACCGGCTGTCCTCCAGCGGCCGCGGCAATGGTGACAACGACGGCGAGTACTGGCGGCTGACCGACCCGGACGGTACCCAGTACTACTTCGGCTACAACCGGCTGCCGGGGTGGACGGACGGCAAGCCGGCCACGAACTCCACCTGGACGGTTCCGGTGTTCGGTGATGACACCGCGGAACCCTGCCATGCCGCGGCGTTCGAGGACTCCTGGTGCCAGCAGGCCTGGCGGTGGAACCTGGACTACGCCGTAGACGTGCACGGCAACGCCATCGCGTACTACTACAACCAGGAGACCAATTCCTACGGTCGTAATCTGAAGGCCAAGGACAACACCCGCTATGTGCGCGGCGGTACCCTCGACCGCATCGAGTACGGGCTGAAGTCCTCGTCGGTGTACGGCACGAAGGCGCTGGCGAAGGTCAGTTTCACCGGCGCCGAGCGCTGCCTGACCGATGACTCGACCACTTGCGCGGACATCGGCAAAGACGCCGCCCACTGGTACGACACGCCCTGGGACTTGAACTGCGACGCGGGCAAGGACTGCGACAAGGGCCGCCTCTCCCCGGTGTTCTTCACCCGCAAAAGGCTCAGCCAGGTGACCACCCAGGTGTACAGCGGTGCCGCCTACCAGGACGTCGACTCCTGGCAGCTGACCCATCGCTGGGGCAAGGCCGACACCGACTACCAGCTGCTGCTGGACTCCGTTCAACGCACCGGCCACACCGCGAGTCCCGCGGTCACTCTGCCGCAGACGACCTTCGCCTACACCCAGCTGGCCAACCGCCTGGACAAGACCGGTGACGGCTACGCGCCCTTCATCAAGGCCCGCCTGTCCACGGTCGCCGACGAGTCCGGTGGCCAGACCGACGTCAACTACACCGCCCCCGCCTGCGCCTTCGACGCGCTGCCGACCCCGCAGACCAACACCACGCGCTGCTTCCCGCAGTACATCGGCGGCAGCACCTCGGACGACCCCGAGCGGCAGTGGTTCAACAAGTACGTCGTCGCCTCCGTCACCGCCACCGACCGTACCGGCGGTGCGCCGGACCAGGTCACCAGCTACCAGTACCTGGACGGCGCGGCCTGGCACTACGACGATGACGACGGCCTGACCAAGGAGAAGTCCAAGACCTGGTCGCAGTGGCGTGGCTACGGCCAGGTACGCGTACAGACCGGAGGGCAGGGCGGCGCGTCGGCGATGAAGTCGCAGCAGGACACCTACTTCCTGCGGGGCATGGACGGCGACCGCAAGGACACCGACGGCGGCACCAAGGCGGTGAACGTCACCCCGGGCTCCGGTGAGGGCGATCCGATCACCGACCATGAGTCGGTGGCCGGCTTCGCCTACAAGACCGTCAGCTACGCCGGCCCAGGCGGCAAGGTCCTGGCCAAGACGGTCAGCCGGCCCTGGCACCATCAGACCGCGCAGAAGACCCGCAGCTGGGGCACTGTCACCGCCAACTTCACCGGGACGCAGACCGCCACGTCATGGACCTCCCTGGACGACGGGGCCGGTGCGAAGTGGCGCACCACCCGGACCAGCAGCGAGTTCGACACGGTGGCCGGGCGCGTCACCCAGGTCGACGACCGGGGCGACACCGGGACCGCCACCGACGACACGTGCACCCGTACTTCTTACGCCGCGAACACCACCGTGAACATCCTGACTCTGCCCACGCGGGTGGAGACGGTGTCCAAGGCCTGCGACACGAGTGCCGCCCGCCCAGCGGACGTGATGTCCGATGTTCGTACCGCCTACGACGGCGGTGCCTATGACGCGACCCCCACCAAGGGCGACGCGACAGCCAGTGCGGTCCTGAAGCAGTACAGCGGCACCACCGCGGTCTACCTGGAATCCGGTACCATCTACGACGCTTACGGCCGTGCTCTGACCAGCACCGACCTGACCGCCGACGTGAGCGTCACCGGCACCGGCGCGCTCACCCGCACCCCGCGGGGCGACGGCCGCACTACCACGACCGTGTACACCCCGGCCACGGGTTTCGCCACGACCATGGCGGTGACCACACCCCCGGCCAAGGCGGGCAGCGCGACCACGGCCCAGACCTCGACCACCAGCCTGGGCACCTTGCGAGGCCTGCCGCTGAAGCAGACCGACACCAACAACAACGCCACCGACTTCGCCTACGACGCCCTCGGCCGCTCCACCAAGGTCTGGCTGGCCGACCGTCCCACGAGTCAGACCCCGACCTACGAGTTCACCTACACCGTCACCGGCAACCAGCCGGTCGCGGTGGGTACCAGGACGTTGGGCAACAACGCCGCCCAACGCACTTCCTACACCCTCTACGACGGCTTCCTGCGCCCTCGCCAGACTCAGGATCCCGGGCCTGACGGCGGACGACTGCTGGCTGACACCCTCTACGACGAACGCGGCCTGACGGCGTCGGAATACGCGACCTATTACACCAGCGGAGCACCCTCCACGACCCTGAGCAAACCCGAAGACGCGCTGAGCGTGGAGACCCAGAACCGCTACACCTACGACGGGACGGGCCGCCGGACCGAGGCCCGGCAGATCGCCGGCAACGGCGACGGCGGAGCGGTACTGGCCACCACACGGACGATCTACGGTGGCGACCGGACCACGGTGATCCCCCCGGTCGGCTCCACCGCCACCACCACCTTCACCGACGCCCGCGGCCGGACCACGGAACTGCGCCAGCTCCGCGCCCGCATCCCGGAGGCGGCCTACGACACCACCAAGTACGCCTACACACCCCGCGGTGAACTGCTCCGGCTCACCGATCCGGCGGGCAACACCTGGTCGTACGCCTACGACCTGCTGGGCCACCAGCTGAAGTCCACCGACCCTGACAAGGGCACCACCACCAGCACCTACGACGACCGCGGCCTGCTGGCCACCACCAAGGACGCCAGGCCCGGATCCCCGACCCTGTGGCACGGCTACGACAACCTCGGCCGCCAGACCGAACTGCGTGAAGGCTCGGCCGGCGGCACCCTGCGCGCCTCATGGACCTACGACACCGTCAGCGGGGCCAAGGGCCAACTGGCCGAGTCCACCCGCTACGACAACGGCAACGCCTACACCAGCAAGGTCACTCAGTACGATCGCCTCTACCGGCCGGTGAGAACCGCCGTGGTCGTCCCTGAGCGGGAAGGCGCCCTGAAGGGCACCTATCAGACCGGCGCCTCCTACCTGCCCTCCGGGCTGGTCGGAGGAGTGAGCTACTCCGCGGCCGGTTCGCTGCCGGGCGGCAGCCAGTCGTTCACGTACGACCCGGAGACGCTGCGGCCCGTCTCCCTGCTGGGGGACGGCTTCAAGGCCGAGACCAGCTACTACAAGACCGGCAAGCCGTTCCAGTACACGATGTACGGCACAGCCGCCGGCGCCAAGCAGGTCCAGGTCACCCAGACCTACGAGTGGGGCACGCAGCGCCTGGCCAACTCCCGCGTGGACCGCCAGGACACCGCCGGTGTCGACCAGAGCAGCACCTACCGCTACGACGAGGCGGGCAACGTCCTGTCCGTCTCGGACGTCTCCCGCTCCGGCACCGACAACCAGTGCTTCCGCTACGACCACCTGCGCCGCCTGACCGAAGCCTGGACCCAGAACGCCGCCACCTGCGCCACCACGCCCAGCGGCAGCGCGCTCGGCGGCCCGGCCCCGTACTGGCACTCCTACACCTACGATCCGGTCGGCAACCGGGCCACGGAAACACGCCACGACACCACCGGCGACGTTTCCAAGGACACCAAGAGCACCTACACCTACCCAGCGGCAGGCAGCGCCCGTCCGCACGCCTTGTCCTCTGTCACGACCACGGGCCCGACCGGCACCGCGAAGGACTCCTACGGCTACGACGAGACCGGGAACACCACTGCCCGGACCCTCAGTGGCACCACCCAGGCCCTCACATGGGACGCGGAGGGCCACCTGGCCAAGGTGACCGAACCAGCCGAAGGCGGCACCGGCAAGACCACCGAATACCTTTACGACGCCGACGGCAGCCGCCTCATCGGCCGCACATCGACCGAGACCACCCTCTACCTCGGCGCCACCCAGATAACCCTGGCCACGGGCTCCACCACTCCGAAGGCCACCCGCTACTGCGACCTCGGTGGCGGAAACCAAGCGGTCAAGAGCGATGACGGCGGCATCTCCTTCACTCTCGCCGACCACCACAGCACCGCCCAACTCGCCGTCGAGGCCGGCACCCAGAAACTCACCCAACGCCGTGCCCTGCCCTTCGGCGGCACCCGCGGCACCGAGCCGGGCACCTGGCCCGGGACCAAGGGCTTCGTCGGCGGCACCGACGACACCAAGGCAACCGGCCTCACCCACCTCGGTGCCCGCGAATACGACCCCGCCGCGGGCCGGTTCATCAGCGTCGACCCGCTGATGAACCCCAGCGATCCCCAAAGCCTCAACGGCTACAGCTACGCCGGCAACAACCCGGTCACCTACAGCGACCCCACAGGGCTGTACTGCGACGGCTGCAGCTTCCACAATCCTGACAGCGTCTGGGCCCCGGACAAGCACAACGGCCCCGGTTGCACCACGGAGGGCTGCTACGAGAAGAGCCACGGCAAGTATGTCGCGACCTCCGGCCCCGCGGCTTCCTACCGCCCGGTGAAGACGGCTCGGGCCTATCCGCGGACGATCGCGGGGGTCAGGGTCCCCACCCACGCCGAATTCGAAGCAGGCCCCATGGTCGGCAACAGCCCCGACCATCAGCTCCACATGTGGGCCACAACCAAGTGCGGGTCCCTCGGACCGTCCAGTGACTTCTGCGCGGAGGCTGACGGGCTCGGGCTGCTGGAATCCGAGCACCCCACGGCGGACAAGGTCATCGGCGGCATCCTCGGGATCGGTCTCTGCCTGGTGACCATCGAGTACTGCGGACCTGCGGTGTTGGACGCGGCCGCCGGCGAGGCCGAAGTCGCCGCCGGCGGGTCCCTGGGAGTCGCCGCTTCGGTGGGTATGGCGGCCAGGGAGTTCTTCGGCGAGGGCACGGGCGCGGCAGGAGCCGCCTGCAGCTTCTCGCCCGCCACCCCCGTCCTGCTCAAGGACGGCAAGACGAAGCCCATCGGTTCGGTACAGCCTGGCGACGAAGTGGCGGCCGCCGACCCCGGAACCGGGAAGCGCGAGGGTTCGAGAACCGTTACCGCCCACTTGGTGCACCACGACGACGATCTCGTGGACCTGACCGTCCGCAGCGCTGACGGCCGCACCTCGACCCTCCACACCACCTCCCGCCACCCCTTCTGGGACGACACCCTCCACACCTGGATCCCCGCCGGGCAGCTCACACCCGGCCACATCCTCAACACCGCGACGAACACCCACGCACGGGTCATCGCCGCCAAGCACCAAGTCGGCAGCGCCGATATGTACAACCTGACTGTCACCGACCTGCACACGTACTATGTGCTGGCGGGGCAGACACCGGTCCTGGTTCACAACAGCAACGGATGCGTGAACTGGGCCTCCAACAGCGTTAAAACGTGGGGTCATACATTTAAGACTCATGGTGCCGGAGCGAAGAACACGAAGGCTCTGACCGATCGCGCTCGTAGCACCGGGAATCAGCAAGGCCAGTGGCTGGACAATGACGCCGCTGCGGAGTTCTTGAAGGGACTCCATGTCGAAGGAGCCGGGCCCAGGTCGGTGCGCATTCCGGACGGGTTGGGGCAGGTGATTATGCCGGATGGGAGTATCGTCCAAGCGCGGGCAGCTACCATCGTCCCGAGTCCGAATGGGCTGTACAAAACGGGATTCCCGATCATTGGCCCGAACTAGGAGGCTGGAGAGATGAGCTTCTCTGCGTCGTTCAATCCGGCCGTGCCGTCTGGCGCTGTGGCTCCTGCTTCAGTGAGTCTGGAGCCAGGTGACGATTACGAAACCCTCGTCATGGAGGCGTGCAGCGCCCTCTCTGATGCTGGGGGCGGCAGGTTTCACATTGACGGCTTCGGGAGTGACGAGTGGCCGCTCGATGTCGCGTATGACTTGTCTGCCTTCATGGAGCAGCTCCCGTCGCTTCTGGCGGGTGTGCGCGACCGTCGCGAGGTCGAGGTGGACCTCTACTCGCAAGGTATCGAGAGGACTTTGACGTTCCGCCCAAGCGGGGATCTCGTGACGATTCACTGCGATTCGCGGACCAATTGGGTTCCAAACCCAGAGCGCGAGAGCATTGCACGGAGTGAGCTAGTCGCGATGCTTTCGAAATTGGCCGAAGACTTCGCCAGAGGGTTGAAGGCAATCAATTCCGAACTGTCGGAGGTCGCGCCATTCGAACGTTGGCTGGAGGGTGAGGTGTAGCCTCGCTGCCCGATCCCGTAACCCTCGCGCTGGATAGCAGCAGCAAAGTTGAAGCCCCGTCAGGTGAGTCCTGGCGGGGCTTCTGCGGTGGGTGACGGCAGTAGTTGACGGCAACGTCAGCGGACGGTGGCTCCGCACAGCGGCGGGTCGTCGCCGTCGTGGCGGGTCGACTCGTCGCTGACAGGACCGTCAAGGGCGGTGCTGAGGGTGTCTATGGCGTCTCGCTGGAGGCGGAGTCGGACGTGGGCGTAGACGGTGGCGGTGACGCCGATGTGGGCGTGGCCGAGGAGTTCCTTGATGACGACGAGTTCGACGCCCTGTTCCAGGAGCAGGGTCGCGGTGGAGTGCCTGAGGTCGTGGAAGCGGATGCGGCGGAGGCCGGCCTTGCGGAGGAGCGTGGTGAAGGCCCGGGTGAGGTTGGTCGGGTCGATGGGGCGGCCCTGCACAGTGGTGAACACGTGGCTGCTGTCCCTGCCACGCCGTGCCTGCGGCCTCGCGCTCGCGCTGCTGCTGTTCGTGATGGCGCTTCAGTGAGTGGAGGCAGCGAGTGGGGAGGGCGATGCGGCGCTCGGAGGCCCGTGTCTTGGTGGGCAGCGTGGTGAGTCCGCCGGTGCTGGTGCGCTGCAAGGTTCGGCGGATGGCGGCGGTGCCTGCGCCGGGGTCGAGGTCTCTCCAGCGCAGGCCGAGGAGTTCGCCCTTGCGGAGTCCGGTGTGGAAGGCGAGTTCGAACAGCGCGTGCAACCGGTGACCGTGTGCGGTGGTGAGGAGCTGGCGGGCTTCGTCGGCGGTGAGGGGTTCGAAGCGCCGCGGCCGTGGGGTGCCGGTGCGGACGTTGCGGGCCACGTTGCGAGGGATCTCCTCCTCGCGGACGGCGTGCTCCAGGGCGGACTTGAGTACGGAATGGATGTAGGTGAGCGTCAGCGGAGAGAGCAGCTTGCGGCAGCACTGCCCGGCGGCGCAGCAGCGGGGCTCATCACGGGCCGTATCGATGCCGCGCGCACAGCACTGGCATGTGGTGCGGAGCTGGTTGAGCCAGGTGCGGACGTCCTTGGCCGTGAGCTTGGCCAGCTTCTTCTTGCCGAGGCCGGGGATGAGGTAGCGGTGGACGCAGGCGATGTAGCGGGTGTGGGTGGTCTCGCGAAGATGGTGAACGGCGACGGCATCGAGCCAGTACGTCAGGTACGCGCTGAGACTGCCCAGCGCGGAGGGGGCGGGGAGGCCGCGGTTGCTGGCGGCGATCTTCTCGGTGAGCTTGGCCAGGGCTTCCTTGCGGGTGGTGCCGTAGACGCGGACGCGGCGGCGGGTGTTGCCGGGGGCGAGGACGTGTCCGGCGGCTTCCCAGCGGCTGTCCTTGCGCCGGTAGACGGTTCCGTCGCCGTTGGCGCGGGTGCGGTGGGAGGCGGGGGGGGTGTCTTGGGGTCGTGGTTATCAGGCAGCGGTTTCCTGCTCGAGGCGGACACGGAGGAAGTCGGGGAGCGCGCGGGCGAGGATGCGGCGGGCGCGGCCGAGGGTGATCGGGGCGTGCTGGCCGGTGCAGAGCAGGTCGTAGATGGCGGAGTGGCCGAGTTGGAGGCGGGCCATGACCTGGGGCACCGTGAGCAGATCCAGTTCAGCGGACGAGGGCCGACTCGGGGTCGGGCACGCCGGGACCGGCGAGCGGCACGGAGGAAGAAGGGACCGGTGGCGGCACCGGCGCCGGGTTCCGTGCCGGCTCGACAGGCACCGCACGCCGCTACCGGGGCAGGACCACCACGTACGCGGCCGGGTCGCGGTCGGTGGCGGCCATCAGGGCGGTGCGGACCACCGCGGCCTGCTGCTCCAGCGCCTCGCGCAGCTTGCGGGGGGTGAGGTGGACGACGGTGATGCCCAGGCGCTCCAGGTGCTCGCGCTTGTGGGCGTAGCGCGCCCGCAGGGCGTCGTCGTCGCCCTCCCGGCCGGCGCGCCGGTCCTGGCGCGGGGTGCGGGTGTCCAGCTCCAGGGCGACCGCCTGGTCCGGCCAGTACGCGTCCAGGCCGCCCAGGTGCGGGCCGCCGGGCAGCCGCAGGTCCACGTTCCACACCGGGTCGGGCAGGCCGTACTCCTGGACCATCCGGTACAGCCGGTCCTCGGCGACGGCCCGGCCCTCGGCGAGCAGCGAGTCCACCGCGTCCACCACGTGCGGCCGGGTCAGCAGCCTGGCGGCGGCCAGCTCGCGGACGACCGCGGCCGGTTCGCAGTGGCCGCCGCGCACCGCCTCCGTCAGCAGCCGCCGCACCACGACCGCGTCCGTGAGCCGGGCCACCGCGTCCGCCAGGGCGCGCGGCACCGGGGCCACCGGCAGGCCGGTGACCGTCTCCGGGGCGGGCGGCTCGGCCGCCCGGACGATCCGCGCGCAGCCCGCCGAGCGCGGCCGGCGCGGCCGCGGCACCAGCACGTCGATCTTTTCCAGCGCGAGCGGGGCGGGCGCCGCGGCGAAGCCGTGCAGGGCGAGCGCGGCCAGGCCGGTGAGCATCACCTCCGCGGCGGCCGGGCGGTGCGGCTCCTGCGCGGTCGGCTGCGCCGGCACCCCGGGCACCGCCTCGGGCGCCGGCCCGCGTGCCGCGTACAGGAGGACCGCCCGCAGCCGTTCCTCGCCGGTCGGCGGCCCCGGGTGCAGCAGGTACACGCCCGGCAGGAACTGCTGCCAGGGGCCGCCGGCCCGGCACTGTTCGTGCGTCTCGGCCGCCGACACGCCGTGGGCGCGCAGCTCGGCGGCGGTCAGGACCCGGCGGTGCGTCTCGGCGAGGTGGCTCAGGGGGCGGGGGGAGAGCGGGGTGTCGTGGTTCATGCCCGGGAGGTTCCCGCACCCGGGCCACCCGCTAACCGCTGTTACAAGGGCGTCGCACAATCCGGACAAGACCGCCCTAAAGGACGGGTGTTCGGATGCCGAAAACCCCTGGTCCGCCGGGCACGGACCAGGGGTTACGGGCGACTCTGTAACGGTTACTCCACGCCTGAGCTTTGGTCAAAGCCAGGGCTCTGGTCAAAGGCTAGGGCTCTGGGCCAAAGCACCGGGGCGGCCGGAGTCGGATGATCCGCCCGGAGCCAGGGCTCAGCCGGCCGCCGCGTCGCACGCCTGTCCGCGCAGCGCCCGCGCCAGGTCGTCCCGCTCCTCCAGCACCAGCCGGCGCAGCGCGGGCGCGGCCTGCTCGTGCGCGGCGAGCCAGGCGTCCGCCGCGGCCAGCGTCCCGGGCGAGTCCTGGAGCGAGGGGAACAGCCCGCGGACCACGTCCATCCCGATCTGGATGGACCGCTCGCTCCACACCCGCTCGATCGCCGCGAAGTACCGCTCGGCGTACGGCGCGAGCAGCTCCCGCTGCGAGGGCCGGGCGAAGCCCGCGATCGTCGCCTCCACCAGCGCGTTGGACAGCGCGTCCGACTCGACGACCTGCGCCCACGCCCGGGCCTTCACCTCGGCCGAGGGCCGCGCGGCCAGGCAGCGCACCTGGTGCCGCTTGCCGGAGGCGGTGTCGTCCCGGGCGAGTTCGGCGCCCAGCGCCCGCTCGTCGGCGATGCCGTGCGTGGCCAGCGGCTCCAGGAACGCCCAGCGCAGCTCCTGGTCCACCTCCAGGCCGGTGATCTCCTCGGTGCCGTCGAGCAGCCCCGACAGCAGGTCGAGATCGGCCGGGGCGGCGGCCACGGCGGCGAAGAACCGCGCCCACGCGAGCTGGTGCTCGCTGCCCGGCGCGGCCTGCCGCAGCTCGGTGAGCGCGCCCTCGGCCAGGACCCGCCCGGCCGTCCGGCGCCGCTCGGGCGCCACGTAGTGCGCCAGCGCCGACCGCGCCCAGGCGTGCAGCATCTGGAGCACGCCGATGTCGGTCTCCCGGCCCGCGAACCGCAGCACCAGATCGATGAAGTCGCGGGCCGGCAGCAGCGCGTCCCGGGTCAGGTTCCACAGCGCCGACCAGCACAGCGCGCGGGCCAGCGGGTCGGTCAGCGCACCCAGCTGCGCGCGCAGCGTGGCCAGCGACGTGTCGTCGAAGCGGATCTTGCAGTAGGTCAGGTCGTCGTCGTTGACCAGCACCAGCTCCGGCGCGTCCTGCCCGGCCAGCTCCGCCACCACGGTCCGCGCGCCGTCCACGTCCGCCTCGGCGCGCGCGTACCGCTCCAGCGCCCCGACCTCCGAGCGCTGGTACAGGCCCACCGCCACCCGGTGCGGCCGCAGCTCGGGGTAGTCCTCGGCGGCCTCCTGCACCACCGCCAGCTCCGCGATCCGGCCCTCGGCGTCCAGCAGCACCTGCGGGGTCAGCGCGTTGACGCCGGCCGTCTGCAGCCAGGACCGCGCCCAGGCGCCCATGTCGCGGCCGCCGGTCTCCTCCAGGACCGCCAGCAGGTCGCCCAGGCGCGTGTTGCCGTAGGCGTGCCGCTTGAAGTAGCGGCGGGCGCCCTCCAGGAAGGCGTCCCGCCCCACGTACGCCACCAGCTGCTTGAGGACGCTGGCGCCCTTGGCGTAGGTGATGCCGTCGAAGTTCAGCTTGGCGTCCTGCAGGTCGCGGATGTCCGCGGTGATCGGGTGCGTGGAGGGCAGCTGGTCCGCGCGGTACGCCCAGGCCTTGCGGCGGTTGGCGAAGGTGATCCAGCCGTCCGTGAAGCGGGTCGCGCCGACCAGCGAGAACGCCCCCATGAAGTCCGCGAAGGACTCCTTGAGCCACAGGTCGTCCCACCACTCCATGGTGACCAGGTCGCCGAACCACATGTGCGCCATCTCGTGCAGGATCACATTGGCCCGCGCCTCGTAGGACGCCTGCGTGACCTTGCCGCGGAAGATGTACTCCTCCCGGAAGGTGACCAGCCCCGGGTTCTCCATCGCGCCGAGGTTGTACTCGGGCACGAACGCCTGGTCGTACTTGCCGAACGGGTACGGGTAGTCGAAGTGGTCGTGGAAGAAGTCCAGGCCCTGCTTGGTGACCAGGAAGACGTCGTCGGCGTCGAAGTGCCGGGCCAGGCCCTTGCGGCACATGGCGCCCAGCGGGATCTCCAGCCGCGTCCCGTCCTCGAACACGCGCTCGTAGGAGTCGGTGACGTAGTGGTACGGCCCGGCCACCACACAGGTGATGTACGTCGAGATCGGCTTCGTCTCCGCGAACCGCCACACCCCGTCCTGCCGCTCGCCGGTCCCGTTGCTCCACACCGTCCAGCCCTCCGGCGCCCGCACCTCGAAGCGGAACGGCGCCTTGAGGTCGGGCTGCTCGAAGTTGGCGAACACACGGCGAGAGTCGGCGGGCTCGTACTGGGTGTAGAGGTAGACCTCGCCGTCCTCCGGGTCGACGAAGCGGTGCAGGCCCTCGCCGGTGCGCGAGTAGGCGCACTGGGCGTCCACCACCAGCTCGTTGTCGGCGGCCAGGTCTTCGAGCAGGACCCGGGAGCCGTCGAAGACCTCGCTGGGGTCGAGGTCCTTGCCGTTGAGGGAGACGGCGGTGACGCCCGGTGCGATCAGGTCGGCGAAGCTGGTGGCGCCCGGCTCGTTGCAGCGGAAGCGGACGGTGGTCACCGAGCGGAACGTGCGCGGTTCGCCGTTCCCGTCGCCGACGGCGGACCGGAGGTCCAGGAACACGTCGTACCCGTCTACGGACAGCAGGGCGGCCCGCTCCCGGGCCTCGTCGCGGGACAGATTCTCACCGGGCACGGACGGCACTCCCTCGTGATCGCGTGGATGGCGGCTGAACAGGACCGATCCTGCCATGCGCTCCTGACGGCGGACAGCGGGGAATGCCACCGGCGACCGGCTCGTTGACGCGCGAAAGAACGTTTCGCAGAGGAGCGCCATGTCCGAGAGCACCACCTCGTCCGGCAAGACCCCCGTCGACTTCTGGTTCGACCCGGTGTGCCCCTGGGCCTGGATGACCTCGCGCTGGGTCCTGGAAGTGGAGAAGGTCCGTGACATCGAGGTCCGCTGGCACGTGATGAGCCTGGCCGTCCTCAACGAGGACAGGCTGGAGGAACTCCCGGCGGAGTACGCCGAGAACATGCGGCCCGGCGGCCGCACCTGGGGGCCGGTCCGGGTGGCGATCGCCGCCCGGCAGCTGCACGGCGACGAGGTGGTCGGCCGGCTCTACACCGCGCTCGGCACCCGCTTCCACAACGAGGGCCTCGGGGTGAACCGCGACAGCATCGCCGCCGCCCTCGACGACGCCGGCCTGCCCGCCGGCCTGATCGAGTTCATCGACAAGGACACCTACGACACGGAGCTGCGCGCCTCCCACAAGGAGGGCATCGACAAGGTCGGCCAGGAGGTCGGCACCCCGGTCATCGCGCTGCCCGGCGCCGACGGCGAACAGATCGCCTTCTTCGGCCCGGTCGTCACCCCCGCCCCGCGGGGCGAGGACGCGGCCCGCCTGTGGGACGGCACCGTCGCCGTCGCCTCGGTCCCCGGCTTCTACGAGATCAAGCGGACCCGCACGGCCGGCCCGGACTTCAGCAACCTGTAGGACGGCAGGAAGTCGATACGGCAGAACGTCAGTACGGCCCGCCCGGCACGGAAAGACCCCCGCGAGTCCTGTCCTCGCGGGGGTCCTTCTTCTTTCCGCCCGCCCGCGTGAAGGGTGAGAAGACGATCACGAGGCGGGACGATCAGGGGCGCGCGCCGTCAGGGCGCGAGCAGCAGCACGTTCGCGCGCTCCTTGGCGGCGGCGTAGCGCCGGGCGACGTCCTGCCAGTTGACGACCTGCCACATGGCGTCGATGAAGTCGACCTTCTGGTTCTTGTACTGGAGGTAGAAGGCGTGCTCCCAGGCGTCGAAGACCAGGATCGGGGTGGAACCCTGGCCGACGTTGCCCTGGTGGTCGTAGACCTGCTCGACGACCAGGCGGCCGCTGAGCGGTTCGTGGGCGAGGACGCCCCAGCCGGAGCCCTGGGTGGTGGCCGCGGCCTTGGACAGCTGGGCCTTGAAGCCGGCGAAGGAGCCGAAGGACTCGGCGATCGCGTCGGCCAGCTCGCCCACGCCGTCGCGCTCCAGCGGCTCGCCGCCGCCGTCACCGGTCATGTTCTGCCAGTAGATCGAGTGCAGGATGTGCCCGGAGAGATGGAAGGCCAGGTTCTTCTCCAGGCCGTTGACCGAGCCCCACGACTCCTTGTCGCGGGCCTCCGCCAGCTGCTCCAGCGTGTCGTTCGCGCCCTTCACGTACGCCGCGTGGTGCTTGTCGTGGTGCAGCTCGATGATCTCGGGGCTGATCACGGGCGCGAGCGCCGCGTAGTCGTAGGGCAGTTCAGGCAGCGTGTAGACGGGCATGCAGGTCCCCTCCGACCTCTTATTGCAATAGCCTTGCAACTACAAGCTATCAACAAGAAGCCGGGCGCGGGCAACAGGAAGGCCCCCACGGGTGAGGTGGGGGCCTTCGGTGTGCCGGATCGCCGGACGGCTGCCGTACGTCAGCTCCGGGCGCGTCCGCGCTGCCAGGCGTATCCGGCCGCCGCCAGGACCAGCGCCATGGCGCCCGTCGAGTACAGCTGCACCCGCGTGTCGGGCTGCCGGGCCATCAGTACGAAGATCGCCGCCATGCCCGCCAGCGCGATCCAGGTGAGCCAGGGGAACGCCCACATCCGCACGACCAGCCGGTCCGGTGCCTCGCGCTCCAGCCGGCGCCGCAGCCGCAGCTGCGAGGCGGCGATGAAGATCCAGACCACCAGGATCACCGCGCCGATCATGTTCAGCAGCCAGGGGAAGACGTCGTCGGGCCGCCAGTAGCTGAGCAGCACGCAGCCGAACCCGAACACGCTCGACACCGCGACGGCGATCCGCGGCACCCCGCCGGAGACCTTCGCCAGCACCTTGGGACCCTGGCCGCGCTCCACCAGTGAGTAGGCGATGCGCGAGGAGCCGTAGATGTTGGCGTTCATCGCGCTCAGCAGCGCCACCAGGACGACCACGTTCATCAGCTGGCCGGCTCCCGGGATGCCCAGGTGGTCCAGCGTGGCGACGTAGGGGCCCTTGTCGACGACCTCCGCCGAGTCCCACGGGACGAGGGTGACGATGACCGCCATCGAGCCGATGTAGAACAGCGCGATCCGCCACATCGCCGTGCGCACCGCGGTGGCCACCCCGCGCACCGGGTCCTGCGACTCCGCCGCCGCGATGGTGACCGTCTCCAGGCCGCCGTAGGCGAAGACGGAGGCGAGCAGTCCGATGATCAGGCCCTGGCCGCCGTGCGGCAGGAAGTCGCCGAGGTGCGAGGTGCCGGGCGCGTCGGTGCCGGGCAGCACTCCCGCGATGGCCAGCACGCCCAGCACCAGGAACAGGCCGATGGCGCCGACCTTCAGGGCCGCGAACCAGAACTCGAACTCGCCGAAGTTCTTCACCGCGGCCAGGTTCGCCCCGCAGAACACCACCATGAACAGGGCCACCCACAGCCACTCCGGGGTCCCCGGCAGCCAGCCCGTGACGATCTTCGCGGCGCCCATGCCCTCCAGGCCCACCGCCGTGCACAGCAGCACCCAGAACGACCAGCCGGCCGTGAAACCGGCCCACGGCCCGAACGCCCGCTCGGCGTGCGCCGAGAACGAACCCGACGAGGGACGCGCGGCCGACATCTCCCCGAGCATCCGCATCACCAGCATCACGAGGACACCGGAGACGGCGTAGGCGATGACGATCGAGGGCCCGGCGGCGGCGATGCCCGCCCCGGAACCGACGAACAGCCCGGCGCCGATCACCCCGCCGAGGGCGATCATCGACAGATGCCGCTGCTTCAGGCCGTGCGACAGGGGGGCCTCGCCCGCCTGCTCGGGGGCGGCCGCGGGGGAGGTGGTACTGCTGTGTGGCATGGGCACGCTCGTCCAGTGGGGGGAGGGGCGAAATGCCCACAGTGTGAGCAGCCCGTCCGCTCACACGAAGAGGATGCCCACTATCCGGACGGCTGACTCACCGAACGTGAACAGCCGACTCACCGAACGTGAACGCGGTGTCACTTGGTGGCGAGCGGCGAGCGGCGGGCGGCGGGCGGCGGGCGCGCGGAACTCCGGGAACGGCCGTTCGGCGGGACGCCACAGAGCAGACGCGCCCCCTCCATGTCACCCACACCACTGTCCCGCAGTGACCGGTGTCACCCCGGGCCGGGTGTGACCGGTGTCCTTTGTCCGGAGCCGACCAAGCGCGCGTTCCCGCCTTTGTCGAACGCGGACGGTGATCAGCCGTGACGCGCTGGGATAGCGTCACGCTGTTCCCACCGTCCTCACCCCGCGGAGTCCCCATGAGCACCGCCGCCGCCCCCGTCCGCACCGGCCAGGTCCTCGCCGACCTGATCCCCTCCTCCCGTGTCCGGGACGCCGCGCTCGTGCTCGGCGGCGCCGCGCTGACCGGCCTCGCCGCCCAGATCGCCGTCCCCGTGCCGGGCTCCCCGGTGCCGGTGACCGGCCAGACCTTCGCCGCGCTGCTGGTCGGCACCACCCTCGGCGCCCGCCGCGGCCTGCTCTCCCTCGCGCTGTACGCGCTCGCGGGCGTCGCCGGCCTGCCGTGGTTCGCGCAGGGCGGCTCGGGCGCCGGCGCCCCCTCCTTCGGCTATGTCCTCGGCATGCTGCTCGCCTCCGCCGTCGTCGGCGCGCTGGCCCGCCGCGGCGCCGACCGGAACGCCTGGCGGACGGCCGGCACGATGCTCCTGGGCGAGGCGGTCGTCTACGCCGTCGGCGTCCCCTACCTGGCCCTGGCCACCGGCATGAGCGCGTCCGCCGCGATCGCCGCAGGGCTCACCCCGTTCCTGATCGGTGACGCCCTCAAGGCCGCCCTGGCGATGGGCGCGCTGCCCACCGCCTGGAAGCTGGCCGGAAGGCGCTGACCGCCGGGCGCGCGCCCACGGCGTTGAAGAGGCCCGCGGGGCCGGTCGTGACGACGACCGGCCCCGCGGGCCTCTTCCGTACGTATGTGCGTCCGTCCGTCCGTACGTCCGTCCGTACGTGTATCCCTCTGTCTATCGCTATCCGTCCGGACTCAGCCGGCCGAGACCTTCTCCGCGGGTCCTGACTGCTCGGCGGCGTCCACCGGCCGATGGCCGTTGCCGAGCCGCTGCTTGACCACGGAGATCACCAGCACCACGGCCGCGACCAGCAGCGACAGCAGCACGGTCTCGCGGCCGTCGTGCTCGGTGTCGGTCAGCATGTAGCCGAGGACGAAGACGATCAGCGCGGCCGCAGCCCAGGTCAGGTAGGGGTACAGCCACATCCGCACGACCAGCTTCTCCGGCGCCTCGCGCATGATGATCTTCCGCATGCGCAGCTGCGAGAAGCAGATCACCAGCCAGACGAACAGGGCGACCGCGCCCGAGGAGTTGACGAGGAAGAGGAAGACGGAGTCCGGGAACTTGTAGTTGAAGAACACCGCCACGAAACCGAAGGCGACGGAGACGACGATCGCGGTCCGCGGCACGCCGCGCCCGGTGGTCCGCGCGAACGCCTTGGGCGCGTCGCCGCGATCGCCGAGCGAGAAGGCCATCCGGGAGGCGGTGTAGAGACCGGAGTTGAGGCAGGACAGCACCGAGGTCAGCACGATGAAGTTCATGATCTGACCGGCGTGCGCGATGCCGAGGGAGTCCAGCGCGGCGACGTAGGAGCCCTTGTCGCTGATCGCCTTGTCGTCCCAGGGGATCAGCGAGATGACGACCAGGATCGAGCCGAGGTAGAAGACGGCGATGCGCCAGATGATGCTGTTGGTGGACTTGGTGACCGCCCGCTGCGGATTCTCGGACTCGCCGGCCGCCAGCGTCGCGATCTCACTGCCCATGAACGAGAAGACGACGAGCAGCACACCGGTGAGGATCGAGCCCGGTCCGTGCGGCAGGAAACCGCCGTGGCCGGTGAGGTTGCCGAAGGACGCCTGGTCGGCGTGGACGCCGGGCAGCACGCCGAAGATGGCCAGCAGGCCCACCACGATGAACGCGCCGATCGCCACGACCTTGATGCCGGCGAACCAGAACTCGAACTCGCCGTAGGAGCCCACGGAGATCAGGTTGGTGGCGGTCAGCACCACCATGACGATCAGGGCCCAGCCCCACTGGGGCACGGCCGGGACCCAGCCGGAGAGGATCTTGGCGCCTGCGGTGGCCTCCACCGCGAGCACCACGACCCAGAAGAACCAGTAGAGCCAGCCGATGGAGAACCCGGCCCAGCTGCCGAGCGCGCGGTCGGCGTGCGCGGAGAAGGACCCGGAGGTCGGGTTGGCGGCGGACATCTCGCCGAGCATGCGCATCACGAGGACGACGAGCGTGCCGACGAGGGCATAGGACAGGAGGATGCCGGGACCGGCGGTGGCGATACCGGAACTGGAGCCGACGAAGAGTCCGGCGCCGATGACACCGCCGATGGCGATCATGGTGAGGTGGCGGTTCTTGAGACCGGCCTGGAGCCCGGAACTGTGTCCGTCCGGGCCCGTCCGGCCGTTTCCATCCTTCGGCAGGGTCGGCTGCGAGGTCATGGAGGGTTTTCCTTTACGCCGGGTGAGCGGTTCCCCGTACGAGCGGTGTACGAGCCGGTCCAGTGAATCCGAGGCAAAGGAATTCGTGAACCTTCGAAATGTAATCGTTACTTGAGGTTTCGTTGAGGTTTCCAGAGTTCCTCACCGGTGTCGCACAATTCCTTCCACTCCTTCTCGCACTCCTTCTCCCGCTCCTCCTTCCCCCCCGTTCCGGCCGCCCGCGGGGCCCGGCCCCGACCGGCCCGGCCGCGCTCCGCCGTGTCACACTCGGACCATGCGCGTGTATCTCGGCTCGGACCATGCGGGCTTCGAACTCAAGAACCACCTCGTCGAATGGCTCAAGGCGGCGGGCCACGAGCCCGTCGACTGCGGACCCCACATCTACGACGCCCAGGACGACTACCCGCCCTTCTGCCTGCGCGCCGCCGAGCGCACGGCGGGCGACCCCGGCTCCCTCGGCATCGTGATCGGCGGCTCCGGCAACGGCGAGCAGATCGCGGCGAACAAGGTCAAGGGCGTACGGGCCGCCCTCGCCTGGAGCGAGGAGACCGCCTCCCTCGGCCGGCAGCACAACAACGCCAACGTCGTCGCGGTGGGCGCGCGCATGCACTCCGAGGAGGAGGCGACGAAGTTCGTCGAGACCTTCCTCAACACCCCCTTCTCCGGCGACGAACGCCACATCCGCCGCATCGACATGCTGTCCGCCTACGAAACGACAGGGGACCTCCCGCCCATCCCGCCGCACCACCCGCAGCAGCAGGACTAGAGACCGGGGCGGACCCCTGTCACCTCCGGGCAGGCATGCCTCGGGGACACAACGGATGCACCGGAACCCGGTGGCCCCGCGCAGGAAACGACCGATGGGCCCGCTCAGGGAACGAGGGGGGCGCAAGGGCTTCTCCTGCGCGTAGCACTCCCGGAGACCAGGGCCCCGGCTTCCTGGCCCGGGATTCGCGCTTCTCAGCGCGGGGGCTCCCAGCCACTCCGGGGGTGAGGGTTCCCGCGCACTCCGAGGGCCAGGGCTCCCGCGCACTGTGGGGGGGGCAGCCCCCCACCCACCCTGGAGGGTCAGGCCCCTGTCCCTCCAGACTCTGGGCTCACGCCCCCGAAGCCAGGCTTGCCGCCCACCCCCGAGGTCCGGGCACCCACCCCTTCGGGGGCTGGGGCGCCCACCCGCCGAGGTCGGGGCACCCATCCCCCCCCCGGGCCAGGGTGTTTCTCCCGGATGCCAGGGCGTCCACCCCCACCCACCCCCAGGGGTGCAGGAGGCGGAGTCCCCGCCGGGGGTCCGAGGCGAAGCCCGGGCGGGCGCCCCCCTGTTCCTTACCGAGACGGGCGGGCGGGCGAAGACCACGGCAGGAAAGGACACCGCACCGTGCCAGAAGGGCACACCATCCACCGACTCGCCCAGGACTACGCCGCCCGCTTCCAGGGCAGGGAAGACCTCCGCCTCTCCAGCCCCCAGGGCAAGTTCTCCGACGCCGCCACCGTCCTCGGCGGAGCCTCCCTCACCCGAACCGAGGCCCACGGCAAGCACCTCTTCCTCGGCTTCCGCGCCGGCGACTGGGTCCACATCCACCTCGGCCTCTTCGGCAAGGTCACCTTCGGCGACGCCCCCGCCCCGCCGCCCACGGACACCGTCCGCCTCCGCCTCGCGAACGCCACCTCGTACGTCGACCTGCGCGGCCCCACCACCTGCGCGCTGATCACCGACGCCGAGAAGCAGGCGATACACGACCGCCTCGGCCCCGACCCGCTGCGCCCGGACGCCGACCCGGCCGCCGCCTACGCCCGTGTCCGCCGCAGCCGCACCACGATCGCCGCCCTGCTGATGGACCAGAAGGTCATCGCCGGCGTCGGCAACGTCTACCGCGCCGAGGTCCTCTTCCGGCACCGCGTCGACCCGTACCGCCCGGGCCGGGACATCACCGCAGCCGAGTGGGACGCGATCTGGGCCGATCTGGTCGCCCTGATGCGCGACGGCGTCCGCGACAACCGCATCGACACCGTCCGCCCCGAGCACACGCCCGAGGCGATGGGCCGCCCGCCGCGCGTCGACGACCACGGCGGCGAGGTCTACGTCTACCGCCGGGCGGCGCTGCCCTGCCACATCTGCGGCACCGGCGTCCGCACCGCCGACCTGGCCGCCCGCAACCTCTTCTGGTGCCCCACCTGCCAGACCCCCTGACCCCGCCGCCCGGTCCCGGCTGAATCCCGCTGCCCGGTCCGGGCCGACCTCTACTGCCCGGTCCCGGCTGAATCCCGCTGCCCGGCCCGGGCCGACCTCTACTGCCCGGCTCCGGCTGACCCCGCCGCCCGGTCCCGGCTGAATCCCGCTGCCCGGCCTGGGCCGACCCCTGCTGCCCGGCTCCGGCTGAATCCCGCTGCCCGGCCCGGGCCGACCCCTGCTGCCCGGCTCCGGCTGAATCCCGCTGCCCGGCCCGGGCCGACCCCTGCCGCCCGGCTCCGGCTGAACCCGCCGCCCGGTCCCGGCTGAATCCCGCTGCCCGGCCTGGGCCGGCCTCTACTGCCCGGCTCCGGCTGAATCCCGCTGCCCGGCCCGGGCCGGCCCCTGCCGCCCGGCTCCGGCTGAACCCGCCGCCCGGTCCCGGCTGAATCCCGCTGCCCGGCCTGGGCCGGCCTCTACTGCCCGGCTCCGGCTGAGTAC